>JBEIQZ010000157.1:0-10930 GCA_040376255.1 Alphaproteobacteria bacterium
CATCGGCGAGATCGTTGCGGACGGTGCCGCTCTCCGTCCAGCGGACGGTCTGGGTGAGGGCCTGTCCCTCAGGGTCAGCGGCGGGGGTGTCGAAGACGAGGGTGAGGTCGTCGCCGGGGGAGGGCGCGGCGGGGTCGATGTGGAGCGTCGGCGCGACCGGCGGCTGGTCGCCGATGTCGACGCTGGCGGTGACAGGCGCGCTGGCGTCGTCGCCGTCGGTCGCGGTGACGGTGACCGACCAGAGCTCCCCGTCCAGCGTGCGGCCGGCCGGGACGACCTCCCCGGTGAGATCGGCCTGCGCGCCGCCGTCGACCGACCAGGCGTAGCTGTAGCTGACCGGATCGCCGTCCGGATCGGCGGACTCCGCGAGGATCGTGACTGTCAGCGCCTCCCCGGCGAGGGGGATCGCGGGGGTGATCGCGATCTCAGGAGCAGAGGGGGCGGCGTTCTCCCCGGCGCTGTCTGTGCCGTTGTCTTTGCCAGAGCTGTCGTCGATAAGCTCTCTGGAGTCTTCTTTTTCAGCGGGCGGGCAGGCGAGGAACAGGAAAAGCAGGATCATCATGGCTCCGGTGCGCCCATTATGCCATGCAAAACCCGGACCTGCACTTGAAGGGAGGACAGCGCCTACTCCGGCAGCGCCTACTCCGGCAGCGTCCAGTCGATCTGCGTGTCCCGCTGGCGCCGCAGCCAGTCGTTGATCTTGGAGAACGGCTTGCTGCCGAAGAACCCGTTGGCCGCCGAATAGGGCGAGGGGTGCGCGGATCGCAGGATCATGTGGCGCGTCCCGTCGATCATCGCCGCCTTCTTCCCGGCGTTCGCGCCCCACAGCACAAAAACCAGCCCCTTCTTCCGCTCGTTCAGCACCGCGATGACCCGATCTGTGAAGACCTCCCAGCCCTGATCCTTGTGGCTGTTGGCCTGCCGCTCCCGCACCGTCAGCGCGGTGTTGAGCAGCAGCACGCCCTGCTGCGCCCAGGCGGTCAGATCGCCGTGGCGCGGGATCGGCAGGTTGAGATCGGCGCTCAATTCCTGAAAGATGTTCTCCAGCGAGGGCGGCGGGCGCACCCCCCGGCGCACGCTGAAGCAGAGGCCGTGCGCCTGACCCGCGCCGTGGTACGGGTCCTGGCCCAGGATCACCACCCGCACCTGATCAAACGGCGTCAGGGTGAAGGCGTTGAAGATCTCAGGGCCGGGCGGGAAGATGCGGTGCAGCTTCTTCTCCTCGACAAGGAACGCCCGGAGCGTCTGCATGTAGGGCTTCTGGAATTCGTCGCCGATCTGCTCAAGCCAGGAGGCTTCCAATTGCGGAGGACGCTTGCTCTCTTCCATCTGATCAGTCTAACCTGTGCCCCTTCCCTTTGGAGCCACAGATGTACACCCTGACAGAAGCGGATCACTCCTTTTTTGCCGAACACGGCTACCTCCTCATCCGGGGCGCCCTCCCCGCCGATCTCTGCGCCCGCGTGATCGGAGAGGGCTGGCAATTCCTCGAACAGCGATGTCAGATACAGCGGGACGACCCCGGAACCTGGGAGCAATGGCCGCTCTCCCAGCACGGCTTCTCTGAGGCGTGGTGCCTGCCATCGATGTGGGCGATGCGCGAGGATCCCACGCTGCATGGCGTCTTCGCGCAATTGCTGGACGATCAGAAGCTGTGGGTGAGCGTGGATCGGCTCGGCTGGAAGCGGCCCGCTGCCCTGCTGGATCAGCGTGGACGTACCGTGTCAAAACGGGCATGGAACCGGAATCCCTACCTCCACCTCGACATCAACCCCTTCCACCGGCCCTGGTGGCGGGTGCTGCAGGGGGCCGTGGCGCTCAACCGGAACGACGAGGCGGCGGGCTGCTTCGCCTGCGTGCCGGGCTTCCACCACGACATCGCCGCCTGGGCGGAGGCCCAGCGCGCCGCCGGGGCCGAGGTGCCGCCGCCCGACCGCACGTTCAACCGCGTCTATGACGCCGACGTACAGGCGCGCCTGAAGCCGATCGGGATGGAGGTCGGCGATCTCTGCGTCTGGGACTGCCGCCTGCCCCACACCAGCATGCGGAACGTCTCAGACCGCTGGCGCCACAGCTTCTATGCGCGTTATTTTGAGGCCGATCCGGCTCATCCTGACGCTGCCTGGCACCGCCAGGTGATGCAGGATGTCCAGAACGCGCTGCTCAAGGGCGAGCGCCCCCGGCTGTTCGCCATGCGCGGGGTCGTCCCGCAGGAGCGCGCCGACATCGAGAAAGAGGGCTACGCGCCCCCCGCGCTCACCGGCCTCGGGCGCCGGCTGACCGGCCTCGACCCCTGGTAGCCGCCCCGCAGAGCAGCCCCGCGAGCAGGAGCCCCCCGCCCCCTCCTGCGCCCCCGCCGCCGGTCTGACAGCCGCCGAGCTTGATGTCGTCATCGAGCGTGGACGGGGTGGCGAGCGCGCCGGGATCGCTGATCCCGCCCTCCCCGTCCTCCACGCCGGAGCCGCCGTCCGTGCGCGTCCCGACCCAGTCCTCGCCACAGCCCCCGATCCGGTACGCCCCCGTCTCCGGGAAGGTGAACCGCGCTCCGCTGCTGTCCTCGTAGCTGATCCACCAGGACTGGCACTCGCCGCTGACCGCGCTGCTCTCCGCCCACCAGATGCCCCGGCTGTCGGTTCCGTAGACGCGCTGCATCTCTGTGACCTTCCCGTCCACGACCACCGACATCACTCCCGGGGCGCCTGACCCGGCGTAGTCGGCATAGAAGCCGCCTGATCCATCGTCCGCCGCCATCCGTACCGGCGGCTCCCCTGCGCTCAGCACCCCGGCGGCGAAGTCCTGGGTGAAGTAGCTGCCGTCCCCGCCCTCCGCCACACCGACGCCGAGCTCGTTGAAGTCGCCGCTCATGATGTTGGCACGGTGTCCGGAGGTGGAGCACATCCACATGGACAGCACTGCGTACTTCCCGTCCACCATGCCCATCGCGATGTTCTCGCCCATCGCGCCGCCCTCGCTGTAGTAGCGGTCGATGCGATCCCAGGTGTCCGTTCCGTCGCAGCTCTCGTGCTGGAAGCAGCCGTTCGACGCCATATCTTCGGAGTGGTAGCGCGCGGCTTCTGCGAGGCCGTAGTCGAGGTAGAGCGGATCCTTGGGCTGCTTCTCGTCGGCGGAGAAGTCCTGATCGAAGGAGCAACCGCCCTCCCGGTACTCGCCCTCGAAGGCGTCCGGGGCCACCCGCGCCGCGTTCGTCCAGAGGTGGAGCCAGCGCTCATCGCGATCCGGGTAGCCGCGCTGCGGGTCGCCGTAGCCCGCCGTCGCGGGGAGGGAGAGCAGGAGGGCAGGGAGGAGGGAGGCGAACATCATGGCTTCTGCGCCCAGCGGGTGATGACCTCGCCGGCCCGGACATACCCGGCCTCCAGCTCCGAGATGACACCCTGCTCGATCCTGCCGCCGATGAACGGCACGCTGATCTTCAGATCGCCCTGGATGAGGCGCTCGCAGCCGTCGGCAGTGGCGGTGATGCGGGAGGTCCCTGAGCAGGTCACCTTGTCCGCGTGGAACAGCGGCAGGATCTTCCAGCGGGTGATCATCGTGGCGGTGTCAGTCACCAGCTCCTGCTCGTAGCGCATCCGGTCGGCCCCGATGGCGGTCCTCATAAAGGAGGACAGCTCCTTGCGGGAGCTGATCCGCAGGAATTCTGTCAATACGCCCGCCTTCTCCTCGGAGCGGAGCACGGAGACGTCGACGTCGGCGACCGCACGCGACTCGCGCTCGTAGTCGGGGTCCCGCAGGATGCTGAGGAGCTTTTGCGGGGTGCATGGGAAGCGCTGGACGAACCGGATCTCCATGATCTCTCCACTGGCTCAGTGATTCCACGTTAAGACTCTGACCAGACTGTCTGCAAGACGGCTGCTGTCAAGCGTATGGCAATTTCCAATACTGGCGGCGCCCCGCCCTGTTCCACGCTATCCTCCGCGCGGAGATCCGATGCTGCTCCTCTCTCTGCTCCCGACAGCCGGCGCGCTGCTGCCGCTGCCCACCTACCCCGAGTGCGGCGAGGTGGATCGTGAAGACCTCTGCCCGGCGGATCTCGACGGCCGGTGGTGGCTGATCTCGTATATCCCCTCCGGATCGCGCGCCACGATCCGCGCCGCCGAAGCGGACATGGGCTCGGGCTGCGCGGCCGACCGGGCGTGGCGCTACAGCACCGGACGTTTTGACGCGACGGTGGCGGTGGCCGACTCCGGGGTTGACTGGGCCAACGGCGCCTACCGGAACAACCTCGCGCTCAACACCGCCGAATTGCCGCTGCCGCAGTACGCCGACGGCGCCGACGCCCTGAGCTACGATCTGGACGGGAACGGCCTGGTAAACATCCAGGACTACGCCGAGGATCCGCGCGTGGACATCACCGCCGGTCATGACCGCGCGGATCACCACCTCGACGGCTCTGATCTGCTGGCGGCGTTCTCAGACGGCGTCGACGACGACGGGAACGGCTATGTCGACGACATCGCCGGGTGGGACTTCTTCGGCAACGACAACGACGCCTACCACAGCTTCGAACAGGACTTCGGCACCCACGGCGACGGCGTCATCGAGGACATCGTCTCTGAGGGTGCCGACGAGCACGGCGACATCGGCGTCTGCCCCGGCTGCTCCTTCACCCCGCTCCGCATCGGCGACACCTTCGTGAGCGACGGCGGGCGCGTGGCGGAGGCTGTCCTCTACGCCGCCGACCGGGGCGCGGTCTCGGTGAGCATGGCGACCGGCAGCCTCTCCGCCCCGGCGCAGCTCTACGAGGCGGTCCAGTACGCCCGCGAGCGCGGCGTCACCCTCGTCGGCGCCGCCGGAGACGAGAACGCCTACCACCACAACATGCCCTCGCTCATCGACGGCATCCTCTATGTCCACTCCGTCCGCTCTAACGGCAGCGACGAGAACAACGGCGTCTACAGCTACTTCAACACCTGGAACTGCAACAACTGGGGGCCGCGCGTCCAGCTCGTCGCCGACTCCAGCGCCTGTGCCACTGGCGCGGTCGCCGTCACCGCCGGGGCCGCCGCGCTGATCCAGTCCGCCGCGATGGATCAGGGCGCCCGGCTCTCCTCGGACGAGGTGTACCAGCTCCTCATCCAGAGCGCTGACGACGTGGATCTGAGCGAGGAGGAGCGTTCGCTCTCGCGCGCCTACCCCTCCGGGCCGGGATGGGATCCCTTCTACGGCTACGGCCGCGTCAACGTCGGGCGCGCCGTGGAGCGCATCCAGTCCGGCGATATCCCTCCGGAAGTGGACATCACCTCGCCGTCCTGGTTCCAGGTGTTCGACAACGCCGCCGGGAAGCTGGAGATCCGGGGCCGCATCGCCGCTGATCACTCCTCCGGCTACACCTGGAAGCTGGAGGTCGGCGCCGGCCACGACCCGCGCGACTGGTCGGAGGTCGCCTCCGGATCAGGGACTGAGGCGTTCGACGGCGCGCTCGGCACCGTCGATCTCACCGGCTTCCCCAGCGCCGCCATCCCCGAGCCCGCGCTCACCGAGACCATTCTGGAGCGCGCCGATCGCGTCTTCGCCCCGGCGGTCACCGTGAGGGTGGTGGTCACCGACGACGACGGGCGGCGCGGCGAGTTCCAGAAGACGTTCTTCGTCCACGACGATCCCGACCGCCTCACCGCCTTCCCGCTCCAGATGGGCGCCTCCGGCGAGTCCTCGCCGAACCTCGGCGACCTCGACGGGGACGGCCCGCTGGAGATCGTCGTCGCCGACGCCTCCGGCTTTGTCCACGCCTACAAGCCCGACGGCAGCGAATTGTCCGGCTGGCCCGTCCGCGCAGACCTCTCCTCGCGCTTCCACGCCGACCAGCCCGCCGCCGCCGCCGTCAGCCCCGCCTACGACCGCTTCCTCGGCGCCACCGCCATCGCCGACCTCGACGGGGACGGCGCGGTCGAGGTCGTCGCCGCATCGATCGAGGGCAAGGTCTACGTCTGGCACAGCGACGGCAGCCCGATGGCCGGCTTCCCGGTCGGGATCATCGGCCGGGAGCCGTCCGAGTTCACCTCCGCCAACGACTGGGACAACGGCTTCCTGAGCGGCGCCGCCCTCGCCGATCTCGACGGGGACGGAAAGCTGGAGATCATCGCCGGGGCGATGGATCAGCGGCTCTATGTGTGGGACCACACCGGCGCCGACTGGGGGCCGTACCCCATCGACGTCTGCGCCCCGGAGAATTGCGAGACCAACGGCGCCCGCATCATCAACACCCCCGCCATCGGCGACGTGGACGGGGACGGCGCCATCGACATCGCCATCGGCACCAACGAGACGGTGCAGGACGGAAAGGCGTCGATCTCCTTCATCTTCGACGCGGTGTCTGCGACCGCGCTCCCCGGCTGGCCGGTGGTCGAGTACGGGCTTGTCAACGAGGCCGGGCTGCTCCCCATCGTCGGAGAGGGCCACCCTGCCTCGATGGCGCTGGCCAACATCGACGGCGGCGCCGCGCTGGAGGTCTCCAGCCCGGTCATGCTCGGCACCAGCCCGCTCTACAACGCCGACGGCACTGTCTACCTGGACGTCTCCTACGTCTCCTCCGACTACAGCGGCGACGCCAACACGACAGAGCCCTCGCTCGTCCAGATGAACACCCAGCCCGCCTTCGGCGATCTGAACCTCGACGGCACCCCCGACTACGTCGTCGGCGGCACCGGCACGCTCTACCTGATCACGCTCGCGCTCTACACGATGAGCGACTTCCAGCACGGCGTCTCAGCGTGGGACGGGAAGACCGGCGCCGCGCTCCCCGGCTGGCCCCGCCAGATCGAGGATCTGCAGTTCCTGATCTCCCCCGCCATCGCCGACGTCTCCGGGGACGGCAAGCCCGAGGTGATGCTCGGATCGGCGGGCTACCTCGTCCACGCCTGGGACGGCGAGGGGAACGAGGCGCCCGGCTGGCCCAAGTTCACCGGCAACTGGCTGCTCGGCAGCCCGGCGGTCGGGGACATCGACGGGGACGGGTACCTGGAGGTCGTGGTCACCACCCGCGAGGGCTGGCTGTGGGCCTGGCGCACCGACGGTCGCGCCGATCAGGACATCCAGTGGGCCTCCATGCACCACGACGCCGCCAACACCCGCAACTACGAGACCCCCATCCCGAGGCAGGCCGGGCCGCCCGATGTCGATGACGACAAGAAGTGCGGCTGCGGGGACGACAAGGGCGGCGAGGCCGCCGCCGGGCTGCTCCTGCTCCCGCTGCTCTGGCTGGGCCGCCGTCGCCGGTGATCACTGAATGCCTGCTCAGGAGCAGACAACTGCAGTCGCGGATCTGAAGAGGAGAGGCTATCCTGAGGACAACAGGAGACCTCATGAAACTTCTTTCTCTGCTGCCCCTCATGCTGCTGATCGGCTGCCCCAGCGCCCCCAAGGACTCGGACAGCACCGACACCGGAACGACGCCGCTCACTGACGAGGACGGCGACGGCTTCACCAGCGACGTCGACTGCGACGACACGCTCGCGGACGTGAACCCCGACGCGCCGGAGATCTGCGACGGCGTGGACAACGACTGCGACGGACAGATCGACGGCGCCTCGGCCACCGACGCCGGGACCTGGTACGAGGACGGCGACGGCGACGGCTACGGCAGCCCCGACAGCCTCACCACCGACTGCGCGCAGCCTGCAGGTTACGTCGCGGACAGCACCGACTGCGACGACGCGGACGCCGGCATCAACCCCGACGCCACAGACGACGACTGCGACGGCGTCGATCAGAACTGCGACGGCGTGCCGGACGACGGCGCGGGCGGCTCCTCGGCCTGGTACCTCGACGCGGACGGGGACGGCTTCGGCGATCCGGCGACAGAGATGATCCTCTGCGAGGAGCCGGTGGGCTACATCACCGACGGCTCGGACTGCGACGACAGCGACGCGGACATCAACCCCGACGCCCTTGAGGTGTGCGACGGGGTCGATCAGGACTGCGACGGCACCGTAGACGACGACGCCGCCGACGCCCCGCTCTGGTACTCTGACGGCGACCGCGACGGCTACGGCACCGGCGAAGGCTTCCGCTCCTGTCTGCAGCCCCCCGACGTCTCCGGCATCGGCGGCGACTGCGACGACACCGACCCCGCCTACAACCCCGGCGCCGACGAGACCTGCGACGGGACGGTGGACTTCAACTGTGACGGCTCGGTCGGCTCCGATGACCGCGACGCGGACGGCGTGCTGGCCTGCGATGACTGCAACGACGGGGACGCCGCGATCAACCCCTCAGCCACCGAGGTCTGCGACGGCGCAGACAACGACTGCGACGGCACCGTGGACGTGAACGCCGCCGATGCGACCGACTGGTACATGGACGGAGACACGGACGGCTACGGCGATCCCGCGACGACGATCACCGCCTGCTCGGCGCTCCCCGGCTACGTCGCGGACGGCGGCGACTGCGACGACAGCGACGACACGATCCACCCCGGCGCCGCCGAGCTCTGCGACAGCGTGGACACCGACTGCGACGGACTCACCGACGATCCCGACTCCACCGACGCGCTCACCTGGTACGCGGACGTCGACGCCGACACGTACGGCGACCCCGCCGTCTCCACCACTGCCTGCAGCCAGCCCTCCGGCTACTCTGCCGACGACACCGACTGCGACGACAGCAGCGCGGGCAGCTACCCCGGCGCGGACGAGTACTGCGACGGCGATGACAACGACTGCAACGGCACCGTGGACGACGACTACGCCCTCGACGCCCCCACCTGGTACGACGACGCCGACGGGGACGGCTACGGCGATGCGTCGGTCTACACCGTCGCCTGCGACGCCCCCACCGGGACCGTCGCGGACGACACCGACTGCGACGACGCGACCGCCACCACCTATCCGGGCGCCACGGAGTACTGCGACGGCGTGGACTCCGACTGCAACGGCACGCTCGATGACGACTACGCCGCCGACGCCCCGACCTGGTACGCCGACAGCGACGCTGACACCTGGGGCGACATCAACGTCACGCAGGACGCCTGCGACCAGCCCTCCGGCTACGTCGCGGACAGCACCGACTGCGACGACAGCAGCGCGGGCAGCTACCCCGGCGCCACGGAGTACTGCGACGGCGAGGACAACGACTGTAACGGCACCGTGGACGACAGCTACGCCGTCGACGCCCCCACCTGGTACGCCGACGCCGACGCCGACAGCTACGGCGACCTCGCCAGCAGCCAGCGCGCCTGCTCCCAGCCCGCCGGCACCGTCTCTGACGCGACCGACTGCGACGACGGCAGCGCCGCCGTCAACCCCGCCGCCGCTGAGGTCTGCAACAGCATCGACGACAACTGCGACGCGGTGACCGACACTGACGCCACCGACCGCGCTACCTGGTACCTCGACGGCGACACGGACGGCTACGGCACCACCAGCACCCTCTCCTGCACCCAGCCCGCCGGGTACGCCAGCGCCGGAGGCGACTGCGACGACGCCAGCGGCACCGTCCACCCGAACGCCGCCGACATCTGCGAGAACAGCATCGACGAGGACTGCGACGGCGAGGACGACTGCCAGCTCAGCGGCGACGGCACCGACACCGACGCCACCACCACGATCTACGGCCTCAGCGCCTCCGATCTCGTCGGCCAGGGTAACAGCATCGCCGGGGGCGACGTCAACGGCGACAGCTTTGACGACCTGATCATCGGCGCGGAGGGCTATGACTCCAGCGCCGCCGCCACCAACCGGGGCCGCGCCTACGTCCTCTTCGGCGGCGCTGCCGGGGTCGCCTCCAGCCTCTCCTCGGCCAACGCCATCTTCACCGGCCCGGTCAACGGCGACGGCGCCGGTCGCTCGGTCGGCGTCCTGCCGGACATCGACGGCGACGGCGACAATGAGCTGATCATCGGCCAGTACAAGGCAGACAACGGCGCCGCTACCAACGCCGGTATCGTCAACGTCATCCTCGGCGGCAGCCTCAGCGGCGACACCAGCCTCGTCGCCGCCAGCTCCTGGCTGCTCGTCAAGGGCGGGCGCACCGAGGATCAGGCCGGAACCATCGTGTCGGCAGGCGACATGGACAACGACGGCAAGGGCGACCTGCTGATCGGCGTCCCCAACCACGACCTCAGCGCCACCATCGCCAACGGCGGGCGCGTCGCGCTCTACGCCGGCAACACCGCCAGCGGCACCTACGTCATCGGCACCACCCAGACCGCGACGTTCACCCCCAGCGGCGCCGCCTCCACCAACGCCTACTTCGGCTCAGCGGTGGACGGGCGCGGCGACTACAACGGCGACGGCTACGATGACATCCTGATCGGCGCCTACGGCACCTCCTCCGGCACCGGCGCGGCCTACGTCTTCTTCGGCCCGCAGGCCGGATCGATCGGCGCCTCGACTGCCAACGTCACCTTCGGCGGCGCCGCCGCCGGGGACGAGCTCGGCAACTCGGTGGCCTTCGTCGGCGATGTCGACGATGACGGCTACGGCGATCTGGTGATCGGCGCCCACAAGCGCGACACCTCGGTCGCTGACGCCGGCGTCGCGCTCTACTACCGGGGCGCCGTCGTCCCGGGCGCTGCGCCCACCGTCTCCACCGCCGACGCCACCATCCAGGGCGTCGTGGCCAGCGACTTCGCCGGTCGGCAGGTGTCGGGCCTCGGGGACGTGAACGCGGACGGCTTCGCCGATCTGATCGTCTCGGCCACCGGCTACGACGGTGCCTTCACCGGGGGCGGGATCGCCTCCCTGTTCTACGGCCCGCTGCCGACCGGGACCTGGAGCATCGACGCCGGGGACACCACATCGGAGGGCAGCCGCGCCTCTGAGGCGGCCGGATCGGCGCTGGCCGGGGTCGGGGATCTCGACAACGACGGCTACAACGAGGTCGTGTTCGGCGCGTCGGGCGCCCAGAACGCGGGCGTGGCGACCGGCGCAGGCTACGTCTTCTACGGCACCGGCGAGTGATCAGGCGGGGGGGCCCC
>JBEIQZ010000700.1:0-2552 GCA_040376255.1 Alphaproteobacteria bacterium
CCGATGCGGGGGGAGATCCTCCCCCCGCAAAAAACCATGACCCCGCACGATTTTTTATTGAACCTCGCGATGGTCTTCGGCGTAGCCGCGCTGGTGACAGTGTTGTTCCAGTGGCTCCGGCTACCGATGGTGCTGGGCTACCTGTCGGCAGGGATGCTGATCGGGCCGCACGTGCCGGTGCCGCTGGTGGCGGATCGGGCGGTAGTGGGGACGCTCTCGGAATTGGGGGTGATCCTGCTGATGTTCGCCATCGGGCTGGAGATGCGGCTGGGGACGCTGGCGCGGCTGGCGGGGACAGCGGGGCCGGTGGCGCTCGCTGAGGTGTCGCTGACGGCGTGGCTGGGGTGGCAGGTGGCATGGCTGGCGGGCTGGTCGCCGCCGGAGCAGATATTTGCGGGGGCGATGGCGGCGATCTCCTCGACGGCGGTGGTCGCCAAGGTGTTCGAGGAGCAGGGCGTGGGCGGGGGCTGGCGCGAGGGTGTGTTCGGGGTGCTGGTGATCGAGGACGTGCTGGCGGTGCTGCTGCTGGCGGGGCTGCCGGTGCTGGCGGCGGGGAGCGGCGGGGAGGCGCTGGGGCCGGTGGTGCTGCGGCTGCTGGTGGGGCTGCCGGTGCTGGCGGGGATCGGGGTGTTGGTGGTGCCGGGGCTGGTGCGGCGGGTGGTGGCGGTGGGGCGGCCAGAGACGGTGGTGGTGGCGGCGGTGGGGCTGTGCTTCGGGCTGGCGCTGCTGACCGCTGATCTTGGCTGGTCGGTGGCGCTCGGGGCGTTCCTCGCCGGGACGCTGATCGCTGAGAGCGGGGAGGGCGCGAAGGTCGAGCACCTGATCGTCCCGATCCGCGATCTGTTCGGCGCGCTGTTCTTCGTCTCGGTCGGGATGAGCATCGACCCTCGCGCGGTCTGGGCCGAGGCGCCGGTGGTGCTTGGCCTGACATGCGCGGTGATCGTCGGGAAGCTGCTGGCGGTCGGGGTGGGGACGGTGCTGGTGGGGAAGGGGCTGCGGGCGGGGGTGCAGGCGGGGATGAGCCTGGGGCAGATCGGGGAGTTCTCGTTCGTGATCGCCGGGCTCGGCGCCAGCGTGCCGGGCGGGGAGCGGCTGCTGCCTGTCGCCGGGGCCGTCGCCCTGCTCACCTCCGCCCTCACCCCCTGGATGGTGCGCCGCGCCACCCCCGCCGCCGAGCGGCTGGAGCGCGCCCTGCCCCACCGGCTCCAGCGCCTCCTCGCCCTCTACGCGGGCTGGATCGAGCAATTGCGCCGGGACGCCGACCCGGCGGGCGCGACCGGGCTGCGGCGATCTGTCGGGATGCTGGCGATGGATCTGGCGGCGATCCTGGCGATCGTGGCGATCCATGCGTTCCTCGCCGAGGATATTGTCACATGGCTGGTCGCCTGGATTGTGCGCACCGTCCTGCCGGGCCTCCCTGATCTCCCGCCGCTCTCAGATCCGCTCTCAGATCCGGCGCAGCTCGCTGACACCCTGCGGCTCCTGCTCGCGGTGATCCCGCTCATGCTCTCCATCCTGCCGCTCTGGGGCGCGCAGCGCGCGGCGTCCGCCATCGCGGCGGCGGTCGTCGCCCCGCTCCGGCGGCGCGCTGCAGCGTCGCGGCTCCCCTTCGATCCCGGCCCGGCGCTCGCGCGGCTGCTGGAGGGCGTGGTGCGCGTCGGGCTGCTGGCTGTCGCGGGCCTGCTGCTGCTGGCGGTCACCATGCCGTTCCTGCCGCCCGTCCCGGCGGCGCTGGGCCTCAGCCTCTACCTCGGCCTGCCCCTCTGGCGGCTCTGGCGGGAGAGCGGCGAGGTCGATGCGGCGCTCCAGACCGGCAGCGGGCGGCTGGTGGCGCTGCTGCTCCAGCAGGTGCAGGGCGGGTCTGCCGGACACGGGCCGCCGACGCCTGGTGCGACGCCTGATGCGACGCCTGCTTCAGCGTCCGAGCTGCCACCCGGCGCGCCGCCTGAGGTGCTGGCGGGCTGGGGCGCGCCCCGGCTCGTCCCGGTGGGCGCGGCGGCGGGGCAGAGCCTGATCGGGCTGAACCTGCGGGCGCGCACCGGGGCGACGGTGGTGGCGCTCGTCGATCCGGCAGGCGGCGTCTCCACGCCCACCGGACGGGAGCCGCTGCAGGCGGGCTGGCGGCTCGCGCTCGCAGGACCGGAGGCGGCGGTCGGGGAGGCGATGCGGGTGCTGGCGGGGGAGGTTGACGCGGGAAATACAGCCTGATAGTATGACTAAATGGAAATAGCAGGAGTGATCGGGACAGCGAAGACGCTCCGGTGGCTGCGGGAGATCAGAGGGTTCTCCCCTGTGCAACTGGCGGAGGCGCTCGGGGTGTCGGTGGAGGATGTAGAGCGGGCGGAGGCGGGGCCGATCCCGGCAGAACAGTTGGTAATGTTTGAGGGATTTTTTAACTTAAAAATTGAAAACAATAAATCAAAAACCACACATTCATCTGTTCCTGTTTCAAATGATGCACATGGAACTGTTTTTTTATTTCATGGAAATAATCAAGATTTTTATTATGAAGATCTGGTGCCGCTCGCGCAGGCGCTGGAGGAGGGGTTGGA
>JBEIQZ010000458.1:0-5161 GCA_040376255.1 Alphaproteobacteria bacterium
GCGGCCTGCAGGAGCAGCTCTACATCGAGCCGCAGGGGATGATCGTCACCCCGCGCAGCGCGATGGGTTCTGGCAAGAGCGGCGGGCTGACCGTCATCGGGTCGATGCAGTGTCCGTACTACATCCACAAGGCGCTGAAGCCGGCGCTCGGCCACACGGATTTTCATGTCGTCCAGGCGGCGACGGGCGGCGGCTTCGGCGGGAAAGAAGAGTACCCGTCGCTGGTGGCGATCCACGCGGCGCTGCTGTCGATCAAGTCGGGAAAACCGGTGCGGTTAATCTATCGGCGCGAGGAGGATCTGCGCGCCACCACCAAGCGCCACCCGGCCCGGATGCGCTACCGCAGCGTGGTGGACGGCGCGACCGGGCGGCTATTGGCCTCAGACGCGGATATCCTGTTTGACGGCGGCGCCTACAACACGCTCTCCCCGGTGGTCAACAGCCGGGGCGTCATCCACGCCTTCGGCCCCTACCGCTGCGACGCGGTGCGCGCTGAGGCCACGATGGTCGCCACGAACACCCCGCCCAACGGCGCGTTCCGGGGCTTCGGCGCGCCGCAGGTGCAGTGGGCGGCCGAGCGCCACATGGATCGGATCGCCCGGACGCTCGGCCTTGATCCGCTGGCGGTGCGGCGCGTCAACCTCTACCGGGACGGCGACCGGACGCCGACCGGGCAGGTGCTGAAGGACGTCGGCGCGGGCGTCGTGCTGGAGGCGGCGCTCGCGAAGGTCGGTGCGCCGCTGACCCCGCCCCTCCCGCGACCCGGCGGCGGCGGCGCAGCAGCGCGGCTGAGCCCGGGGCGCGGCCTCGCGCTGGCCTGGCATGGCTGCGGGTTCACCGGGAACGGCGAGGCGGCGCTGAAGGGCAAGGCCGACGTGGCGCTGGAGTACCTGGAAGGACCGGGCGGCGGGCCGGACGGCGCAGGCGCGAGCGCAGGCTGGCGCGTCCGGATCTACACCGCCAGCACCGACATCGGGCAGGGGACAGAGACGATCTTCCCCCAGATCGTCGCTGAGACCCTCGGCGTCCCGGTCGATCTCGTCTCCAACGCCCCCCACGACACCGACATCGTCCCTGACAGCGGCCCGACCGTCGCCAGCCGCACGGCGATGGTGGTCGGCGGGGTCGTCCACCGGGCGGCGAAGGCGCTCCGGGCGCTGCTGGCGGCGGAGGTCGGGGCGGTCGACGGCGCAGGCGGACCGCAGGAATTCGCTGCGATGGTGGCCGCCCGCGCCGCGCGCACGCCGCTCCGGGTGCGGGGCGAGTACGCCGACGACGGGACGGTGCAGTGGGACCCGAAGCGCTACGCGGGCGACGCCTACCCGACGTATGGCTGGAGCTGCGTCATCGTGGATCTGGACGTCGATCTGGACACCGGCGAGGTGATCTACCGGCGGCTGATCCAGGCGACCGACGTGGGGAAGGCGCTCAACCCGGTGCTGGCGGCGGGGCAGTTGGAGGGCGGGGCGCTGCAGTCGCTGGGCTACGCGACCTGCGAGGAGGTCGTGCTGGACGCGCAGGGCGGGATGCGGAACAACCGTCTGACAAACTATATCATCCCGACTGCGCTCGACGCGCCGGAGATGATCACCGTCCTCATCGAGATCCCGTTCGCCGGGGGGCCGTTCGGGGCGAAGGGCATCGGCGAGATCCCGCACGACGTCCCGCATGCCGCCGTCGCCGCCGCCATCGAGCAGGCGACGGGGGCGGTGCTGGATCGGCTGCCGATGGTGCCGGAGCGGGTGCTGATGGCGATGATGGACGGGGCGATGATGAGAGACGCGACGCAGGGGGCTTCATGAACCGCTGTTCTTTTGTGCTCAACGGGGCGCCGGTCACGGTGACGGCGATGCCGATGCGGCGGCTGCTGGACGTGCTGCGCGAGGATCTCGGCGCGACGGGCAGCAAGGAGGGCTGCGGCGAGGGCGAGTGCGGCGCCTGCACGGTGCGGATCGACGGGGAGGCGGTCAACAGCTGCCTGATCCCGGTCTGTCAGGTCGAGGGGGCGCGCGTCCAGACGGTCGAGGGGCTGGCGCAGGACGGGCGGCTCCACCCCGTCCAGCAGGCGTTCCTGGTGCATGGCGGCGCGCAGTGCGGCATCTGCACCCCCGGCTTCGTCGTCGCCGCCGCCGCGCTGCTCGACGGGAACCCGCACCCCACCCCGGCTGAGGTGCGTGAGGCGCTCGCCGGGAACCTCTGCCGCTGCACCGGCTACCAGAAGATCATCGACGCGGTCGTCGCCGCGCTCGCGCCAGAGGCTCCTGCCGCCGGAGGTGCCGTATGACCATGATCAGCAGCGCCGCCCCCGTCCTCCAGCCCCGCACCGTCGCCGAGGCCGTCGATCTCCGCACCCGCCACCCGGAGGCCGTGGTGATCGCCGGCGGCACCGACATCATGGTGTACCTGGAGTCCGGCACCCTGAACCCGCCCGCCTTCCTCAACCTCCGGGGCGTCGCCGCGCTCCGGGGCGTGGAACGTGACGGCGACGGGGGCGTCCGCATCGGCGCCCTCACCACCCACACCGACCTGATCCGCAGCCCGCTGCTCGCCGCGTATCCGGCCCTGACTGAGGCCTGCCGCACCGTCGGCGCCGTCCAGATCCAGAACCGGGGGACGCTCGGCGGCAACATCGTCAACGCCAGCCCCGCCGGGGACACGCTGCCGGTGCTGCTGGCGCTCGACGCAGAATTTCTTCTTACCGGCCCCGCCGGGACGCGCACCGTCCCCGCCGCCGCCTTCTGGACGGGCTACCGCCGCATGGATCTGGCCCGCGACGAATTGCTCACCGCTGTCCTGCTCCCCGCCCCGCACCCCGACGACCGCGCCCACTTCCGCAAGGTCGGCACCCGGCAGGCCCAGTCCATCAGCAAGGTCGTCCTCGGCGCCCGCCTGCGCCTGACCGGCGGGGTCGTCTCAGAGGCCCGCGTCGCCTTCGGCAGCGTCGGCCCCGTGCCGCTCCGCTGCCCGCGCACAGAGGAAGCCCTGATCGGGGCTGCCCTGAGCGGGGCCGATCTGTCTGCCGATCTGGCCGCCGCCCTCGCCGCCGCCCTCGCCGCCGATATCGCCCCCATCGACGACGTCCGCAGCACCGCCGCCTACCGCCGCGCCGTCGCCCTGCGCACGCTCCAGGGGTTCCTGGCCTCGTGCTGATGCCCGCTGAGACGCTCCGCGCCGTCCGGGGCGATCTGCTCTGCTGCGTCGACGATCCCGGCCTAAGCCTTGACCCCGCCCGGCAGGCCGCCGCCCTCCGCTGGCTGCCCGACGGCCTGCTGCTGATCCGGGGCGGGCGCATCGCAGAGATCGGCCCCGCCGCCCGCCTCCTGCCGCGCCTCGGCCCCGATGTCCCGGTGGACGACCATCGCGGGCGCATGATCCTGCCCGGCTTCATCGACGCCCACGTCCACTTCCCGCAGATCGACGTGATCGGCAGCTACGGCGAGCAGCTGCTCCAGTGGCTCGAACGCTACACTTTTCCTGCTGAGCAGCGCTACGCCGACCCTGAGTACGCCGCGCTCGCCGCGCAGGACTTCTGCGCGCAGCTCCTCGCCGAAGGCACCACCACCGCCGCCGTCTACTGCACCGTCCACGCCGCCTCGGTCGATGCGTTCATGGCAGAGGCCCGCCGCCGGAACCTCCGCATGATCGCGGGAAAGATCCTGATGGATCGGAACGCGCCCCCCGCCCTCTGCGACACCCCCGCCTCCGCCGACCGCGACAGCCGCGACCTCATCGCCCGCTGGCACGGCGCCGGGCGGCTCAGCTACGCGCTCACCCCCCGCTTCGCCCCCACCTCCACCCCGGAGCAGCTCGCCGTCTGCTCGAAGATCGCCGCCGACTTCCCTGACATCTACATCCAGACCCACGTCGCCGAGAACCGCCAGGAGGTCGCCTGGGTGCGCGACCTGTTCCCCGACGCCCGCAGCTACCTCGATGTCTACGACCGCTATGGGCTGCTGCGCGACCGCGCGATCTACGGCCACTGCATCTGGCTCGACGATGCCGACCGCGCCCGCATGGCGGCCTCCGGCGCCGCCGCCGCCTTCTGCCCCTCCTCCAACCTGGTCCTCGGCAGCGGCCTCTACGATCTCAGGGTCCCTCACCGGGTCGCCCTCGGCAGCGACGTCGGCGGCGGCACGCACCTGTCCATGCTCCGCACCCTCGGCGACGCCTACAAGGTGCAGCAATTGCAGGGTATCTCCCTCTCCCCCGCCGCCGCGCTCTACCTCGCGACGCTGGGGAGCGCCCGCGCCCTCTGCCTGGAGGACAAGATCGGGAGCCTGGAGGTCGGGAAGGAGGCCGATCTCGTGGTGCTCGACCCGCATGCGACGGCGATGCTCCGGCGGCGCGGCAGCGTCTGTGCGGGGCTGGAGGACGCGCTCTCGGCCTTCTTCCTGATGATGACGCTGGGAGAGGGCGTCTATGGAACGTACGTCCTGGGGGATTTTATCCCGCGAACTGGATGATCGCCTTCGGGTGCGCCTTGATCACGCCCTCGAACTGCTGCTTCTCCCAGTCCTGGATGTTCACGACGGTCCCCTTCCCGCCGTTGAGGATCACGTCGTAGACCGCGTCCTGCACGCCGTTGCTGCGATCCTCCAGCAGCCGCTTCGTGATCTCCCAGGTCTCGAAGATGCGGCGCCCGACGATCCCGTGGAGCTGCAGGCCGTCCATGACGAGCCGGTGGCCGTCCTCGATGGTGGACTCGCCGTTCTTCACGCCGAACAGCACGACATGGCCGCCGCGCCGGGTGCATTTTATCGCGTTGTTGAGCGCGGAGTTGAACCCGGCCATCTCCATCGCGACGTCGACGCCGACGCCGTCGGTGAGGTCGCGGATCTGGGCGCGGAGGCCGGGATCTGAGGCCCAGGGGCGGTCGGCGGGGGGCATGGCGGGGGTGAGGACGGCGTCGCAGCCGAGGCGGCGGGCCAATTCTGCGTGGTGCGGGTCGGTCTCGACGCCGATGATCTGGCGGGCGCCCATGCCGCGCGCGACGAGGATGGCGAACAGGCCGATGGTGCCGCAGCCGATGACGGCGACGGATCGGCCCTTCAGATCGGTGGCCTGGCAGGCGTGGACGGCGTTGCCGAACGGCTCCTGTACGGCGGCGACCTCCGGCCGGATTTTTGTTAAGTCGGTCTTCCACGGGCTGCGGGCGGGCAGC
>JBEIQZ010000608.1:0-3426 GCA_040376255.1 Alphaproteobacteria bacterium
GGCGGCGCTGTGCCGGATGGTGCCGGACGCTCCGCCTGAGCAGATCCTCCAGGCGCTCGATCAGCGCGCGCGCGCCGGGCAGCGCTGCCTCACGCTGCTGGTGCCGGGGGAGCGGTTCGGCGCGGGGATCGACGCCTCGGCCACCCGCTGCTTCGGCGGGCAGCGCGGCTGGGTCCGCCGGTTCTTCTCGGCGCTCACGGACAACGATCACTGGCTGAAGCTCACCGACTTCGCCACCGTCCTCGACCGGATGCGCCCCTCCGGGCGCTGCTACCCCCCGGCCTCGATCAGCCTGCCGGTGGCGATGGCCGCGCTCGGCGCGGGCGGCGGGGCGTTCCAGCAGCTTCAGGATCGCATCCAGGCCCGCGACCCCGCGCTGCTCCCCGCCGCGCCCTTCCTGCGGGCCGGGAGCTGGGACGGGCTGCTGGCCTCGCACCCGGAGCTGAACCGCCTCCACAAGAAGATGCTCCGCACCTCGGTGGAGGTCTTCCGCCTGAAGAACACCATCCGGGATCGCGCCCGGCGCGGCCTCGACGTGGAGGCGCTCGAACACGGCCTCACCGACGCCTCCGCCGCGCTGTTCCGCGCCCAGCACGGATCGGCCTACGTCGTCGGCACCGAGGTCGGCGCCCAGGACGGCGGCGTGCGCCACGAGGCCTACGCCAACCTGCTCCGCGCCGAGTACGCCGTCTGGAGCGCGCTGCAGGACGCCGGGCAGCTCCGCGTCCAGCAGCTCGACGCCGACAGCGACGGGCGCCTGGAGATGCTGATCCGCACCTCCCGCCTCGGCGCGCTGATCGCCCCCGGGCAGGGAGCGGCGCTGCTGGCGCTCGATGTCTGGTCGCTCCCCGGCAACCTGATCAACGTATGGGGGCGCCGTGAGGAGAGCTTCCACGCCGATCTCCAGCCGGGCGCCCGCCTGGTGAGGCTGAACAGCCCCGCCCGCGCCGGGGCCGACAGCGCCGATCCGGACACCGGGGAGGACACCGACCTCGGGCTGGAGGCGACCTCCCCGTTCCACCTCAATGAGGAGGGCCTGCACCGCCGCCTCTGGTACGATCGCGGCCTGCGGGGGTGCTTCCAGGATCGGTTCCTCGCCGCCGAGGCGACGCTGGAGACCCTCCAGCACGGCGGCTTCTCAGACGTAGGCGACTTCGCCTCCGGCGAGTACACGCTCACCGATCAGGACACGCACGAGCAGGGCGCCAGCCTCACCTTCGAGCGCGAGGGCAACGTCACCGAAGGGGTCGTCATCCGGCTGGCCACGCTCAAGAAGAAGTACACCTTCTTCAAGGATCAGGCCGCGATCCGCCTCCGCTATGAGATGTCCAACCCCTGGCATGATCCGGTGCGTGGGCGCTTCGCGGTCGAGCTGAACCTGAACCTCGACTCGGCGCTCGGCAACGGGATCGGGCTGGAGATCCTCCACGATCTGTCCGTCTCAGGCCCCCTCCCGCCTGTCCGGCTCCTGCCCCCCGATCAGCCCGGCGAGCACACCGGCGTCCGCGAGGTGTCGCTCGTCGACAGCCTGCGCGGGATGCGCGTCCGCATACAGGTCGCCGCCGGGCCGGGCGCCCACGACGCCCCGGCGCAGCTCTGGCACTACCCCGTGGAGACCGTCTCCCGCACCCCCGCCGGGGTCGGGCGGCTCTACCAGGGCTGCTGCCTGCTGCTCTGGTGGCCGGTCGAGCTGTGGACCCGCGATCAGCGGGCGTTTGAGCTGCTGCTCACCGTAGAGGGATAGAGAACAAAGAGGGATAAATAGAGATGGGTGACTTCTGCCTCGTCCTTCATGGACACCTCCCCTGGGTGCTGCACCACGGCTACTGGCCGCACGGCGAATTCTGGCTCTATGAGGCCGCCGCCGAGACCTGGCTCCCGCTGATAAGCCTCATCGACGGCTGCGCTGCTGATGGCGTCCGCAGCCCGATCACCCTCGGCCTCATGCCGGTGCTGCTCGAACAGCTCGCCCACCCCACCTTCCGCGCCGGCTTCCCCCGCTGGCTCCGCGACCGCCAGCAGCGCGCCCGCCTCGACGAGCAGGAGTTCATCGCCCGCAACGAATTGCACCTCGCCTGGCTCGCCAGCCGCTGGCAGCAGCACTTTATCAAGCTCGAAGCTCATTTTGACGCCATCGGATCAGACATCACCCGCGCCTTCGCCGATCACGCCCGCGCCGGGCGCATCGAGCTGCTGACCTCCAACGCCACCCACGGCTTCATGCCCCTCATTCTGCATGACGCCTCCAGCCGCGCCCAGATCCGCGCCGGGATCCAAACCTCCGCGCGCCACTTCGGCTTCTGCCCGCGCGGCGCCTGGCTCCCCGAGTGCGCCTACCGCCCCTCCGGCCCCTGGCAGCCGCCCGTCGTCCACGATGAGCCCCGCTTGCGCGACGGGGTCGAGGTGCTGTTCTCCCAGGAGGGCGTCCAGTTCTTCTTCGTCGATAGCAACCTCTTCGACAAGGCCCGCTCAGAGGGGATCGTCGGCCCCTGGGGCTTCGAGAAGGTCGGCTGGGATCGCGCCGCCGCCGATCCCGCGCGCGGCTGGCGCAGCGTCCTCGAACCCCACGGCATCTCCTCCGACGGCGGCCCCGCCCGCCTCACCGCCCTCGCCCGCCACCCTGAGGTCTCCGAGCAGGTCTGGAGCGGCGTCGTCGGCTACCCCGGCGACGGGCGCTACCTCGAATTCCACAAGAAGCACGGCAACGACGGACTCCGCTACTGGCGCGTCACCAGCCCCCGCGCTGGACTCGGCGAGAAAGAAGCCTACTACCCCGACGCCGTCGCCGCCATCGTCCAGCAGCAGGCCCGCCACTTCACCGCCACCGTCCGCTCCCTCCTCGACCGCTGGCAGGAGCAGTCCGGCCGCCGGGGGGTCGTCACCGCGCCCTTCGACGCGGAATTGTTCGGGCACTGGTGGGCCGAAGGCCCGGAGTTCTTGCGGGAGGTCTTCCGGTGCATGGCGGAGGACGCCAGCGTGCGGCCCTGTACCGTGTCGGAACGGTTGGCAGAGTTCCCGCCCGACAAGGTCGTCACCCTCCCCGCCGGCTCCTGGGGCGAGGGCGGCGACTTCCGCGTCTGGTGGAACGAGCCGATGCGCTGGGTCTGGGAGGCGATGTACCGCGCCGAAGATCGGTTCATCGGGCTGCTGCATGCGCTGCCGTGGCGCACAGAGGCGGGGGTGGAGGAGGCGCTGAAGCTCGCAGGGAGGGAGCTGTTATTGTTGCAGGCGAGCGACTGGCCGTTTGTTATCCATACGAAGGGGGCGGTGGACTACGGCTACCGGCGGATCTGTGAGCATCTGGCACGGTTCGACCGGGCGTGTTCAGTCGCGGAGGCGCGGGCGAAGGGGGAGGAGGATACGCCGCAGCGGAGGGTGGCGCTGGAGGATATCCGGGTGAATGATGATTGTTTTGTGGGGTTGGAA
>JBEIQZ010000634.1:0-3173 GCA_040376255.1 Alphaproteobacteria bacterium
CCGCGCGCGTCGGCCTCGGCGCGGATCACCGGGAGCATGTTCTCCTCGGTGGTGAGCAGCAGCGCGCCGGTCGGGGCGAAGCTGCCGATGACGCGGGCGACGTCCATGCCGGTCGGGCCCTGGATGTCCTCGTGGTCGGGGTAGGCGTTGGTGAGGGTCGAGAGATCGTCCTGCATCCAGGAGTTCTGGAGCAGATCGACGTAGCGCGGGTTGAGCGCCATGCACTCCCACAGGAACGCCCGCGCGTTGAGGGCGGCGCCGAGCGCCACGACGCGGCGCTGCTCCCAGATGCTCGCCTTGTCGTAGGGGCGGAAGAGGAACAGCTCCATCGCATGCCCGCCGGGGGGGGCATGCAGCACCATCGCCTCGCAGCCGGTGGTCTTGGAGAAGAACGGGACGCCGAAGCCCTCCAGCATCCCGGCCTTCAGCCGCTCGGTTCCGGACTTGCCGCGCGTCCCCCAGCCGCCCATCACCAGCCCGTAGCGCTGGCGCGCCGACTGGATCTCTGTCCGCGCGCGGCGCATCTTCCAGCCGAGCAGCGTCAGCAGCGCGACGATGATCACCGCGAGGTGCAGCAGGCTTCCCTGCTGGCGGGTCATCAGGAACGCCACCTCGGCCCATATTGAGTAGAACGTCGCCGCCGCGCCGAACCCCTGAAAGGTGACATGGAAGCCCGCCGCGCGGACGCGGTCGATGAACCGGCGGCGCCGCTCCGGCTCCTCCTCCTTGATCACCGAGAGCCGCAGCCGATCCCAGCCCGCGTAGCCCCAGCTCAGCAGCGCCCACAGCCAGAAGCGCCGCCCGATGCCCGCCGGGGGGCGGAGGCGGCAGACGCCCTCCGGGCTGACCACCGCGATCTCCGGGTGGCGGAGCGCGTCGAGGAGATCATCGACCATCGGCAGGAACGAAGCCCACCCGAACGCATCTCCCTGGATGACGCGCTGGCCGGGGACGCCGGTGGCCGCCTCCTCCGCCAGACCGCCCGGCGGGACGCGCACCGCGCTGTCGCCGATCCGGCCGGTGCTGTGGAGGTGGCCCTGCCGCTTGGTGGGGCCCGGGTTGCGCAATTCGTGCAGCACGCGCCAGAGCGCGATGCCCTGCCGCTCGCCGCGCGTGACGCGCACGAGGCTGCGGGCGCCGGAGGAGACGCGCTGGAGGGTGAAGCCGAAGCCCGATCCGGCCAGCGGGGTCAGCGCGCGGGCAAGATCCTCGATGCCGCTGCCCTCCGGGAGCTGGATCTCGGCCTGCCCGCCCTCCACCAGCGCGTCCAGCTTCCCGAGCAGCGCGATGATCCCCGGCGCCGCGCCTTCGACGATCAGGCAGAGCGACGCCTTCCGCGACGCGCTGTGCCGGATCGTCGCGCCCTCCTGCTGGATCTGCTCCAGGATCCGGCGCATCTTCTGGCTGAGCCACGCCCCGCCCCGCAGCGCGACGAGGATCGCGTCGAGCGCGAAGCCCTGGACCGACACATCGCCCGCGCCCTCCATGAGCAGGTGGCGGCAGAGGAGTCCGTCCATCGCCTCCAGCAATTCCGGGCGCTGCCCCAGCACCTCCGCGACGAGCGCGAGCGCGCGGGCGCGCGCGCGCGGCAGCGGCTCCAGGCTCATCGCCCACGCGAGGAGCTCCACCCCCTGCTCCGTCGTCTGCCGCTGCTCCTCCAGCTGCTCGACGATCGTCTCCATCCGGGCGAACCGCACCGTCTCCGAGGGATCATCGATTGTGTCCGTCAACACCTGCCTGAGCAGCGAGGCGGAGAACTCCGCCGCGCCTGCCACCCGGACCGCCTGCGCGCGCACCAGGAACGCCTCGCGCCCCTGCTTCTCGCGGGCGAGCATCCCCACCACCATCGCCCCCTCCGGGTGCCGCCGGAAGGCGCCGAGCGCCGCGCGCCGCAGCCACGGATCCTCCTCCAGATCCATCACCCGCCGCTCCAGCGCCTCCCAGCCCGTCGTGAGCGGCACCCCGCCCTGCTGGCGGCGCAGCAACCCCGCCAGCACCCGCGCGCCCGTCCGCCGGGTAGAGAGGCGGTGATCCTGCTCCATCGCCTCGATGATCAGGTGGAGCGCCCCGGTCTGCACCACCAGCGCCGGATCGCCGAGCAGCGCCATCCCGCCCACCACCTCCAGGATCACCTCGATCCGCGCGCCGTGCTGCTCGATCCGCGCCGCGAACCGCTCCAGCAGCGCCGACAGATCCAGATCCCGATCCAGCGCCGCGAGATCCTCATTCAGCGCCGCGCCCTGCCGCTCGGCCCGCAGGTGCGCCTCCATCATCCCCCGCGCCCCCGATCCGGCCGCCTCCACGCGCCGCCGCAGCGTCTCCGCCCCGCTGATCGCGATCGCGCGCCGCTCGGCGGCGTGCTGCCCGAGCTCGGCGAGGCCGCGCAGCCGCGCCTCCAGGTGGGGATCGGAGATCTGCGGGTAGCTCGCGATCCAGCGGATCTCCTCCTGGCGGACCCGCGCCGTGAGCGGCTCGACGAGCGCCGAGAGCGCGCGCACCTGCGCCTCCGGCGCCGGGGGGCGGGGACGGATGAACGGGTTCATGGCGCGCCCCGCGCGTCCCGCCAGCGCACGCTGCCCGGCGCCAGATCCAGCAGCCCGCGCGCCGGGGTGTGCAGCAGCGACAGCCCGAGCGCCGCCGACCACTCCCCCACCCCCGGGCTCCACGCCAGCTCCGGCTCCAGCCGCAGCCACGCCCGCTCCGACGCCCAGATCCCCTGATCCAGCCCCGCCGCCACCCCCGGCCGCACATAGCCGCGCGCCCGATCCCCGTCCTGCAGGTACACCTCCATCGTCCCCTCCAGCCGCCACACCGACCCCGGACGCACCAGCAGCGCCGCGCCCGCCTCTCCGTGGAGCCGATCCAGCACAGTGTTTCCGGCGCCCGGCGTGTTGCTCCACGCCTCCGCCGCGCCCCACAGCCGCACCTCCTGCAGCGGCGCCCCCACCAGCGTCGCCCCGACGCCCGCCTGCGCCGGGTGATCCTCGTCGTAGCCCGACCACAGCCACGGATCAGCCGTCCCCGGATCCGCAGGCACCGCCCGCCCCACCAGCGCCCCGTCCAGCCACAGCGCGAGATCGGGCCGCAGCGCCCAGCCGTACCGCCCGCTCAGCGTCACGTCGCCGCGCAACACAGCGCCCGCAGCGCCGCCGGCAGGCGCGGACGGCCCCGCC
>JBEIQZ010000794.1:0-1880 GCA_040376255.1 Alphaproteobacteria bacterium
CCCGACCGGCCTGCTCACCGACGACCTGCTGCCCCGCCGTGAGGAGTAAGCGATGCTCTCCCTGATGTCCCTGCCCCTTGCCCTCTCCCTGCTCCCCGCCCTCACCGGCGCCGCCGCCGCGCGGGACTACCGGGAGCCGGAGCGCCCCTTCGAGGTCTCGCTGCTCGCCGGGGTCCAGAACGCCCCCGATCCGCGCTTCGGGATGATCTCCCCGGCGGATGTCCTTAGCGGCCTCGGCGCGCGCGCCGCGTGGAGCCCGCACCCCAACGTCGCCGTCGTGCTGGACTGGCAGGCGGATCGCTCGCTGCTGACGCTCTACACCGGCGAAGACACCTATTACGACTACACCGACACCGACACCGACACCGGCAGCGGCGACGGCAGCAGCGGCGACATCAACATCGCCTTCAGCGTCCACCAGATCGGCCTCGGCGCGCGCGGCCAGATCCGGCTCGGGCGCTTCTTCGAGCCCTACGCCATCGCCCAGGGGCTCTTGCTCGCCGACCGGGTGCGCCTCGACGACGACCCCGATCACGACGACAACCTCACCCAGCAGACCCACGGCGGGGTGGGCTTCGGCGCCTACGGCGCGCTCGGGGCGGCCTTCCCCATCGGGGGCCGGGGGCGCATGTTCTCGGTCGCGCCGTTCCTGGAGCTGGGCTACGGCCACATCTTCGATCACTCAGTAGGTTCGCTCGGCGGACTGTCATATTACGGGGTCGCGGGCCGCATCGGCGTCGGGGTCCGGTTCTGAACCATACGGCGGCTCATCGCGCCGACACGGGAGGGATGGAACATGGAGAAAAACCACGGCAGGGGCGCGGCGTTGCTCGCCCTCTGCGGCCTGATCGGCTGCAGGGGTGGCGCCTACAAGGACAGCGCCTCTGACACCGGCTACGGCGGCAGCTCCGCCGACGACACCGGCACAAACACCTCCTCCGACGACACCGCCGCCGACACCGGGACGCCGCCTGAGCAGGAGGAGGATCTGCTGCGGCTGACCCCGGCCTCCACGCCTTCGTATGTGTTCATCGCCAACCCGGATCGGGACAGCCTTACCCGGATCAGCGTGCCCTCGCTGGCGGTGCTGACAATCCCGGTCGGGGCGGCGCCGACGGTGGTGGCGGCGGGGACGGACGGGCGGTACGCGGTCACGCTCAACGAGGGGAGCGACGACGTCAGCGTTGTAGACGCGGAGACGATGGCCGAGGTGCGCGTGCCGATCCGCGACGACATGAACCGGCTGGAGATCTCGCCGGACGGGGAGTGGTGCGTCGCCTGGTACGATCCGGCGGTCGACTCCTCCGGCACCTCAGACGGGATCTACAGCTTCAATGAGGTGAGCTTCGTCCACCTCCCGACGGCGACCCACCACCCGATGGCGGTCGGCTTCTCGCCGGGCAGCGTCCGGTGGACGCCGGACGGGGCGCGGGCGGTGGTGGTGAGCGACGGATCGCTGGCGGTCGTCGAATTGTCGATCCTGCCGCTGGCGCCGCACATCGTCGCGCTGGCCGACGATCCGATGGAGGCGCCGCTGGCCGAGGAGGTCGAGATCGCGCCGGACGGGCTGCGGGCGTTCGTGCGGCAGCGCGGGCTGGACGCGGTGGCGGTGGTCGATCTGGGGGCGCTCACCCTGGAGCGCGTGACCGTCGGCGCCGATCCCTCCGACATGGACATCTCCCCGGACGGGATGCTGGCGGTCGTCTCGCGCGGCGAGGGGAGCATCTGGCTCATCGATCCCGCCGACCCGCAGGCCGCCGCCCGCATCATCCCGCTGCCGGAGGGGCTGCCCGCCGGGGACGCCTACGGCTCCATCCAGTTCATCGCCGGAGATCGCGCCGTCCTCTACACCACCGCCACCCGGCTCTCCCGCTTCGCCC
>JBEIQZ010000812.1:0-1774 GCA_040376255.1 Alphaproteobacteria bacterium
CGGAGGGCCGGATGAGGGGCGTTTGAGAAGGGCTTTCCCCTCATCCGTCGGCTTCGCCGACACCTTCTCCCCGTGCCGGGGCGAAGGGACGGAAGACGGAAGGGGGTTGGCACGTCCCTTCGACTGTTCCCTTTGACTTCGGCGTCCGTCCCCTTCCTCCTCATCGGCAACCCCGCCAACCGGCGCGTCACCGGCTTCATCGAGGCGCTGCGGCGCTGCGGGCAGCCCGATCCGGTCGTCGTCTCCTGGGCCGACCTCGCGCGGGACGGGGCGGCGCTGCTGGCGGTGCCGGACATGCCGCTCCACCTGCGGATCGACTCGCCGGGCGAAGACCCGGAGGTGGAGGCGGCGATGCTGCGGCTCGGCTACGGAGCGGCGCGCGCTGAGGGTGTCGAGGCCGTCGCCCCGGCGGACATCCCCGCGCCTGTGTTCGGTCGCATCCTCGCGCCCCGCCAGCAGCACATAGGCTTCCTCGCGCTGCTCGACCGGATCGACGTGGCCCTCGCGGCGCGGCGCCGCTGGCGGCCCTGCACCTCGACGGCGGCGATCCGCCTGCTGTTCGACAAGCGCCTGACCTCGCGGCGCTGGCGGGCGCTCGGGCTGCCGGTGCCGCTGCCGCTGGAGGGGGCGCACGACCCGGACAGCCTCCGGGCGGCGATGGACGCGGCGGGCGTCGCGCGCGCGTGGATCAAGCTCGCCTCCGGCTCCAGCGCCTCCTGCATCGCCATCTTTGAGCGGCGGCCGGGACGGGAGGGACACCGGGAGCGCCTGACCACCACCGTCGAGGTCGCCCCGGACGGGCGCTTCAACTCGCTGCGCCTGCACCGCACCGGATCGCGGGCGCGGACAGACGCCGTCCTCAGCTTCCTGCTCCGCGAGGGCGCGCAGGTCGAGGCCGACACACCCAAGCGCCGCATCGGCGGCCGCTGGGCCGATCTGCGCGTCCTGACCATCGCCGGGGAGCCGGTGTTCACCGTCGTCCGCACCAGCCGCCACCCCATCACAAACCTCCACCTCGGAGGGCAGCGCGGCGATCCGGCTGCCCTCCGGGCCGCTGTCGGGGCGCGCAGGTGGGCCGCCATGCTCGACACCTGCCGCGCCGTCGCCCGCACCGTCGATGCGCTCCACCTCGGGATCGATGTCGGCTTCCTCGCCGGACAGGATCATGCAGGGCCGGGGCATGCCGTCTTTGAGGCCAACGCCTTCGGGGATCTGCTGCCGGGGCTCTCAGCCGGGGGGCGGACGGTCTATGAGCGGGAGATCCTGGCGATCACAGGTGGTCAAGGCTGATCATGCCTCGTGCGAGGCTCGCGCGTTGCAATGTCGCGCGTCTAAGCGTCGTACGAGGCTCGCGCGTTGCAATGTCGCGCGTCTAAGGCGTCGTGCGAGGCCCGCGCGTTGCAATGTCGCGCGTCTAAGCGTCGTGCGAGGCCCGCGCGTTGCACATGTCACGCGCCCCCATACGAAAACCCCGGGATCACCCGCTCCAGCAGCCCCTCCCCGAACACCTGATCCAGCCCCAGCTCCGGCATGTGGACGTAGCCGATGTGGCAGCCGCAGGTCCGGGCGGTGCAGGGGCGGGGGCGCAGGACGTCCTCCAGCCTGCGGCCCGGGGCGTCGTCGTAGAGGTTGCCGATGACCTCGCGGATGAAGTGGCAGCGCCGGATATCGCCGCTGCCGTCGACGCTGATGGCGGTCTCGCCGCCGCCGCAGGGGCGCCCGAGGCTCCGGTGAGGGGTGAGGTTGAGGCGGAACAGGGGGTCGATGGCCTCCA
>JBEIQZ010000456.1:0-5206 GCA_040376255.1 Alphaproteobacteria bacterium
GCTGGTGCCTCCCCCCGCGCCAAAGATGGCGCGACGGCTGGCCCGTGCCGGGGGTGAACGGGAGGGGCGGTCATATTGGTCGCGACGACTCTTTTTCGGGGTTTCGCCCCTCCCGTCCACCGGGCCAGCCGGGGCGGGTCGGGGAACGGTCTTGAAGAATGGACATTAGCGGGATCGCGGATTGATACCGGACCGGGAAAGAGACTGCCGAGGGGCGCCCTCCGTCCCTTCGCCCCCTGGGGGAGAAGGTGGCCCGGAGGGCCGGATGAGGGGCGTACCGGCAGGGCTTTTTCCCCTCATCCATCAGCCTCCGGCTGCCACCTTCGACAAAGAAGCGGGTGGAAGGGACGGCATTCTATTTCCCGGTTCGGTAGAAGCAGGGCGGGTCACTGCGGGCTGTGAACCTGGGCGAAGCGGAGGCCCGGCAGCACATGATCGAGGAAGCCGCCGACCTCCTCGACGAGCGCCAGCGTGTCGCCCTCCGTGACCTGGATGAGCAGCGTCCCTGAGGCCTGCCAGGACATCACGCCCTCGGCGGTGCGCGGGTCGAGCGCGTCGTCGAGCAGGTCGCCCGACTCCACCGGGTCGATCTCGTCGGGGTCGAGCAGCAGCACCGGGACGGCGTCCCCGTTCCCGGCCAGGTAGAAGAAGCGCAGCGTGTCCCGCCCCCGCCCCAGGAGCGCGAAGGTCGTGCGGGCGTTGATGATCTGTTCGTCGGTCATGTCAGATCCCGGCCAGGGCGGCGGTGAGGAGGGTGGCGCGCTCTTTGTAGAGGGTGTGTTCGGGGACGGTGGAGACGGTGTGGAGGACGTTCAGCACGTCGAGCGTCTTCGCGTAGATGGCGCGGAGCGCCTCGATGCAGATCTGGAGCTTGGCGGTGAAGTCATCGATAAGATCCAGTATCGCGGCCTGATCGTCCGGCGGCGCCTTCTCGATCAGCTTCTGGTGCTTGTCGATGATGGTGAGGAAGGAGCGCCGGTGGACGTCGAGCGCCTCAGCGTCGTTG
This sequence comes from Alphaproteobacteria bacterium, assembly GCA_040376255.1. Taxonomy (GTDB): domain Bacteria; phylum Myxococcota_A; class UBA796; order UBA796; family SXON01; genus JBEIQZ01. The sequence goes on from JBEIQZ010000456.1 coordinate 1,007, forward strand.
ACCGCCTTGAACCAGGCCGTGCAGACCTTCGTGGCCTTCTTCTTGTCGTCGGCTTCGAGGGCGGGGATGACGACCTTGGCGATGGCGGCGCCGACGCTTTTGGCGAGCTGCGCCATCTGCTCGAGCGCGGTGTTGTCCTGCTCGAAGTAGTTGGCCTGCTCGTGGCGTTCGAGCAGCGTCTGGGTGAGCTCCATCTCGTCCATCTTGCCGACCATGCTCTTCGACAGGCCGTGGCCGTAGCAGTAGGCTTTGGCAAAACCGTTGCCCTTCATCGCCTCCTTGGCGATCATCGTCTTGGCGTACTTCGGGTGTTCGCGGAACAATTGCACGCGGGCCTCCATGTCGCCCTTCTTCGCGCGCTCCTCAAGATGCTTCCGGTTCCGCATCTGCCACTTGTCGGTGATCCAGGAGCCGACCTTCGTGCCGAGCTTGATCACCCCGGCCCCGATCGCCATCGCCGCGCCGACCGCCGCGCCGATCCCCGTGCCGCCGGTGGCCATGGCGACGATCCCGCCCGCAATGGCGGTGACATCGGCGGCGATCTTGGCGAGGTAGCGCGAGAGGAGCTGCTTCTCCCGGTACATCGCCTCCTCGAACGCCGTCGCCAGCGCGTCCCCGACCATCCGGGCCGCCTGCTGCGCGAGGGCGACATACCGGTTGTGCCACTTCCGCGCCGAGGCGTTCGCGATCAGGCTCAGCGTGCTGCTGACTACGCCCAGCACCGGAACCTTGTCAAGGAAAGAGCCAACAAAGCCGGTAACGCCCGATCCGAGGGACATCATCTTCTCGAAGAAGGCGTCCTCCATCTCCGCCTTCTTCTCGATGTCCTGCTCCTGGCTCCACGCCGCGATCCCCTGGACGTCCCCGATCACCTCCAGCGCGAGCCCCGCCCCGCCGAGGATCTTCTCGGCGATCCCGACGACGTTCTGCCCGTCGGCGAGCTGCTTCGCCAGCCCCTCCTTGGTGACCTCTTCTTCCTCACGGGCCTTGAAGATATCGAGGAACTTCCCCTTCTTCGCCATCTCCCAGATCTCATCCATGCGCTCGGCGAACTCAGCCTTCGACAGCGCGCCGCCCGCCTCCTGGAGCGTGCGGATCGCCTCCGCCAATTCCAGGCTCCCCTTCACCGCCTCATTGACCGATGCGACGACCTCAGTGACCTCCTTCCCGACCTCGACGCCTTCGCCGAGCGTCCCGCTCCCGAGCATCTCCTTGAACCGCTCCATCTTCCCCTTGACCGCCTCCGGGGTCGGCGGCACCGCCCTGGTCTTCTCCAGCTTCTCCTGGAACATCGCCTCCACCGCCAGCACATCCGTCGACGGATCGAGCTTCGCCTGCATCTGCTGCCAGGTCTCCAATTCGCCGCGCAGCGAGGGCGGCAGCAGGCTGTTCGGCACGCTGCTGAGCGTGTCGCGGATCTCCAGCGGCGAGGCGCCCTTGATCAGCATCGTGTTGACCTTCGCCTCCAGCCTCCGCTGCATAAGCTCCAGCTTCGGGTAGTCGTCCCCGAGCGCCTTCTTCGCCTTCTTCCGCCCCTCCTCCGTCATCAGATCGACCTGGATCTCCTCGTTGTGGACGCGCGCGATCAGCGCCCAGTCCTCCAGGATCTGCTGCTCCAGCCCGACGCGCTCCTCCTCGGAGGCCGCGTTCTGCTTCGCCACGAACAGATCCACCTGCGCCCGCTCCACCTCCTTCAGCGCCCACACCGCTGAGGCCTTCGCCTCCTTCTCCAGCGCCGACAGCTCCTCCAGCTGCTCCATGCCCTCCTGCAGATCCTCCGCCCCCTCCGTCTTCGCCGCCGCCAGCTCCTTCAGCCGCTCCGCCTGCAGCCGCTTCTCCTCCGCAATCACCGCCGCCTGCTGCTTGCGCTCGGTGGCGTTGATCCGGCGTCGCACCAGCAGATCGTTCTGGAGAAGCTGCTCCAGGCCGATCTTCTCGCGCAGATCCTTTATCCCGACCTCGCGCTCCTGCGCCTCGCCCTCGGTGACGGTGGTCTTCCCGATCAGCGCGACCAGATCCGTGTTGAGTTGAATCAATGTTTCACGGCTGGTACTTTCTTTTTTTATTAGTTTCTCAAAATCCCCCTTGACTTTCTTCAATCCATCCTTCGCCTTCTTCTCCTTCTCCCTCGACTCCTTCAGCTTCGGGTCCTTCTCCCGCAGCACCTCCAGCTTCTTGTTGACGGCCTGCTTACGGAGATCGCGGTTGAATGTGGAGACATCGGCCTCCTGCTGGCGCAGCGTGGCCTGCACCTCACCCTCCCGCACCTTCGCGACCGCCACCTGCTCCTTCGCCTGGCTGCGCTCCAGCCGCACCGCGTTGAGCTTCTTCACCGTCTCCGGGTCGCCGCCCTTCCGCGCCAGGACGACCTGCTCCTGCGCCTTGCGGACCTGCTCCTCCAGCACCCGGATCTGCTGTTCGACATCTGGCAGCCGCTTCTTGGCGTTGTCGGCACGCTTCCTCGTGGCGGAGAACAGGCTGTACCGCGAGAAGAAGCCGGACTGGCTGTCCAGCATCTCCCGCTCGGCCTTCAGCTCGTTGAGCATCGCCACCACCTTCGACCACTCCTGCGTCGCCGCCGACAACGTCGGGGGGAGCTGCTTCATCAGCGCCTCCTCCTGCCGCCCCAACTCCTGCTCCGCCTCCTCCGCCTTCTTACGGGCCTCGATGGATTTTTTTGCTTCCTCGACGGCGATCTTCCGCCGCGTCGCGTCCGCCCGGCTCTCCAGCAGGCTGTCGGTGTCCGCATGCTCGTTGAGCAGCTTCAGCTTCGACTTCTCCGCCTTTTCCTGGAGCGCCCCGATCTCCTTCCCGGCAGCCTCGCGCGCCTCTGCCGCCTTCTTCAGCCGCGCCTCCGCCTCCGCCAGCTCCTCGCGCGCCTTCTGGATCTTCCCGGCCTCCGCCCCCTCCTTCACCAGCATCTCCATGCGCGCGTCGAGGATGTCCCGCTCCGTCATCAGCCGCCGCTCGCGCTCCTCCAGCCCCGCCAATTCCTCCTGCTTCAAAGAGGCGCCCTGCACGCTGTCCTGCAGCCCCGTCTTCTCCTGCTGGACCTCCTTCATCGTCCCGATGGTGTCTGCCCACTCCCCGTTGCCCTGCTCCATCAGCTCGGCGGTCTTCTTCGCGTTCTGCTCCTGCTCCTTCTTCTCGAACTTCGCGCCGACATCCTTTGTCTTCTTCTGCGCCTCCTTCAGCTCCTCCATCTAACGCTGCCGGCTCTCCTTCACCTGCCGGACGTTCTCCTCCAGATCCTCCTGCGCCCTCGCCAGCAGCAGCAGATCCACGTCCAGCCGCGCCAGCTCCTTCGCCCGCCGGGGATCGTCCGCAGGGAGCAGCTCCATCGACCTGCGCTCCTCCTCCAGCCGCTTCTCGCGCTCCTCGATCCCCTTCTGGTTCAGCGCCGCATACTCCTGCTCGCGCTGCTTCAGCGCCAGCGCCCCCCCCAGCGCCTCCTCCTCCCGCAGCCGCTCCTCCAGCAGCTCCTGCTCGATATCGGTGTCCGTCTCAGAGAGATCCGTCTCGGAGGGGTCCGTCTCGGAGGGGTCCGTCTCAGAGGAGTCCAGATCCTCCACAACGGGGTCGCCGGACTCATCCGGGTCGTCGGGCACCTCCTTCGACAGCAGCTCCGCCTTCTCCTTCGCCATGATCTGCACCGTGGCCTTCCCCAGCGGCTTCACCGCCTTCAGCCCGGTCATCAGCGCCTTCGCCAGCGGCGGCAGTAGCGCCTTCACCCAGAAGATGTACGGCCCCGTCGTCGTGTGCTCCAGGAACCCGCGCCGCACCACCGATCCCTTCCCGAGCGCCAGCTTCGCCGCCTCCACCGACTTCGGCGGCACCGCCTTCGGGTCGGCCAGCAGGGCGTAGAACCCCCCGCTCTTGCTCATCACAAAGGCAAAGCGCCCTTCCATCCCTGGCCGGATCTTGGCCAGCACCGGCACCAATCGCTTCTGGCTGCTTATCATATAAGAAAGTATCTTTTTCTTCTCTTCCGGTGTCATTGACCTGCTTTGTTTCCGCTCCCGCCTATCCTGTCGGCGCCGCGCAGAACAGCCGCCTGATCGTACGCGTATGATCCCTGACAGCGCGGCGACAGGCTATGATCGGCGCGCTGGAGGCCCCCTGCACACCCCCGCCCTGAACATCCTGATCATCGGCACCGGCGGGCGCGAACACGCGCTCGGCCATGCGCTCGCCCGCAAC
>JBEIQZ010000717.1:0-2449 GCA_040376255.1 Alphaproteobacteria bacterium
GAGCAGGCCGCCCTGCACCGGGGGCGCGTCCGTGCCGGAGCTGGGCCGCGCCAGCCATGCCGTCGCCTCTGTGTGGAGCGCCTGCAGCTCGGGCGGCAGGGTGAGCAGGTAGCGGTTGTGCTGGCGCGGCTCCCCCTGGAGGGTGGTGTACCGCTGGCGCTCGACGACGATCCAGCCCGCGATCTCCAGCAGCTTGATGGCGAGGCTGACGCTCGATGTCGAGGTCTTGGCGAGGGCAGCGAGGCGGGTGAGGCTGGGGAAGCAGCGGGAGCCGATGCCGTTGCCGTGCGCCCACAGGCAGAGGAGAACCTGCACCGCGAGCGGCGACCGGCGCCGGAGCGCGATGAACAGGTCTGAGCGGAGTATCCACAGGTTGATCCGCATCTCGCGGGTGAGGAAGCCTGGTTGCATGTCGGGATCAAAGGGGGTCGTTGTCATCGGGCCTCGGTGGGCTGGTTGGCAGGCTTCAGGCTGGCGGGCTTCGGGCTGGTCGCCTGCGGCTCGACGGGCCTCTGGTCGACGGGTTTCATGTCAGCGGGCTTCGGGTTGCGGCAGCACAGCCCGTTGGGGAGGAGCAGGCGGACGTTGACGCGCCCGCCGGGGTTCCGGCGCATGCGGAGCGCCCGCGCCGCCTCATCCCACCAGACGAGCATCGGCACCCAGGGGGCGCGGGCCTGCATCTCGCAGACGTAGGCCGGGGCGCCGCGCCCCTCGACCACCGTGACCCAGCGGTGTCCCCCGGCGCCGTCCGGTACGGCGAGCTGGGCGCGGTATCCCTCCAGCCCCTCGCGGCGACGGTGCCAGAGCGGGAGGTTGTCCTCGTCCTCCTCCTCGAGGTCGGGGCGCGGGTGCGGCGCGGTCATGCCCGCCCCCAGGCGACCCCGGCGAGGAAGGCCAGGACGACGAGCCAGCCGGTGAGGACGACGAGCTGCGCCGCCCCGTAGCGGGCCATGACGTGGACGGCGAGCGGGACAGAGCGTGGCAGAGATCGCCACCAGGGGCGTCCGAGGATCTGCACGCGGAGGAGCTGGAAGCCGCTGAGCAGCTCGTCGGGCTGAACCCTGAGCAGGATGCGGACGACAGGGAGCAGCGCCAGCCCCAGGAGAAGCGGCGTCACCAGCGAGAGCGGCAGCGTCATGGGCATCTCAGCGGGCTGGAAGGCAGGTGGGGGGTTTGCCGCAGTAGCCGTACTTGCGTATGGCGTAGCTGGCCGCCAGATAGTTGAGGAAGCATTCCCTGAACAGCAGCTCGACGGTCTTCTTGGCGGACATCGGCGGGGGCGTTTCAGCGGTCTTGGTGGACATGGGGGTTCCTCGATCGGGGTGAAGAGGTGGTTGGCGGAAAGGGCTCAGGGGCGCTCCGCAGGGGCGGCGATCAGGGAGAGCTGCCCATCGGCGGCAGCGGGGCGGGCGCGACGGGCGCCAGAGGCGGGGCAGGCTCAGGCGCCAACCCCGGCAGGCAGGTCTGCCCCGGCGCGACCGGCACTGGCACCGGGCGCGGCGCGGGCTTCTGCGGCAGCGTCAGGCCGCACCGGTCACAGACCCAGCCCCACGTCGTATCGGGAATGGGGCGACCCTTGCAGCGCATCACCAGCTCCCGCTTGTCCAATGAGGCCTGCTCGCATCCGGCGGGCGGGGACTTCATCGGGGCGTCCCCACAGACGTTCCAGCAGACGTTCCCGCAGGCACACCCGGCGAGCCGCCCTGTACGACGCGCAGCGCCGGGCGCTCCCCGTGATGTGCGGTGCGGCGGCGCACCTGCACCTCGACGCCCAGGATGGTCATCGGGCTGTTCAGCGGCCACACCTGGGGCGCGGCGCTCATGCCGCTCACGCAGATGTTCGTCGGGTCGGGCTGGCTGACGGTGACGCGCCCATGCGGGGGGCGCCAGTGGTGGGGGGCAGCGACGGTCGGTCGGTCATGCCAGAGCGCCAGCACCCGCTCCCCGTTCGGGCCTTCGAGGTGGATCGACACCCGCTCGATCCAGCAGGGGTACTCTGCCGTCCAGCTCCAGGCCGCACCGGTCGGCAGGCGCACCCAGCACCGCTCCGGGCGGCACCAGAGCCAATCCGTCAGCCAGTGCCAGCCGCTCAGGTCGCGGGCGAGCAGGCAGGCCCAGGCGTAGCGGAGGACAGGGTTCTCCTCGCAGGCCCGCGCCCAGCTCTCCTTCGCCAGCCACCACAGGCCGGTCAGCAGGTAGGCGGCGATGAAGACCGGCGGGAACCACCATGCGTCCGGGGTAGGAGTAGGAGTTGGCGGACGATCCGCCCCGTTCTGAGGCGATGGAGTCTGCTGCGTCATGCCGCCTCCCGCACGATCTCATCGAGCAGGGCGCGGGCGTCGAGGACGCGCCGATGGCGCTCCGGGTCGAGGTGGACGACCCGCTGGGGGGCGGCGTCGGGCTGGGCGGCGTCGGGGATGAGCCGACAGCCGAGCGCAGCAGCGAGGCC
>JBEIQZ010000711.1:0-2471 GCA_040376255.1 Alphaproteobacteria bacterium
GTGGACTGCGGGGCGCGGGTCTGCCCGATCTGCGGGGTGTCGCTGGGCAACCGGGAGATGCAGCTCTACGGGCTGCGCTGGATCGAGGGCTCAGAACACTTCGTCCAGGGCCACGGGATGTGGACGCCGGGGATGGAATTGCTGCTGAAGCGTGCGCGCTTCTACGCGCCGCTCCCCGGCGTGATCGACCCGCCGCGCCGCAGGCTGAACGTCAACCTGCGGCTGCCGAACGGGCGCGGGAACGTGCAGGCGCAGGTGAACCTCGGCGCCTTCGGGCCGCCGCCCCCGCCGCCCTCCGGCCCGTTCCTGACGATCCCGGCGATCCAGGCGTGGGTGGTGTGGCTCTATCAGGTGAAGGCCCACCAGACGGACGAGCCGGTGCTGAAGGGCAAGCTGGAGCTGGCCGCGAAGATGATCGGGGCGCAGCAATTCCGCAACACCTGGGAGCCGTATGAGGCGGGCATCGTGGAGGCAGTACGCCTCCAGAGCCAGCCGATGACCGGCAATATCGTCCTCGGCATCAACAGCATGGCGGAGCAGAGCCTCATGCCGGGGTGGATGAAGACGCCGGAGTTCTCGCCCCTGCCGAGCGTGCGCTACTTCCGCACCCGCATCGTCATGTTCCTCGTTCTGTTCGGGGACAAGAGCCAGAACCCCGACCTGTTCACGACGCCGGGGCTGTCCACCAGGTTCCTCGAGGTGGCCCGTGGGCTGGTGAACGGGGATGCCTGGTCGCTCGACAAGTCGAGCGTCCAGCTCGCGGAGCAGATCATCGGGCAGACCATCAACAGTCTGCCGAAGGAGGCGGAAAAGACGCTGATGTGGCTCGACAACATGCTGGCCATCGTCAAGGGCGTGCGTCCGCGCACCTGGGAGGAGATCCTCAAGCAGCAGTACGGCATCACCCTGAAGGCGGCAGGCAGCGCGGCAGCGGGTGCGGCGCAGGCGGCGGGGACGGTGCTGGCGAAGGTGGACGAGGGGCTGAACGCAGCCCAGGACGGGCTGGCGACGAAAGTGGTGCTGGGCCTCGGTCTGGTCGCACTGGTGGGCGTCGGCGTGGCCGTGGCGAGCCGCTGAGATGAGGAACGGCGCTGTCATCGCTGCGGGCGCGGGGGGGCTGGTCGGGCTGCTCGGACTGCTCGCGGCCAGCTCGGACGGGCAGGCGGCGCTCCAGGGGGCTGCGGTGCGCGGGCAGCGCGTCGTGTACCGCATCCTCGACGATTGGATGGGCGTCCTGATCGCCAAGACATCGGCGCACGAAGGGAAGTTCTGGAGCGTCCAGAAGAACATCGACGGCAACGGGGTGAGCTACGGCATCATCCAGTGGACGCAGCTCGGCGGCGGGCTGTTCAAGGTGCTGACCCGGATGCGGAGCGCCGACCCGGACTTCTTCGACGCCACCTTCGGCGGGGCGGCTGCGGCGGCCCGCATGATGGCGAGCGTGCAGGCCAAGAGCCTCGCGCCGGTCGATGGCGCTGTCCTGTGGGAGCAGCCCTGGCTGGGGCGCTTCGCCGCTGCTGGCTACCATGCGCCGTTCCAGCAGGCGCAGCTCTACGAGGCGCAGAACAGCGAGTATATGCGGGCCGCGATCAGCATCGCCCGGATGCTCGGCCCGCAGACCGAGCGGGCGATGGTCTGCTACTACAACCGCACCGTCCACCAGGGGCCGGGCGGCGCCACCGGGCCTGCGAAGCGTCTGGTCGCCGCCTGGGCCAACGGGGCGCGGAAGCCCGACAACGACCGGGACATCCTGCTCCAGTACACATGGCTGTGCGCGGCGCAATTCCGGCGCACCTCGCAGCCAGAGAGCATGGCGTTCAACAGCCGGGGCGCGGTCTGGAAGCAGGTGAGCCAGGAGTACCCGGAGCTGACGCTGGGCGACCAATGGCAGCCGGGGAAGAAGGTGGTCTGCCCCGTCCCCACCTGGCACGTCTTCAGCTCCAGCCGCTACACGGTCAGCAATTACGACATCATCACGATGCGCTCGCGGGACATCCTCAACGACCGCACGCTCCGCGACAACCCCGTGCGCCTCCCCGGAGGTGCCTGATGGCCTACGAACACACGCTGAGCGTCATCCAGCGGGACGTGGTGCCGGGCTGGGGAACTACCAACACCGTCGTCATTGTCGAGGAGGACGTGGGCGCGGCTGACACCTGGGGGCCGCTCATCGTCCCGGTGAACGCGACGGTGACGCTCATCGAGGTCGCTGTCGAGGCCGGAGAGGGCGTCACCGGCTGCGCCCCGGTGCTGGGCGTGGCGGAGGGCTTCACCCTGTCAGGGCTGGATGGCATCGAAGTGGTCAAGACCGCAGACGCGGCCTTGAAGCACAGGATTGAGAAGAACGTGCGGCTGTTCTGCACGGACAAAGAGCTGTATGGCCGCTCTCGCCCTGCGGGTGGGCGGGCCGGTCGCATCCTCACCCGCATCTCCTGGGTGACCGGTCATCGCTGACGGTCAGCACCCGATCA
>JBEIQZ010000103.1:0-13837 GCA_040376255.1 Alphaproteobacteria bacterium
CCCGGCTCGCTGAAGCTTCGCAGGGCAATCCCAGCCCCGGCGAACGTCGGATGATCTGTGGGGGCTGTCTGCCCCCACGCCCCGGGGTCGGTTTTTTGGAGGGAGAGGTTGGAGAGGGAGAGGTTGGAGAGGGAGAGGGTTGGAGAGGGAGGAGTTGGAGAGGGAGAGAGTTTCTGCGGTGATGTAGCTCAGTTGGTAGAGCGCTCGTCTGAAAAGCGGGCTGTCCCCGGTTCGAGTCCGGGCATCACCACTCTGGATCGGTTGTCCCTGGTGGGGCAGGCTGGCTGTAAACCAGCCGCTCTCTGCGAGAGCACACAAGGTTCAATTCCTTGCCGGTCCATACGGCATCGTAGCTCAGAAGGTAGAGCGCCCGTCTGAAAAGCGGGTTGTACCCGGTTCAACTCCGGGCGTTGCCATCACCGCCTGCTGCGCCGCAAGAGATCGCGCACCGGGATCTCCGGGGCGGGCGCGGGCGCCTCTTCTCCGACGATGAGGGGCAGCATCCTGGCGATGTTGCGGGCGTCGTCGATGCCCCGGTGGTGGGTGCCTTCGAGCGGGAGGCGGGCGCGGCGGAGGGCGGCGGCCATGCCCATGGGGCGCCCGCCCTGGCGGCTGCCGAATTGTGCCTTGAGGTTGATGCGGTCGGAGAATGCGGGGAGCTCGCAGCGGTGGTGGCGGGCGTCCTGGACGAGCTGGAACCAGTCATAGTCGCCCCAGGAGCCGAAGATGGCGTCCCGTCCGTCGAGGAAGGCGGAGAGGGCGGCGATGGCGGCGGGGAAGCGGGGGGCGGGCTGGACATCGGCCTGGGTGATGGAGGTGAGGTCGGTGCAGAAGCGGGTGAGGACGGGGTGGCGCACCGGCTGGATGAAGGTCTGGAATTCCGCGACCGGGGCGAGGGTGCGGGGGTGGCAGAGGACGGCGCCGATCTCGATGGTCTCCATCTCGTGGCGGGGGACGGTGTGCTCCTTGAACTTCGGGGGGGTGCTGCGGTCGCTGCAGGTGGCTTCGAGGTCGACGACCAGGTAGTACGGTTGCATGAAGGCTCCTTTCGTGCGATGAATATGGCGTGATGGAGCACGACCCACCCGGACAGAAACCCGGACAACCGGGCCAGAGCGAGCCGCCGCCGGGGATGGACTGGGGCGGCTACGTCGGCTGGCTGACCGATCAGCACGGGAGCCTGGCGAAGCTGGCGGAGCGGCTGGGGGCGGAGCGGGGCGGGCGCGAGGATCTGGAGAGCATCGAGCGGGCGATCCGGCGGCTGCGGCAGCGGGAGCGCGGGCCGGGCGGGGACTGGGGCGGCGGCTGCTGGCGCGGTTCGGGGTCCCGGCGGAGGTGGAGCGCAAGATGCAGTGGATGGGGAGCTACCACACGCGGTTCACCGATCTGCCGTGCGGGCTGTGCCTGGAGCAATTGCGGGCCTGGGATCGACCGCCGCTGTCTGAGGGGCCGTCGCGGATCTGGCTGCTGATCGGGCTGGCGGGGGTGGCGCTGCGGGGGCGGGACTTCGGGCGGGCGGAGGAGCTGCTGGCGGAGGCGGAGGGGCGGCGCGAGCGGGCGGGGGCGGCGGCGCAGATCGAGTGGCTGTTGGCGCGGATCTACCTGCTGGGGAAGCGGCGGGAGGACGCGCCGGTGCAGGGGCTTCTGGCGGAGGCGGAGCGGATCTTCTCGGCGGAGCAGGAGGAGATCGCGCCTGAGGATCGGCGCTGCCTGCAGGCGCGGCTCATCGATCACCGCGCCTTCTACCTCAACATCGGCCCGAAGCGCGATCCGGCGGCGGCGCTCGCGCTCTACAGGGCGCTGCCGGAGGACGGGCCGCCCTTCGCGGGCTACCGGCGGGCGAGCGGGATGGCGTGGAGCCTGCGGGGGCTGCGCCGCCACGAGGAGGCGCGGGCGCAGGCGCGGCTGGCCTGCGATCTGGCCGGGGACGGGGGCTTCGTGCGGCTGCGGGCGATGGCGCTCAACCTGCTGGCGCGGCTGCACCCGGAGCCGGAGGCCGCCGCGTTCCGGCTGCGGGCGCAGCAGATCGCGGATCGGCTGGAGGACGAGGAATTGCGGGTGCGGATCAGCCGCCGTATCCCGGCTATACAGAGATAAGGATTGAACCATGTACTTGACCTGTTTGAGCGGGCTGGACGTCGAGGCGGCGGGCGAGGCGCGGCTCCAGGCGGTGCGGGCGGAGGTCGAGGCGTGGATCGCTGATCCCGCTGGAGAGATCGGCACCCAGGAGGCGCAGATCGCCGCGATCAGGGCGCGGGAGGCGTCGCAGATCCGGCTGGAGGCGCAGCTCCTGGATGTCGTCGGGGTGGGCGGGTGCGGCCCGTCGCTGGAGGCGATGCTGGATATCGGCCGGATACGGGAGGCGCGGGGGGCGTGGTACCGGGAGCTGCCGCCGATCCCGGTCGCGGGGCCGCCGGAGCTGTACCGCATCGGCACCGGCTGTTTTGGCCCCTCGTATGAGGAGCAGGCGATCCGGGTCTATGAGCAGGTGATGCGCAGCGGCGCGACCTGGCAGGTCTGGGGCGATCCGTCGATGCTGGCGGCGCTGGCGCGGCTGCGCGCCCTCGATCCGGAGGGATACCCGCAGATGTACGAGGAGATACCCGGCCCGGGGTGGGTGTCCGCTGTTCAGGGCGGGGAGGGGCCGGTTACAGTGCTGGAATGAACCTGTCCCGACGTTCGGTGATCCTGGGGATCGGCAGCGGCGTGCTGCTGCTGGGGGGAGTGGCGGCGGTGCGGAGCGTGACGCCGGGCGATCCGGCGCCGGGGTTCGCGGTGCTGGACGCGGAGGCGGCGCGGATCGGGCGCGTGCTGGCGGAGCGGTTCATCGGGCCGGATCACGCGGCGGTGCCGGTGATGGAGGAGATCGACGCGACGCTGGCGGCGCTGCCGGAGGTCGGGGAGGTGTGGCGGAAGCTGCCGCTGCTGTTCGAGCGGGCGCCGCTGATCGACGGGTACATGCAACCGTTCACTGCGCTCGGCGCCGCTGATCAGGAGGCGGTGCTGGAGGGCTGGGCGGCGGCGTCCAAGCTGGTGCGGCGCCAGATCTACCGGGGGCTGCACGACCTGATCGTGTCGCACTTCTACATGCATGCGGCGTCCTGGCCGCTGATCCGCTATGGCGGGCCGTGGGTCGGGCGGATCGAGCTGCCCGTCCACGCGCCGCGCTTCGACTGGAGGCAGCCATGATCCTCTCCCCCGCCAGCTACACCGGCGATCTGACGCTCCGCACAAAGATCGCCATCATCGGCTCCGGGCCGGGCGGCGCGACGGCGGCGATGGTGCTGGCGGAGGCCGGGCATGAGGTGGTGGTGCTGGAGGCCGGCGACTTCGTGCCTGCGGATCAGATGACGCAGAACGAGAAGCAGATGATGGGGCGGCTCTACCAGCAGGGCGGCACCCGGCAGACCGCCGACAAGGGGATGACCATCCTGCACGGCGAGGTGCTGGGGGGCGGATCGGTGGTCAACCACCTGATCTGCTTCGAGACGCCCGACCGCATCCTCGATCTCTGGGCCGCCGAGGGCATCGAGGATCTCACCCCCGCCGCGATGCGCCCGCGCTTCGACCGCATCCGCCAGATCCTCAACGTCGCCCCGACCACCCCCGCCCAGCTCAACCGCAACAACGACCTGCTGCGCGTCGGCGCCGAGGCGATGGGCTGGCAGGGCCACTGCTTCGAGCGCAACGCCTTCCAGTGCCTCGGCTCCGGCTTCTGCACGCTCGGCTGCGCCTACAACGCCAAGCAGTCCGCCGCCCTCACCATGCTCCCCCTCGCCTCGCAGTCCGGGGCGCGCGCCTACACCGGCTGCGAGGTGCGCCGGATCGTCCACAACGGGCGCTACGCCGAGCGGATCGAGGGCGTCATCCGCGACGCCGACGGCAGCCGCAGCCGCCGGTTCACCGTGCAGGCCGACACCGTGATCGTCGCGGGCGGCGCCATCCAGACCCCCGCGCTGCTCCTCCGCAGCCAGATCCCCGACCCCTCCGGCATGATCGGGCGCAACCTCTACCTGCACCCCGGCTCCCCGGTCATCGCCCACTTCCCCGGTCAGGACGTGAACCCCTTCGAGGGCATCCTCCAGGGCTACCACATCTCCGAATTCTCCTGGGGGCTCTCCGGCCACCCGCTCGATGTCCTCCCCGAAGGCATCGGCGGCGCGCCCGGGGTCGCCAGCCTCGTCGTCCCCGGCCTCGGCGCCGCCCACATGGAGTGGATGCAGCGCGTCCGCGAGGCCGCCATCGCCGGGGTCCTCCTCCGCGACCACCACCCCGGCAACGTCACCGTCGACGCCAACGGGCGCCCCGTCGCCAACTACACCCTCCACCCCGAAGACGCGAAGCGCCTCCGCGCCGGATCGAAGCGCACCATGGAGGCATACTTCGCCGCAGGCGCCGCCCGCTGCATGACCGGCCACACCCGCCCCTGCATCGTCGATCGCCCCGCCGACGTCGATCACCTCGACGGCTTCGGCTATGAACCCGGCGAGGTCACCCTCATCTCCTACCACCAGATGGGGACGGCGCGCATGGGCGGCGACCGGGGGCGCCACGCCGTCAATCCGGACGGGCGGCTCTGGGCGATGGACAACCTCTACGTCTGCGACTCCTCGCTGTTCCCGACGGCGACGGGGGTCAACCCGCAGATCACGGTGTACGGGATGGCGATGCGGGTGGCGGAGCGGCTGAGCGCGCGGCTAATCAGGTAGCTGCTTCAGCCCGAAGCGCTGGAGGGCGTCCCCGCCGGGCAGCGTCCCGGTGTGGGAGAACGCGAGCGTATGGATCGGCTGTCCGTGCAGGCGCTCTGAGAGCTGCTTCAGCGAGGCGGCGTTCAGCGCTGTATCATCGCTGAACAGCCACTTGGCCCCGACCATCTCCCCCTCCTTCGTCGCGTCCGCGCTGTCCCCCAGGTACAGGACGCCCGAATAGAGCCACGCGACGCTGCCTCTGCTGTGACCGGGGACGAGGAAGGCGGTGGCGCTCTTGCCGCCGAGGGGGATCTGCTGCCCGTCCTCGACCGGCTGGACATCGGCGCAGGGGGCGGGAGCGGAGCCGAACAGGCGGGGGAGCGGCCCCTGGTAGGCGACCTCGCCGCGCATGGCGGGCAATTCGGGCGCTCCGGCGTAGACGGTGGCGCCGGGGAACTTCGCGCAGGCGGCGACATGATCGGGGTGGCCGTGGGTGATCAGGATGGCGGTGACGGCCTCAGGAGGCAGCTTGCGGCGTTCGAGGGCGGCGAGGATGGCGGCGCCGTCGGGGTCGTTCCCGGCGTCGACGAGCGCGACCCTGCTCCCGCCGAGATCGAGGAGGAAGGAGGCGACATAGCCGTCCTGGATCAGCACCGCGTCGGGTAGCACCTGCCCGTCCTGCATCTCCGGGTTCCCGGCGAATGTCCACGCCAGCAGCCCCGCAGGGACGGCGAGCAGGCAGAGCGTGACGGCGAGCAGGGAGAGGAGCAGGCGCTTGCGGGTCATGGGGGTTCCGGGGAGAGCGGGAGCGAGGCGAGGATCTCGGCGAACAGGATCCGGGAGAGATCCGTCCTCTCATGGTCGGCGTTTTCCTGCTTCCAATCAAGCCTCAATCGCTGAATTATCGCGGTATTCTCAAGCTCAATGACGCCCTGGCGCGAATTCCAGAACCAGTCGCACAGCCCCCGCCGCTGAAAGTGGAACCGGTGCCTGGAATGGTAGTCCAGGAGGTTCCACCCGCGTTGCTGGAGGTGAGCGGCATGCCCGTCGAGGGTGTCGGGGCGGAGGGCGACGGTGAGGCCCTTCGCGGCGGGGAGGTCGCGGCGCGGGCAGGGCCGGTCGATCTGCGGGAAGGGATGGATGATCGCGTAGTCGGAGAGGATCTGCGACCAGCGGGCGCAGTCGGCGGGCGCGAGCAGCGCCGGGTGGGCGAGCCGGATCGTGGCGCCATCCGGCAGGCGCACCGGGGCGTCATCGGCGTCCGCGAGGCTGCGATCCTCGGTGACGCGGAAGGCGCCGCCGGGCGCGCCGGGAGCCTCCCAGGACCAGACGAGCCGCTGAGCCAGCCCGTTGAGGACGGGGTGCTGCCACCAGATCCGGGTGAAGCGCGCGAGGCTCCAGCGCTCCTGGAGGAGCATCGCCTCCTCCAGCCGCTGCAGCAGCAGCCGCGCGAGGACGGACACCTCCTCCTTCCGGCAGATCCAGTGGCGGCGGGCGGCCTCGGCCCGCGCGGGGTCGTCGCCGTGGCGGCGCGGCGGCAGGGACTCCCGGCGGTTGCCCTCCTCATCGACGATCTGCGGGAGCAGGTAGCCGTCGAAGCCCACCCGGAGCGTGCGGCTGCCGTAGGCGAACGGTACGGTCCCGTCGGCGCGGGCGTCCTCGGCGGGGATCAGCTCCTCCAGCAATTCCCCGATCGTGCCGACCCCCGGCGCCTTCGCGCACAGCAAAAGCTGATCGTGGAGCTGGCCGGTGATGAACGCGCCCTCCTCCGGGAGATCCAGGGTGCGGAGCAGGGCGCGCGCTGCGGCGGGGCTCCCCTCGCCGCTGAGGACGGTGTGGACGTACGGATCGGCGTTGCGGATCGGCAGCCGCTCGATCAGCTCCGGGGTGGCGAAGAAGAACAGCCCGTGCGCCATCGCGCGGCTCCCGTGCTTGCAGCGATCCAGCTCCCAGGCGCGCAGGGCGTCCCAGGCGAGCGCCGCGAGGCTCTCTCCGGTGAACGCCTCCCGGATCGCGCGCAGCCCGCTCGCGTCGCGGGACAGCGGCGTGGAGATCAGCCACTCCCCGAGGACGGTCATCGCGGGGAGCGGCAGGGGCTGTCCGCTGTGCGCCCCGGCGCTGAAGACCGGGCGGGTGAACGCCTCGGAGCGCCAGATCTTCGGGAGCTTGGGCGGTTTTTTCGCTTTTGGCTTCTGCCAAGGTGGATCGCGCAGCACCTCAGGCCACGCCTCCGGCGGCGCCTCCGCGATCTCCTGCGAAGGCGCATGCGACGCCGCGCTGCGCTCGATCAGCGCCAGCAGCTCTGCGGCGATCGGGCCGCTGCGCCCCTTCGCGGCGATCGCGGGCGGCAGGCAGCGGCGGGCCAGCTCCGGGTTCCGCATGAACCAGTCGACGGCGACCTTGCGGTACTGCTGCCTGGAGAGCCGCCCGGCAAAAATCCGTCCGACCTCCTCCGTGTCGTAGGCAGCGAGCGCCTGGGCGATGTGGTTCAGATCAAATTCGTTCGCCGGCTTCTGCTCGATCTCCAGCAGCCAGGGGAGCGCCTCACCGTAGAACTTCCGCACGATGTCCGCGAAGCTGCGCCAGCCGGTGCGGTTCAGCACGAGGTGCCGGGCGAGCGCCGCGTCCTGCACGCAGGCGTAGGGGATGTGCATCTCCATGTCCGGCGCCTCCATCCAGCGGCGCACGGCGCTGTCCCCGTGCTCGGGCGGGAAGTACCAGCCGATGGTGACGGTGAGGCTGCGCGGGGCGTCTGACAGGTGGCGGGCGGCGATCTCCAGCGCCTCCCGGCGGGCGGCGGGGTCGGCGAGCGCGACGGCCCGCCGGATCATCTCCGACCGCCGGGGGTGATCCTGCCCGTCGATCATCACCTGCGCCGTCCGCAGCTCAAAGCTCAGCCCCGCCCCCGACAGCGCCGCATCCAGCGCGCAGCTCAGCCCGTGCCGGCTCAGGTGCAGCAGCGCGACGGTGTCCGGCGCATAGTAGAGCGCGTAGAGCGGCGCCCACGCCTCCGGGTCGGGATCATCGGGCAGCGGCGCGCAGAGCAGCGCGTACGCCTTCTCCATGAGCCGGGCGCAGCGCGGGGTGGCGAGGTGCCGGCCGGGGACGAGGTGCTGCCAGGCGCGACCCTTGTTGCCAGGACTTCCCCCGGCAGAAATTCCAAGATAGCGCTGCACTTCCCGCCAGACCTCCGGGATCTTGATCCGCTTCAGCGCGCAGTCCTCCGGCGCATAGGAGGTCTGGTTGCGGTGCAGCTCCGGCGTCAAAACGTCGCGCTCAGGCATCGCTACTCCGGCGTCAGCGCCCGATCCGCTGAGGAGCGGTCATCGGAACGGATCGAGATCCGGACGTTGTGCCCCCGCGCCAACAGCATCCCGTCCTCCGCCTGGAGCGTCATCAGCAGCGGAGGCGCCGCGCCGACGAACATGCAGAGCAGCTCGTCCTCCGACTCCTCCCGGCAGGCCATCTCGAACCTCCCCTCGCAGAGCATCGGCATCTCCGGCGCGACCTCCATCGCGTCCAGCCCCCCCTGCCAGAAGCAGTTCAGCGGCTCCCGGGTGCGCTCCGGGCGGCCCTCCCGCGCCTCAGTGCTCCAGAGCTTGCGGCGGATCCCGCCCTCCAGCAGCAGCACAGTCAGCTCCCCCGGCTCGCCCTCGTCGAGGATCAGCGATCCCCAGATCTTCTGCTCCTGCCAGCCGGCCTGAGTCATGCTGGTCTGGGTGAGGTCAAAATTCGTGCGCCAGGGCTGATCTGCCAGGGCCGCGCTGATCCATCCGATCCACATGCCGAGCCACATCCCGATCCTCCATGCCCTGAACCCTTATCCCGGCGGCGCGGTTCCCGATGGGGGGTTTCCGGGCGGGTTTCCCGGCGGCGGCGCGGGCGCGCGGAGGTTGGAGGGCTTGCCGAACAGATAGTACAGCTCCCAGGACTGGGTGAGCGCCTGGAGCGGGTTCTTGAGCCCGGCGTCTGACCAGCCGAAGCCCATCCGCAGGTGCCAGTGAAGCCAGGAGAATTGCCAGGAGAGCGTGTGGGTGCCGATGGCGTCGAGCGGCATCCGCACCTTCCCGCTGAGCCCGACCTGGACGTTCTCGTCCTCGCCGGAGTAGCCTGCGTCCACCCGCGCCGAGAGGTGGAACCAGCCCTGGTACTGGTAGATCAGGCTGTCCCGGTGGTTGAAGCGGTAGTCGGTGGCGAACCGGCTCTGCCCGAGCGTCAGGTGGGCGCCGCCGTAGAGGCTGCCGGAGTCCTTCAGCCCGGCCTCCAGATCGTCGCTGATGTCCGTCCCGAGCGCCCCCGCCAGCGATTCTCCGAGCGCGTCCAGCCCGAACGATCCGGTGGCCTCCAGGTTCTCCACCCGGATGCCGGTGTGGACCGACCACTTCGGGAAGATCACCCAGCTCGCCTGAACCGCCAGCGGGTAGGACACCGCCTTCACCGGCAGCGACTTCGTGGCAAAATAGATGACCCCGGCGTTGAGCGAGACGTCCACCGGCCCCTCGTGCAGCAGCGTCACCTTGCTGTGGATGTTGGGCGCCGAGACGAGGAACAGCGTCGGGGTCGTGCCGAGGCTCAGGTAG
The DNA here is from genome assembly GCA_040376255.1 of Alphaproteobacteria bacterium. GTDB lineage: Bacteria > Myxococcota_A > UBA796 > UBA796 > SXON01 > JBEIQZ01. Next base: position 9,269 of record JBEIQZ010000103.1, read on the forward strand.
TCGAGCACCCCGACGTCGAGGTTGACCAGCCCGAGGCGCACCCGCCCCTGCTCGATGGTGTAGGCGGTAAAATCGGTCTCGTAATAAGGATCTACCTCCTGCTTCGCCCACTCACCCGCTGAAGCGGGTGCGCTAAGGACGGCAGTCACAGGCAGCATCGAGGACAACATCCAGTTCATCAACATCTGCACCTCGCGCAGCATCTTACTACAGCTCCCCGGATATACTGAACCGGGAGGTGATCGTTGCTGTGGCTGCTCGCATGCAGGATACCGGAGGGCTTCGATCCGGACAAGGTCTACCAGCCGGACAGCGCGCCCGGCTCCGGCGACCTCCTGGCCGAGCTGCGCGCCGACCGGGACGCCGCCCTGCTGCGGCAGGCGCAGGGCGGCGGCTGGCCCGCACCGACCGATGACGGCTGGCTGATCGTCTGCCCGGACTGCGCGTGGCCGGAGGTCGCGGGCGACTTCGACGGCTGGGCCGGGACCGCGCTCAGCCAGGACGAGGGGTTCGCCTGGGTGATCGTCGCTGCCGACCCGGACAGCGGCTACAAGTTCAGCGACGGCGCCGATCACTACAGCGCCGACCCCTGGGCGCGATCTCTTGTCTACGACGACTACGGCGAGCTGAGCCTGATCGCCCCCGCCGGCGCCCACATCGACCGCGTCCCCGGCTTCGGCACCGGGCGGCTCCAGGCGCGCACCATCCGGATCTGGGTGCCGGAGGGATCGCCCGGGCGCACGCTCTACGCCCATGACGGTCAGAACCTCTTCGATCCGGAGGCCATCTGGGGCGGCTGGCGGCTGCAGGACAACCTCACCGGCGCGGCCTCTGAGGCGATGGCGGGGATCATGATCGTCGGCATCGACAATACCTCCGACCGCATGGAGGAGTACACCCACACCGCCGACGACATCGGGGACGGGTCGGTGCTCGGCGGGCAGGCGGCGGACTACGCGGCCCTCGTCGAGGACATCCGTGGCTTCGTGCGCGAGCAGTACGGCGAGCCCGGCCCGGTCGGCACGATGGGCTCCTCGCTCGGCGGGCTCGTCAGCCTCTACCTCGCCCAGCGCGATCCGGACGGCTGGGACTTCGCCGCCAGCCTCTCCGGCACCGCCGGGTGGGGCAGCATCGGCCTCCAGAACCCCACCATCATCGACCTCATGCAACAGGCCGGACATCAGGACATCGCGATTTACCTCGACTCCGGCGGAAACGGCGGCTGCTACGACAGCGACGGCGACGGCACCGACGACGACGATCCGACCGCCTCCGACAACTACTGCGAGAACATCCAGCTCCGCGACACCCTCGCCGCCGCAGGCTACCGCTACGACACCGACCTCTGGCACTGGTGGGAGCCAGGCGCCCCCCACAACGAGGCCGCCTGGGCGGAGCGCGTCCACCGCCCGCTGGAGATCTTCTCCGGGCTGTGATAGGCCGCACGGCTACGGAAGCCGCCGGATGTACGCCGTCAAAGAGATCTACCACACCCTCCAGGGCGAGGGCGCCCACACCGGGCGCGCCGCCGTCTTCTGCCGCTTCACCGGCTGCAACCTCTGGTCAGGCCGCGAGCAGGATCGCGCTACCGCCGCCTGCCGCTTCTGCGACACCGACTTCATCGGCACCGACGGCCCCGGCGGCGGGAAGTTCGTCGACGCCCCCGCCCTCGCCGCCGCCGTCCTCGCCTGCTGGGATCGCGCCACGCAGGATCAGGCGCCGGGGCGCGCGGTCCCGCCCTGCTGTGCGACGGGTTCCCGTCGCACAAAACATCAAACATACGGGGTCGTGGGCGCAGGGGAGGAAGGTCGCTTGACCAGCGCAGCGCAGACAAGTGACCGCCATCACCCTGCGCCCACGACCCCGTATGTCGTCTTCACCGGCGGCGAGCCGCTGCTGCAGCTCGATGCCCCGCTCATCGACGCCTGCCGCGCCCTCGGCATCCAGATCGCCATCGAGAGCAACGGCACCCGCGAGGCGCCCCCCGGCATCGACTGGATCTGCGTCAGCCCCAAGCCGCGCTCCGTCCTGAAGCAGCTCCACGGACACGAGCTGAAGCTGGTCTACCCCCAGCCCGAGATCCCCCCGGCGTCCGTCGCGCACCTCGACTTCCAGCACTTCTACCTGCAGCCCATGGACGGCCCCGACCGCGCCGCCAACACCGCCGCCGCGATCCGCTACTGCCTGCAGCACCCGCAGTGGCGGCTCTCGCTCCAGACGCACAAGCTGACGGGGATACCCTAAATCAGCGGCAGCAGCACCGTCGCGCAGAGCAGGATCGCCATCCCGACGAGCCCGCTCGCGTCCGGCACCTCCCCGAAGCAGAGCCAGCCCGCGACCGCCTGGAGCAGCGGGGCCGCCGCGCCCGCCGCCGCGACGGGGGCCGCCGGGGCGAGCTGGTAGGCGCGCGTCAGAAACACCTGGCCGAGCGTCGCCATGACGCCGGTGCCGATCAAAAACGCCCAGGTGATCGCGCCGACCGGCCAGGCGGCGCCCGACAGGATCGCGAAGAGCGTCGCGCTGATCGCGGCGAGGAAGGTGAAGTAGAAGACGATGGTGATCGCGGAATTGCTCTGGCTGGCGCGGCGCACCGACAGGTAGGCGGCGGCGGCGGCGAGGCCGCTGATCGCGCCGTAGAGGCGGCCCACGCTGTCGGCGCTGCCCGCCCCGTCGCGCGGGTGGGAGAGCAGCGCGATGCCGACCATCGAGGCGGCGACCGCGATCCAGATCCGGGGGCGGGTCGGCTCCTTCAGGACGAAGGGGGCGAGGGCGGCGACCCAGATGGCGCTCGTCTGGTTGAGGAAGGACGCCTCCCCGACGCCGATGCGGGTGAAGGCGGCGAAGTAGGTCATCAGCGCCGTCGCCCCGGCCACCCCGCGCGCCCACAGCGCCGCGCGCCGATCCCCGACGAGCAGCCGCACGCTGCCCTGCGCCATCCACAGCAGCACCGCGATGTTCACCCACGACCGCACCGCGCTCGTCACGAACGTCGACAGCGCCGGATCGTGCCGGTGCGCCATCTTCGCGCACAGCGCCATCCCGGTAAAGCAGAAGCAGCCGATCAGCATCTGCGCGATCCCGGCCCGGAGCCCGCGCTCCTCCCCGCCTGCCTCCATCAGAACGCCTCCCCCCACGCCAGCACCAAGCCCCACACCCCCGCCTCCTGCGGTCCCACCCCATAGCCGAATTCCAGCCGGGTCGTGTTGTACGGCAGCGGCGGTAATTCGAGCGCCACCCCCGCGCCGATCGTCGCATGCGGCCCGTCGATCCAGGCGGTGTCTGCAAAAACCTGCCCCCGCAGCGGCCCGATAAGCCCGTGCCGGTACTCGATCTGCGCCGACGCCAGCGCCGGGATCGGCCCCTCCGCCCGCCACCGTCCCACCGGGAGCCCCCGCAGCAGCCGCGCCCCCCCGCCCGACGGGCTGCGGAAGAACGGCGCCCCCGCCATCACCTCCGCCGCCGGACGCAGCAGCAGCCGCCCGCCCGCCGCCTCCGGCCCCCCGATCCAGGCCAGCGTCCCGCCGCCGTACGGCCCCGCGCCCCCCTCCCCCTCCCGGATCAGGCCCGCCTCCGCCGTCGCCTCCGCCCGCCCCGCGCCCGCCACCCACGCCCCGCGCAGCCACAGCCCCCCGCTCTGCCAGCGCCGATCCTGGATCGCCTCCGCCCGGTACTGCCCCGCGATCAGCAATTGCCCCCGCCCCCCGCCCGCCTGCCCCGACACCTGCGCGCCGAGCATCCCCCAGCCCGACGCCAGCGGGAAAATTGTAAGATCTCCAGCAGCGCTGTAGTAATTCTGCACCTGCCGCCCGCCGCCCACCGCCACCAGCGGCCGCGCCCCGCCCGTCCACGCCAGCAGCGACCCCGACGCCAGCCAGCCCCCCCGGCTGTCCCCGCCGCCCTGGAGCTGCAGGAGGTGGCGCCCATAGAACAGATCCGGGTGGGTGAACCGCCCCGCCGCCCCGACCCCCGCCCCCGGCGCCGCTGAGAGACCGATCCCCAGCACCCACGTCCCCGGATCGACCGCCCGCGCCCCGTGCGTCCGGATGCCCTCGCCCATCCCGTCCAATTCCCCGTGAAGCAGCGACGGGTCCGCCGCCGCCCACGCGCGCCGCGCCGAGGCCGGCCCCTCCAGCGGGCTCTTCTCAAGCAGCCCCGCGACCTGCGACGGATCGGCCCCGGTGAAGGCGGGGAGCCACAGGTGCCGGTCTGCGGCGGCGATCCCGCACCACGGCTCCTCCGCCGGACAGGCCGCGAGCGCCCGCTCCAGCAGCGGCCCATGCCAGACCGGCGCGTAATTGCCCTGCACATGCAGCAGCCGCATCCGGGCCATCGCCTCGGCGGCGCGATCCGGCGCGGTCGTCCCGGCCGCCTCCAGCGCGGCGCGCCACGACTCAGCCGCCGCGCGCCGATCCCCCGCCCACCATGCCTGATCCCCGGCGGAGATCAGGAGCAGGGCGGCGGTCATCTCTCAGGGCTTCGGCGCCGGAACCGCGCCCGGCGGCAGGCCCGGACGCACCGGCCCGCCCGGTCGCGGCGGCATCCCCGGCGGGCCGCCCGCAGGCATCCCCG
>JBEIQZ010000856.1:0-1555 GCA_040376255.1 Alphaproteobacteria bacterium
CCACGGGAGGATCAGGGGGATCTCCCCGGAGGAGCGCGGGGATCTCCGGGGGAGGATCGCGGGGATCTCCAGCGGAGCGCGGGGATCTCCAGGGGACGACGGGCAGGGCGGGAGCGCGGGCAGCTCGCTCGCGCTGAGGTAGATGCCGGAGGCAGAGAGGCCGGGGACAACGACGGTCATCGCGCACCTCCCGCACCCGACCGGGCGGGGAGCGCGGTCAGCGGTTCAGCCGGAGCGGCGGGGGCGGGGGTGTCGCGGAACCGCGCTGCGGCGGGACACAGCGCGTAGTGCGATGTCCAGCGGCGCTCGCCCTCTGCGGGCTGCTCCTCGGCATGCAGGGTGCGGACGACGAGGACGCCGTTCGCCACCCGGAGGATCTGCGTCCCCTTCGAGGTCGGCGTGGCGTTCACCGGCATGTTCTTGCTGTTGACCGTGCGCGCCCACACGATCTCCGCCTCGCAGGCGTCACACCGGTACACCGGCACCCGCAGGCTCCCGGCCCGGATGAAGCGGTGCGCCGCCCGCTCCTGGTGGTCATGCGCCAGAGCGCGCACCCACTCGGTCACGGCGCGACCCGCATGGCCGAGATCGGGCGGGGTGGTGAGGTGCGCGGCGCGGAGCGCCAGCTCCAGCACCTCGTCCGGGTCGATCTGCCCGACCTTCGCGGCCTGGGCGAACCGCAGCCAGCTCCAGCCCGCCACCCGGAGCTGCTTGCCGAGCAGCTCCTCCACGAAGGCGGCGATGCGCTTGTCCAGTTCGGCGGCGCTCATGCGGCCCTCCGGATGCTGCGGATGTCCATCACACCGGGGAGCGTGCTGACCCACCAGCCGAGCGCCTGATCAGCGGCGGCGAGACTGAGGGGCGTCGTGGCGCGGGCCGCGAGGATGGCGGCAGCCACCGCAGCGTCGGGGCCGGTAGCCACGATGCCCAGCCGGTTCAGCTCGGCGGCGGCGCGGACAGTGTAGTCGTGCGAGCGCAGCATTTTGACAAGTCGTTCCTCGATATCGAGGCGCAGGGCGGCTTCGGCGTTCTTCACGAGCGCTCCCCGGCCTGGGCATGGCGAGTGGGCAGCTTGTGAAGGTACGTCTCCGTAGCCGCCCGATCCTGCCGCTCCCATTCCAGCGTCTCCTGGGCCTCTTTCAGCTCGGCGCGAACCAGTGCCAGCCTGTCGTCCAGCTCGCGCACCGTCTGGAGCGCCTCGTCGCGCTCCGCGTAGGCGCGGCGGAGCTGGCGGGGGGCATCAGCCAGCTCGCGGGCTTCCTCGATCTGCTGTTCCAGAGCGGCGTCCGGGTCGATACCGAGGACAGTGCAGAGGTCGATGAGCTTGGAGGCAAGTTCTGCGGCGATGCTGTCCATCAGCGCACCCCGCCCAGCACCATCACGCCCCCATCCTCCGTCTGGTCGCGGGTGGTGGCGTGCTGAACGAGCCGGGCGATGTAGCTGTCTGCCATCGCGGACAACTCGCGCGGGTCGTCGGTGTCCCAGGTGGCCAGGACATCGAGGTGTTCGATGTGGCCGAGGTCGGCCAGGTGGTTGGCCTCGTCGGGGGTGATCC
>JBEIQZ010000557.1:0-4080 GCA_040376255.1 Alphaproteobacteria bacterium
CACTGGATCAGGGTGATGAGCGCCGCCCGAGCCAGCAGCCAGGCCCACGGGGGCGCGGCGGTGCTGAGGACGCTCTCCATCACCCCCTCCGCCCGCTCCGAGGCGGTCCCGCCGACCACCATCATCACCCCGAGCAGCCCGATGGCGAACACCAGGTAGCTCACCAGCATGCGGGAGAGGTGCGCCGCCCGATCCTTCGTCTCCGCCGGCATCATCCGGATGTCAGCCACCCACAGCTCCCGCGCCGGATCGCCGCCCGCGAGCTGCACCCACCCCTCCAGCGCGTCATCCCCCGCCTCGCGCACCGCCGCCCGCACCTGATCCTGCAGCGCCGCGTCGCCGCCCGCCAGATCGGCCCGCCAGCGCCACGGCTCGAACTGCGGCTCCCCGATCCCGCTGCCCTCCACCCACCGCAGGATCGCCGCGTCTGCCGTCCCCGCCTCCAGCATCGACGCCGGATCGGGGCTGGCGATCACCACGATCTTCCTGGCCGCGAGCGCCGCCCCGACCTCCAGCCCCGGCGGCTCTTCGAGCGGGATCGCCACGCGCGGCGGCACGTCCACCAGCGACCGCACCAGCGTGATCCCCGCCAGCAGCACCGGCACCCCGAGCAGCGCCGGGAGCAGCAGCCACGTATAGATCTCCCGCGCCCGCAGCGTCCGCAGCCCCTCCGCCCGCAGCACCACCCATAAAAGACGCAGCGTCCGCCGGATTGTCTCTCTCACTCTTTCACTTACGGATCAGCGCGAGGAAGGCGCGCTGCAGATCGGGCGCCCCGGTGCGCGCGAGGAGCTCCGGCACCGATCCCGTGGCCCGGATGCGCCCCTCGTGCAGGACCGCGACGCGGTCGCAGAGCTGCTCCGCCTCCGCGAGGATGTGGGTCGAGAAGATGATCGCCGCCCCGGCGTCGCGGGAGGCCCGGATGATATCCAGCAATTCCTGAGCGGCCACCACGTCCAGCCCGCTGGTCGGCTCGTCCAGCACCACCACCGCCGGATCGTGCACCATCGCCGCCGCCAGCCGCGTGCGCTGCCGCATCCCCGTCGAGCACGTCTCGATCAGCCGATCCGCGAAGGCGCCGAGCGAGAAGCGCTTGATCGCCCGATCCGCCGCCGCTTCTGTGTCGATCACCCCCTGGAGCCCCGCGAACAGCGCCAGCACCTCCCGCACCGTCAGCCGCCCCGGCAGCCCGGAGCTGGAGCTCAGGTAGCCGAGGTGCCGCCGCGCCTCCAGCGGACGCGCCGCCACGTCCACCCCGCACAGCCGCGCCCGCCCTCCGCTCGGCGGGAGCAGCCCCACCACCATGCGGAGCGTCGTCGTCTTCCCTGCCCCGTTCGGCCCGAGCAGCCCGAAGATCTCGCCCGCCGCCACCGAGAAGTCCGCCTCCGCGACCGCGACGATCCCCGGCGCGCCCGGCCACACCTTCGACAGGTGCTCGGCGATGAGCGGCGCCTCTGCAGGGACCGCAGGGACCGCAGGGACAGCAAAAACAGCGGGAGCAGCCAGATCGACCTCTGCGCGCAGACTGTAGCACAACACAGCCGTCAGGACAGCCCCGCTCCCTCCAGCCGGATCGGCTCCCCCGGCGCGAACACCCGGTAGCGCACCCGGACGCGCGCGAACGGCCACGGGATCCAGAACCGATCCCACGTCCCCAGCCGCAGCCCCGCCCCCTCCGCCTCCCCGAACACCACCGGCACCCGCGCCATCCGCGCCAGCGCCTCCGCCCCCGGCTGGACAGTGTGGCGCGGCCCGCGCGGCCCGTCCACCGCCAGCGCCGGACGCCCCCCCCTCCGCACCGCCAGGAGCGCCGCCCGGAGCGCCTGCGCCCCCCCGCTGGAGGTCGATCCCCGGATCACCGCGTAGCCGAGCCGCCCCAGCACCCGCGCCACGATCTCCCCGTCCTTCGACAGGCTCGCCATCCCCACCAGCCCGTGCCGCCGGTGCAGCGCGATCATCGGGAGCTGATCCCCGTGCCAGAAGCCGACCACGCACGCCCCCTCCACCGGCCACGGCGGCTGCTCGACCCGCCAGGTCCAGGCCAGCAGCCGCACCGCCAGGGCGATCAGGGGAGACAACGCTGCGGCATCAACCATGCAGGGCGCACATACCGGGCAGGACATATAGCGCAGCGGCAGATAGCACAACGGCGCTCCACACAATACATCGCACCGATGATGGCTGCATGGTCGGGGATATGGCTGGGCTGGTGGTTCACCGGGAACCTCATGGGGAACGTCATGGGGAGCCTGCTGGGCTGCACGACGGTCCACGGGGTGAAGCCGGTCGGGGACGGGAACATCGCGTTGGAAGGCTCCTTTGGCGGACCCATAACGGAAATCTATGGGTTGCCGATCCCGCTGCCCTTCTCATCCATCGGGATAGACTATGGCCTCGACGACCGGACCGATCTGCACGGCGCCTTCCACCCGACCTCGCTGCTGGCGGTGGGCGTGCTGCAGGCTGAGTTCGGGGCGTCGCGGGTCTTCCTCGACAACGCAGGCGCGCGGCCCCGGCTGATGGGCGATCTGACGCTGATCGGGGCGGGCGGGCCGGTGGTGGAGCGGGAGCCGGAGGGCGGGTTCGTGCTGTACCTGCAGCCGGTGTTCAACGCCTCCTGGGACTGGGGCAAGAACGACCGGCAGACGACCTACACCGGGCTGACGCTGTTCCTCCAGTCCTTCCCTGAGATCCACGCCATCGGCGCGTGGCAGGTCGGGCAGCGCTGGGGCATCGGCCCGCGCTTCCACCTCGACACGGAATTCAAGTGGATCGCGCCCTACGCGGACACCTGGAAGCTCGTCACCAACTACTACGCGCCGGGCCACCAGGGGGCGATCTCCTTCCAGCTCGGCCTGGGCTACACCTTCGGTCGACCGGGCAACCGGAAAGGCGGCACCTGATGTCAATCTCCTCCCGCCCGCCGCGCCTGCTCCCCCTGCTGCTCTGCGCCCTCCCCGGCTGCATGAGCCTCGACGGCTTCTTCTTCAACGGGACGCCGGTGGACGAATACGTCCTCGACTTCGGCGAAGTCCCGGCTGAGCAGATCGAGGAGCAGTCCTTCACCAACGAAGCGGACGGCAACACCCTCTCCGGGGTCTGGGCGCACCAGCCTGAGCCGGGGGCGCCGGTGCTGCTGTACTTCCACGGCAACGCGGAGAACATCGACGCCTACTCAGACAGCGTGGAGCGCTACTGGACGTGGGGGCTGGAGGTGTTCGTCTTCGACTACCGGGGCTTCGGGAAGTCGGAGGGCGAGAGCAGCTACGACGGCGTGATCTCCGACGCCGCCGCCGCCATCGATCACGTCTCCGCTGAGACCGGGCTCGCCACGGAGGAATTCGCCTACCTCGGGCTGTCGCTCGGCGGGTTCGCCTCCATCCAGAACGCGGCAGACCGCCCCCCGAAGGTGCTGATCACCGAGTCGATGTTCGCCTCTGCCGAACACCTCGGGAACATCTCGGTGGGCCAGTCGCTCCCGCCCGGCTGGTTCTTCGAGGATCCCTTCGACAACACCGACGCCGCCGCCAGCGTCACCGTCCCCTACCTCATCATGCACGGCGTCGAGGACGAGTTCATCCAGATCTCCAACGCGCACGAGGTCTACGCCGCCGCCAACGACCCCAAATTGCTCTGGGAGGTCCCCGGCGCCGACCACACGACGATCCCCGACACCGACCCCGACGGCTACCGGGAGCACGTCCTCTGCTGGTACCTCCAGCCGCTGGACTGCCCCGATGATCTGGTCCCCCCGCCATGAAGGCGCTCCCCCTGACCGGGGCGCCGCCCCCCTGGCTCGTCGTCGTGCGCCCGGAGCGCCTCGACCGCACCCAGCGCCGCCAGATCGCCCGCCAGAGCGGCATCCGCCCTGAGGATCTCGACGATCGCGGGCTGCCGGAGCTCTGGGCAGTAGAAGGCGCCCTCGACGCCGGGATGGCCGGGGTGGAGGCCGCCCGCCTCCGCGCCCTCGGCATCGACGCTGAGGCCCTCCCCGCCGCCCTCACCCCCGCCTGGCCCGCCCTCCTCAGCGCCGCTGCGCTCTCCCTGCTCGCCCTCGCCTCCGCCCCCCTCACCGCCGGG
>JBEIQZ010000594.1:0-3565 GCA_040376255.1 Alphaproteobacteria bacterium
CGGTCGGCGCGGTGACGCTCCCGGCGGAGGTCGGGCAGCGGATCCCGGACGACGCGCGCGTCCTGCTCTGCCCGGACGTTGACGCCTCCGGCAAGGGGGAGCAGGTGATGATGCAGAGCCGCGCCTCCTCGCTGGCCCATGTCCGCGACGTGCGCCGCCTGAACCTCAGGCGGGCAGCGTGAAGAACCCTCCGAAGGACATCAACGACCTCCACCGGGCCAGCGCGGGCGGCCTGTCCCTGGCGATGCTGGAGGATCTGTCCGAGCCCGTCCCGCCGGTCGACCCCTCCCCTCCCCCCGCTGTCCCGGTCGACCGGGCCGCGCAGGAGGCGGCGCAGGTCGCGACCTGGGGCTGGATCGAGGACGGAGAGGCGTGGCCGACGATAGAGCCCCCGCCGCCGGACTGGCTGCTCGTCGCGCCCGCGCGAGATGGTGGCGTGATCCCGTCGGGCGTCCTGCCGGCGGGGAAGGTGGCGCTGCTGGCCGCGCCGGGCGGCACCGGGAAGAGCTACGCGCTGGCGGCGCTGGCGCTCGCGCTCGTGACCGGACGATCCTGGTTCGGCGCCGATCAGATCGGCGCGCGCGGCTGGCTCCAGGTGCGCCCGCCGCGCGGCGGCCGGGTCGCGGTGATCTTCGGCGAGGACGATCCCGCAGACGTGATGCGCCGGTTCTACCACCAGGGTCGGGCGCTCAGCCTGACAGCAGAGGATCGGAGCCGCCTGCCGGGCCGGCTGCTCGCGCTCGGCGGATCGGGCCGCCGCTTCACCCTTACCACCGATGAGGACGGCGTCCCGCCCTACAGCCCCACCCCCGAGGGCGTCGGCCTCAAGCGCTTTCTGGAGGACAGCGTCCAGCAGACCGGTGAGCCGTTCCGGGCGATCATCCTTGATCCGCTCGCGAGGTTCAGCCCGCCCGACGCCGAGATCGACAACCACGCGGCGACCCGCATGGTGGAGGCGCTGGAGGGGCTGGCGCAGTCCTCCGCGCTCGGAAAGCCGCTGGTGCTCGCGGCCCACCACACCCGCAAGGGCAGAGACAACGACGCGGAGTGGAGCGCCGACTCCATCCGGGGCGCCTCCGGGCTGGTGGACGGCGCGCGGTGGGCAGCGCGGATGAAGAGGATCGACGCCGACATCCTGCCGCAGGGCATCTACGGGCTGGTGGAGATCGGCTGCGTGAAGTCCAACGTCGGGAGCTGGCCGGACCCGATCCGGCTGGGACGGGTCGAGGGCGGGGCGCTCCGGGCGCTCAAGCCCTTCGAGGCGGAGCTGGTGACCGCCAATGAGCGGGACGTGCAGCTCCTCGCCGGGCGCGGGATGAAGGAAAGGAAGCGCGATCACTTCCCGCCCATCAAAACAGAACCGTGAGCTATTATATCGGCTCTGGTGCCGCTCCGTGGCGGCGACCCGGGGGATCGCATGAAGGCAAATTGGATGGTGTGGCTGGCCGGACGGCTGGTGCTGGACGGCGCTTCAGACGTCGCTGAGGCGGCTGTGCGATCCGTCCTGCGCTACAGCACAATGTCCGAGGAGCAGCACCGCCTCCTGCGCGCCGAACTCAAGGATCAGGACGGCACGCTGCTGCCGTCGCTCGTGGACGCGCTCATGCAATTGCGGGCGCTGCTCCAGCCGGTCGTCAACCGCACCCGCATCCAGCGCATCACCCCGGAGCGGGCCGCGAACATCCTGCCGGATCGCGTGGAGGCCGACCTCCCCACCACCGCCATCGACGCGCTCCAGGCCGCCCTGCTCTCCACCCTGCGGTTCGCCGGAGAGTACGGAAGAGAGCAGGCCGAGTCTGTGAAAAATCTGACGCTCAGCCCTGAACCCGACGCGCCCGAAGGGACATCCCCTCCGGCAGAGCAGTACAGCGGCCTCGCCGCCGAGTGGGTCGGCCCCGAAGCCGCCGAGCGCGTCTGGTTCTCCTGGCCCCAGTCCCAGCCCGTCCGCCCGGACGAGAGCGCCCCCGCCAGCTTCTGGAGCGCCTGCTGCGTCCCCGACCCGGCCTCCTGCCGCGCCCTCCGGCGCCTCGTGCTCGCCCTCTGGTTCCGCATCCGGGAGCTGGAGGATCGCCGCCCCAGCGCTGAGCGCTTCCCCCACGCGACCCTCCCGGTCGCCATCATCCAGCAATTCGACACCTGGCGCACCCACGTGCCGGAGCTGACCACCGAGGGCCTCATCCTCCGGAGCATCGGCGGCGCGCGCGAGGGCAGCTTCCCGGGGCTCGACCCGCGCATCGCAGAGCGCCTCGTTGACGATCCCGGGGTCCTCGCCGGACTCACCGTGCGACGCCTGCTGCGCGCGTTGCCCCGCCTGGCCTGGATCCAGGCGATCAACGGTGTAAATCCATATAACCGGCTGGTCTTCCAGGGGCTCCAGGGCCTCGGGGTGGCGCTCGACATCAAGGACAAGACCACCCTCCAGCGCATCCCGGACATCCTCCGCGCCGGTCAGGAGTGGCGCAGAGGACGGATGGACATCCCGCCGCTCTGGCAGGTGTGGATGCCGGACGTCATGCCCAGGGGCAGGAACATCGCCGAGATCCGGGTCGATGTCGGCGAGGGCCTCTGCCCCGGCTATGTCGCCCCCTCCGGCCTCCACAGCCGGGATCGCTGGATCCTGCCCATCCTCGACCTCCCCGTCCTCCTCGCCGTCGACCCCTCCAGACGCGCCGCCCTGGAGAACCTCCAGTGGGCGCTGCTGTTCGAATTGCGCGTCTCCGCCGCCTGCGGGAACGTCGTGGACGACATGCTGATCCTCACCGAAGGCCAGAAGCTCCAGGCCGCAGACCGCGCCGGCGTCACCCGCGAGGAACTGCGGCGCGCCCTCGAAGGCTACGGCAAGGCAGCCCCCTGGCTCGCCCAGGACGACGCCCCGGGCTCCTGGCTCATCGACTGCGGAGAGGAGCGCGTCCGCCTCACCGAACCGGGCGCGCAGAGGGTCCTGCTCATGGCCGCCGAACGCGCGGAGACCAACCGGGAGCGGCACTCCTTCAAGCGGTAGCTATTGGGGGCCTGTCATTTGAGGTAGACGGGTCTGAAATCGCCGTAGACGGGTCTGAAATCGTCGTAGACGGGTCTATCCGGTGCCATAGACGGGTCTGAAATCGCCGTAGACGGGTCTATCCGGTGGCGTAGACGGGTCTATCCGTGGCGTAGACGGGTCTTTCTGGCACCGTAGACGGGTCTATCGGATGGCGTAGACGGGTCTGAAATCATCGTAGACGGGTCTGCCCGGTGCCGTAGACGGGTCGTAGACGGGTCTGTCCGGTGCCGTAGACGGGCTTGTGACCCCCTGCCCTGAACCGGTTGGACAGGCTCAGGGATCCCGTCGCCAGAGACGCGGATGTGACCTGCCTCCAGGAATGCCCGCAGAGGGCCGCAGGAGGCCCCAGGAGCGTCGTTGTGCCGCAGGTAGCGGTTGGGAGACCTCCGGGGGCGAACGGGGCGCCACGGGCTGTTTTTTGGCCTCTGCGCGCACAACGGACAAACGCCGATAATTTCTAAAGTATGAAGGTCGCGGGCGAAAAATTCTTCCTTTTTTTCCGGTCTACCAGGGGAATTGAGA
>JBEIQZ010000212.1:0-9305 GCA_040376255.1 Alphaproteobacteria bacterium
GGGGACGGTGGAGGCGGAGGAGATCGGGGCGGGGGGGGTGTGGATCAGCGTGGACACGCGGGGGGGGCCGGCGCCGGAGCTGCGGGGGGGGGGGGGGGAGGGGGCGGGGCGGGGGGCGCCGCTGGACGGGTGGGAGGCGGGGGCGGCGGCGCCGTACAAGGGGCGGGCGGTGCGGACGGGGGATCACATCGCGTTCTCGGTGGATCTGGCGGGGAGCGGGCGGGTGGAGCCGGGGCATGTCGGGGCGGCCTCGGCGGAGGTGTCGGCGGGCGGGGTGATCGACAGCGGCCCGGCGGGGGCGACGGGGCCGGCGCCCGCGTACGCGCGGGAGGTGCTGGAGGCGATGGCGGCGCGGGAGGATCTGAGCGGGGACGCGGATCTGGCGGTGGCAGTGGCGGTGGATTTTGCGATCTGGTACGCCTGGGTGGAGCCGCAATTGCGGGCGCAGGTCGTGACGGACGCGCTGGGGTGGTACCGCTACGGGCGCGACCTCGACCGGTGGCTCGCGGCGGCGGGGTTGCCGTGGCGGCTCGGATCGCAGCCGGCGGCGGCGAAGCTGCTGTGGGCGTGGCCGGGAGGGCAGTCGCTGATCTACGGGGCGCTGCCGCTGGCCTGGGAGGCGGATCGGCTGGATCTGGAGCGCTACCGCTACCACGTGGTGTCCGCCGAGCTGCTGGCGCAGCTGCGCGACGGGATGCCGATCGTGAAGGAGCCTGGCCGGGAATTATGGGCCACCGCCGACGCCCGCGACGCCTGGATCTGGGATCGCCTGAGCTACCGGGGGCCGCCCGGCGCGATGGAGCGGTACTGCCGGGACGGCACGTTCAGCGCCGGGGACTGCGACCGCATCCGGGCCGAGCAGTCACAGAATTGGAGCCCCGGCAGCGTCGGGGACGCGGAGATCGCGCCGGACGCCGGGGTGAGCGCCACGTTCCAGTGGGCGCTCTATGCGCGGGAGGGCCGCTTCGTCGGGGACTGCGCCACCGCCACCTCGCTCGCGATGGCCTCATGGCAGTCGCTCGGCCTCGTCCCGCTCGCGATGGGCTACGGCGGCGCCTCCTTCGACTGGCCCACCCACGAGCAGCCGTTCGTACTGGACGGCGACCGCTTCTTCTCCCCCCAGGCCCCCCCCTCCCCCGCCTTCGCCCGCGAGCGCACCTACGTCTACGCCGTCCTCCCCGCCGTCCACCCCCTCCACGGCCTCACCCTCGGCTGGGAGCCGCAGGGCTGGGCGCGCGGCGGCGCTGTCCCCGGCGGCTGGCTCCTCTACGGGCAGCTCAGCAGGCGCATGGAGGACGGCATCCCCCTCAGCACCGTGGCGGGCTGGCTGGAGGAGCAGCTTCGCGGCGGCTGGGCCCAGATCCGCTGAACTCCCCTCACCCCTCCCTCACCGTCACCACCTCCCTCACCGCCTCCTCCTTCCACCCCATCACCGCTGCCCGCTCCGGATCCCTCAAAAACCCCTGCAGCGCCCCCTCATCCGGGAACCGCACAACATGGATCTCATCCGGCTCCCTCAGCGTCCCCGCGATCCTCTCCCCCCGGCACCTCAGCAGCAGCTCCCCGCCGTACCTGCCCAGCACCCCGCGCGCCACCGCCTCAAACGCCTCAAAAACCTCCTGCTTCCCCGGATGCAGATAAATCAACTGCGTAATCACCACCCCCGCCCCCATCCCTCTCAATGGGCCCAGCAGGATTTGAACCTGCGACCTGATAGGTATAAGCTACCTGCTCTAACCACTGAGCTAAAGGCCCGTCCTCCCCCCCTTAACCTCCCCCTCTCCCCCCCGCACCTCGCCTTTTGCCTTTCTCTGTGTCCTCCGTACCTCCGTGCCTCCCAAACTGCATTTTGCTCTCTTTCCGCCCTACAACCCCAGCCCCCTCCGCACCTCCTCCACCCGCTCCCGCTCAATCGGCAGCACCTTCCCGTCCGCGTTCGCCATCTCCTCGATGGTTCTCAAGATGCTCTGCCTCAGATGAACCTTCTGCTCCCTGAACGGCTCCAGCATAAAAGAAAGCTGCCGTGGATCAGGCGGAAGATCCTGAATCCAGCGCTCCAGGTTCTCCTCCTTCTCCTCCGGGAAGTGCATCTTCACATGCTTGATAAAGAACTGCCGCTCTGCGGGGTGCAGCTCCTGATCGGCCATCGCCACGTACCTGAGCAGCCACAGGATGGATCGCGCGGGAGCCTGCTCCTTGTGTCTGCGGGCCTCTTCATCGATCTTTGCGCGGCGCTCCTGCTCCTCGCTGATCTTCTTCGCCCGCCGCCCCTGCTCTTCGGCGTCGATCCAGTCACAGGAAGAACAGCCTTGAAAAACGGCGGCCCCGCGCTCTTCGGGGGTCACCGTTCTCAGCGTCCGGCGTCCGCACCCGGGACACTTCGGGCGCATGAGCCAGATCGCGAGCGGGACAGCGATCAGGACAGACACGACTGCAGTAAAGATGATCGGATTCATACACCGATCTTATCACATCCCGGCGAGCATCCGCCGCACGAAAACCCCGGCCATCTGGCGGCGCCACGCGACATCGCCGTGGACGCTGCCCTGGGGGCGGGACTGCCGGTGGGCGAGGTCTGCTGCATGATCGATGGCGGCGGCGTCGAGCGGGCGGCCGAGGAGATCGTCGAGGCCGCGCAGGGCTTTGGGCTGGGGGTTGATGGCGCCGATGACGACGCGGAGGTCGGCGAGGGGCGAGGCGCGGTCGGCGGGGTCTTCGCGGCGGAGGGCGACGGCGACGGAGAGCTGGGGGAAGTCGATGGAGGCGCGGGTGCGGAGCTTCTCGTAGGCGGCGGTGAGGCCGGGATCGGGGAGGGGGACACGGATGGCGGTGAGGAGCTCCCCCTTCTGGATCTGGAGGTGATCCATGCCGTTGAAGCGGTAGAGATCGCGGATCTTCATCGTGCGCGCGCCCTCCGGCCCGATCAGATCCAGCTCTGCGTCGAGCAGGAGCAGCACCGGGACGGTGTCGCTGGACTGGGTGGCGACGCAGGTCTTCGGGCCGTTGATGACGTGGCACCAGTCCCCGGCGGCCTTCAGGCACCACCCGAGGGACTTCCGCCAGAACTCGGTCTGGTTGTAATAGAGGCAGCGCGTGTCGAGCAGCACGTTCCCGCCGAACGTCCCCATCTGGCGCAATTGCGGCCCGGCGACGATCCCGGCGGCCTGCGCGAGCGCGGGGAGGCGGCGGCGGATCAGCGGGTCGGCGGCGAGGGCGGCGAGGGTGATCCCGGCGCCGATGTGGATCGCGCCGTCGATCTCTGTCACCCGTCCGGGGACGGCGAGCTGGATGACGGTGGCGGGGGTGAACAGGCGGTGCTTCAGGTTGGGGAGGAGGTCGGTGCCGCCGGCGGCGTACATGGCCTGCGGGTGCCAGGCGGCGAGGGCATCCTGGTAGGAGGTGGCGACGATCACCTCAAAGCCGTCCATACGCAACATCTCAGGCTCCCTGGAGGCTTTTCATCGCGGCCAGCACGCGGTCGGGGGTGAACGGGATGCGGCGGAGCCGGACGCCGGTGGCGTCATAGATGGCGTTGGCGATGGCGGGGATGATGGGGTGGAGCGGGCCTTCGCCGGCCTCTTTGGCGCCGTAGGGGCCGCCGGGGTCGATGGTCTCGATGATCTTCGCGAAGATCTCCGGGCAGTCCTTGCTGGTGGGGATGCGGTAGTCGAGGAGGTTGGGGCCGGTGTGGAGGCCGCGCGCGTCGACGGTGTGGGCCTCCATCATGGCTTCGGCGAGGCCCATATAGACGCTGCCCTCGATCTGGCCCTCGACGAGCTGGGGGTTGAGCGCGCGCCCGCAGTCGTGGGCGACCCAGACGTTGTGGACGGTGACGACGCCGGTGTCGGGATCGACGGAGACCTCGGCGACGTGGGCGGTGGTGGAGTAGGCGGGCGAGGCGCCGATGGTGCCGCCCCGGTAGTTGCCGCCGACCTTGCGGGTGCGGTAGCCGCCGGCGGCGACGAGCGGGGTCCCGGCGGCGGCCTCAGCGAGGATCAGCGCCTCCCGGCTGGTGATCTGGCGACCGGTGGGCGGCGCGCCCTCCGCGCCGTGCTCATAGTACGAGCCGAGCCCGACCCCCACGCGCTCCAGCGGAACCTTCCAGGCGGCGGCGGTGGCGGCCTGCATCTGCGCGCGCAGGTTGCGCCCGGCCTCCTGCGCGGCGATCCCGCACATGTAGGTGATCCGGCTGGAGTAGGCGCCGAGGTCGACGGGGGTGAGGTCGGTGTCGGCGGAGATGACGGTGATGTCGTCGGGCGGCACGCCGGTCTCCTCGGCGATGACCCAGGTGAGCATCGCGTCGCTGCCCTGCCCGATGTCGTTGGCGCCGCAGTAGACGGTGAGCTTGCCGCTGCGGTCGCCCTTGACCATGACGCCGGACTGCGGCATGTCGTTGGGGTAGATCGGGTAGGCGGTGCCGGAGATGTACATGGAGCAGGCGAGCCCGAGGCCGCGCCCCGGCGGGAGCTTGCCGTAGCGATCCCGCCAGCCCGATCCTGCCGCCACCGACTCCAGGCAGGCGGCCAGCCCGGTGCTGGGGAGCAATTGGCCGTTGACGGTGGTCTGCCCCGAGACCATCGCGTTCCGCAGCCGGAGCTCCAGGGGGTCGAGCCCGAGCTTCAGCGCCAGCTCGTCGATGGCGGCCTCGAAGGCGAAGCGCGGCTGCACCGATCCGTGGCCGCGCTTGGGGCCGCAGGCGGGCTTGTTGGTGTAGACGCGGCGGGCGCGGAAGGCGTAGCTGCCGAAGTTCACCGGGCCGGGGAGGAGCTGACCGGCGTAGTAGCTGGTGACCAGCCCGAAGGAGTGGTAGGCGCCGCCGTCGATGAGGATGTCGCTCTTGACGGCGGTGATCGTCCCGTCCTTGTTGCCGGCGACGGTCATCAGCATGTCCATCGGGTGGCGGCCCCGGTGGGCGTAGAAGACCTCTTCGCGGGTGTAGAGGATCTTTACGGGTCGGCCTGATTTTTTCGCCAGAATGGCTGAGGCGAACTCCAGGTCGAACGGCTCGGACTTCCCGCCGAACGCCCCGCCGAGCGCGGGCTGGATCACACGGATCTTCTCTGCCGGGACGCCGAGCACCTTCGCCAATTCGCGGTGCAGGTAGTGGGTGACCTGCGAGGCCGACCAGAGCGTGAGCTGCCCGTCGGGCGACCAGGCGGCGACGGCGCAGTGGGGCTCGATGGCGGCGTGGTTGGAGCCCTCGTAGAACCAGCGGTCGGTCACGGTGGCGTCGGCGGCGGCGATGTTGGCGTCGACCTCCCCGAAGCTCAGGTCGACCTCCTTGCAGAGGTTGTCGGTGCGCGGGCGATCCTTCCAGTCGACGTCGTGGACCAGCGGCGCGTCCGGGTCGAGCGCCTTTGTCATGTCGAGCAGCGCGGGCAGCACCTCGTAGTCGACGCGGATCAGATCGAGCGCCCGGATCGCGGTCTCCTCATCGACGGCGGCGACGGCGGCGACGGCGTCCCCGACGTAGCGCACCTTGTCGACGGCCAGCGCGTACTCGTCCGGCGTCCAGGGGATGATGCCGTAGCGCACCGGCGCGTCCTGCCCGGTGGCGACGGCGAAGACGCCGGGGAGCGCCTCGGCAGCGGAGGTGTCGACGGCGAGAATGCGGGCGTGGGCGTAGGGGGATCTCAATATCTTGCCGTGGAGCATGCGCGGGAGCTGGATATCGTCGGCGTAGATCGCCTCGCCGGTGGCCTTGCGGATGCTGTCGGCCTTGCGCCCGCGCGCGCCGATGATCAGGTGGCCCGGCGCGGGCTCTCCGTAGCGCATCGGGATCTGCCGCGCGCCTGCCCCGCCCGCCTTCCTGGCGTCGGCCACCATGCGGATCGCCTCGTAGATCTTCGTGTAGCCGGTGCAGCGGCAGAGGTTGCCGGACAGGGCCTCCTGCATCTCCGGCAGCGTCGGATCGGGGTTCTCCTCCAGCAGCGCCTTCGCGGAGAGGATCATCCCCGGCTGGCAGAACCCGCACTGGAGCGCCCCGCAGGCGTCGAACGCCCGCTGGAGCGGGTGGGGGCCGTCGGCGTCGGCGACGCCCTCGATTGTCTCGATGTCGCGGCCCTGCGCCGCCTTGGCGAAGGTCAGGCAGGAGAGGACGGGCGCGCCGTCGATCCGCACCGTGCAGGCGCCGCAGTCGCCCTTGTCGCAGCCCTGCTTGGTGCCGGTCAGCCGGAGCTTGTAGCGCAGGGCTTCGAGCAGCGTCCAGTGATCGGGGACGGCGAGATCGTGGCTCTCGCCATTGACGTTGAGGCACAGCAGGGTGACGGGCATGGGCGCGGTCTAATCTTTGCGGAGGCTGCATGCACGCCTGCCGGTGAACCTGATCGTGGCGGTTCCGTAAGGGTTCAGACAGCCGCAACCTGCACGCTCCCGGCCAATGATGCTACGATCCCCGCAGCAGGGGCAGCACATGAGCGAGCGCATCGACAGCCTGATTCAGCGCGCCAAGGGGCGCGGCCCCCGGGTCGGCATCCTCTCGATGTACGACGTCGAGAACAACGCCGTCCGCATCCTGTCGTCCACGCTCCGCCTCGGCGGCCACCACTGCACCGAGATCTACTTCAAGGACTGGATCTCCAACCACATCGACCCCGCCACCGAGGTCGAGATCCAGAACCTGCTGAAGCTGATCCGCGATCAGGATCTCGATCTCGTCTGCTTCTCGATCCGCGCCTCCGCCTATGCCCAGCAGGCAAAAGTCCTCACCCGCCACATCCACCAGGAGACCGGCGTGGCCGTCCTCTGGGGCGGGATGCACCCCACGCTCGTCGGCCAGACCTGCATCGAGGAGGCCGACCTGCTGCTGCAGGGCGAGGGCGAATTGGCGCTGCTGGAATTGTGCGACCGGCTGAAGCGCGGCGACGACATCGGCAACGCGCCGAACGTCTGGCTCCGCACCGCCGACGGCGGCATCATCAAGAACAAGCTGCGCGGCCTCGTCGAGAACCTCGACACCCTCGCCTTCCGCGACTACCACAGCCACGACGACAAATTCTTCCTCTGGCAGAAGAACGTCGCCAAGGGCGACCCGATGCACGGCGACCCGGTGTTCCAGATGATGGGGAGCCGGGGGTGCATCTACAAGTGCTCCTATTGCTACAACTCCACCTACAAGAAGGACGTCTACCCTGGCCAGAAGTGGTTCCGCGTGCGCTCCCCGCGCTCGATGGTGGACGAGATCAAGGCCGCCCGCAAGCTCTGGGGCTTCAAGCGCATCCGGTTCGACGACGAGGTGTTCAACTTCCAGTACGACTGGCTGGAGGACTTCTGCAAGGTCTACCCGAACGAGGTCGGCCTGCCATTCGAGGTGTTCATCGAGCCGAAGCTGGTCAACGAGGATCGCATGCGCATGCTGCGGGACGCGGGGCTGGTGTCGGTGTACATGGGCGTCCAGTCGAGCGAGCGCGTCACCGGCCACCTCTACGACCGGCGCGTGAAGAACCAGACGATCGGCGAGATCGCGCAGCTCTACCACAAGCTCGGCATCAAGCCTCACTTCCAGCTCATCTTCGACGACCCCGTCTCCACCGCCGAAGACCGCCAGAAGCTGTTCGAGATGATCTCGACCTTCCCGCACCCCTTCGACCTCTACCTGTTCTCCATGACCGTCTTCCCCGGCTCCGAGCTCAACCACAAGCTCATCGAGTCCGGCATCATCTCCGACTACGACGTCGAGGGCGAGAACGCCCGCACCTTCTACCAGCACCGCATCAACCTCGAATACCCGCGCCCCACCGAAGAGACCTTCTGGATCGCCCTCACCCAGATGCTCTCCAAGTCCTTCGTGCCGCGCCCGCTGCTGAAGGCGCTCTCCACCTCAGATTTTTTGAAGAAGCACCCGTGGCCCGTCATCAAGATGGCCCACGCTGCCAACTACGCGAAGATGGGCTCGACGGCGGTGAAGATGGCGGCGGACGGCGAGATGACCAAGACGCTGATGCGGCGCTGGCTGTCGTTCGACAGGGTGATCACGACCTGACGCCGGTTTCGTAGTCTGAAAACAACGGGTGATCGTCCATCCCCGCCCGCATCCGGCACTCCGCGAGCCAGAGCGCGTACTGCCCCGGGTGGCGCCGCAGCCATGCGCTGAACCAGGCGATCCCGGCCTCCATCGAAGGATCAGGGGCGGGCTGGATGTGTGCCGTGCAGGTGCGGTCGCGCTCCCGGGCGATCCCGGCGAGGTGGATCGGGGCATGGAGCCGCCACGGATCGGGGCTGAGCAGGGCGGTGCGCCCGAGGAATTCTGTCGGCGCGTATGTGTGGAAGGCGCGGTCGTCGAAGGCGGCGACGACGCGGGCGCCGCGCGCGAGGTGGGCGGGGAGCGCCGCCGGGTCCTGCTCCCAGATCGCGGGGAGCTGCTCCTCCTCCTCCCGCCGGAGCCGCGCCGCGCGCCGGTTGATCCAGCCGTCCCGCAGCGGCCCGACGCCGCGCCCGCCCTCCGGCAGCCCGCGCGCCCGGAAGATCACCAGCCCCGGCCAGCGCCGCGCGAGGGCTGCGTGGAACAGCGGCACCGCCGCCACACTCGGGTGCAGCAGCAGGCTCCCCGGCGGCAGATCGCCCTCGATCCCGATCCAGGGGCGGAAGTCTGCGATCTGCGGCGCCAGCAGCAATTCCAGCCGCGCCTGCGTGCTGCTGTCCTGGGCCTCGCGGGCGATGGCCTCCGCCGTCCGCAGGTTCGCGCCGAAGCAGCGCCGCACCTCGGCCACCATCACCGCATGCCGGGCCGGGCGCATCAGCCCGCCCAGCCGCCACGTCGCGGAGGCGACCGCCCGCAGGATCTCCGGGTTCTCCGGCGGGAGGGTGCGGCGCACCCCGCTCTCCCATCCGAGCCGGAGCAGATCAGAGAGTGCGGCAATGGTCGGGGGGCGTACAGCAGCCATGCTCCAGATCGGATAGCCTCAGTCCCGCTCAGAGGCACCCCATGTCCGGTATGCTCGCCCTCACCTATGATCGCTTCCGCGACGGATGGAACACCTCGACCGGCATGGTCAAGGAACGCATCCCCGTCCCCACCCTCTCCGCGCCCGACGAGGTGCTGATCCGCGTCAAGTACGCCGGTTTCTGCGGCTCGGATCGCGGCATCTGGTGGCGCAAGGCGTTCCAGGACATGATCGAGGGGTCGCTGGCTGAGGAGGATCACAGCCGCCGCACCATCGGCCACGAATTGCTCGGCGAGATCGTCGAGGTCGGCCCGGACGCCGCCCGCGCCGGGTACGCCCCCGGCGACGTCGTCTCCACCGAGTCCCACATCATCTGCGGCACCTGCTACCAGTGCCGCCACGGCGACACGCACGTCTGCGCGA
>JBEIQZ010000507.1:0-4549 GCA_040376255.1 Alphaproteobacteria bacterium
CGCCGGTGAAGGCGCCGCGCGTGTGGCCGAAGAGCTCGGACTCCAGGAGGCTCTCGGGGAGGGAGCCGCAGTCGATGGCGACGAAGGGGCCGCAGTTCCTGCCGGAGAGGCGGTGGATGGTGCGGGCCAGCCGCTCCTTGCCGACCCCGCTCTCGCCGGTGATCAGCACGCTCATCTCCAGCGGCGCGACCCGGTGCGCCCGATCCATCACCGCCTGCATGGTCCCGGATCGGCTCTCCTGCGCCGCCGCGCCGTCCTGCTCAGGGCAGCTGAACTGCGCCTGCTCCGCCGCCGACCACTGCGCGCGCGGCAGCAGCTCCAGCAGGCAGGACGCCGCCGCCCCGTGCCCGCTGCATGCCCGCTCCAGCCCCAGCAGATCCCGGCCCATCGCCCGGCTGAAGTAGCCCGAGATCAGCCCCGCGCTCAGCCAGCAGCCCGACTCCCAGCGCCCCCGCACCCGCTCCGCCTCCCAGCCGCCCTCCCAGCGGAGCCGCCACCCTCCCTGCTTCGCAGGCTGCCCCTCTGCCGGATGCTCCGGCACCTCCGCTATCCGGAGCTTGTGGAGCCCCAGCCCCTCCAGCACCATCACCCCCAGGCGCTGAAGCTCCTCGATCCCCGGCCCCGGCTGCTGCCCGATGAAGATCCCGGCGATCCAGGAACCCTGCCGGAAGCCCTCCTGCCACAACCGCTGCGGCCCGGCAGGCTCCATCGCCAGCTCCTCCCACCGGCGCTGCAGCGCGCGCACGCTGAGCAGCACCATCGGGCTGTCTGCGTCTGGCAGGCTGTCCGGCGGGTTGGATGTGCGGAAGGGGAGGAGAGGGGTGGTCATGCCATCTGAGCATGTACCATCGGTTTCTTGGACTCTGTGTCAGCAGCTTGTCAGGATGTATTTTTAAACGTTCTCCGCCCATTTCCACGCTACCGCCGTCAGGCGTTCCTGCGCCCGCATCGGCTCCCCCGCCTTTACCCGCCGCACCGAATTGCTGTCCGGCATCAGCACCCGCACCTTGCAATTGTCGGAGAGCTGGATCTGCAGCGTCTCCTCCAGCCGCGCCTTCAGCGGGGCGTCGAGGATGGGGAAGGCAACCTCGATCCGGCCGTTGAGGTTCCGGCTCATCCAGTCGGCGCTGGAGAGCCAGTACTCAGGATCGCCGTCGTTCTCAAAGGCGTAGATCCGCGCGTGCTCCAGGTAGCGGTCGATGATCGAGATAGCCTCGATGTTCTCGCTGACCCCGGTCAGCGACGGCTTCAGCGCGCAGATCCCGCGCACGATCAGCCGCACCGGCACCCCGGCCCGCCCCGCCTCGTAGAGCGCCTCGATGATCTCCCGGTCGGTCAGCGCGTTGAGCTTCGCCCGGATGCCTGAGGGGCGCCCGGCGCGGGCGTTGGCGATCTCCCGCCGGATCTTCGCCAAGAACCCGTCCTTCATCCCTGTAGGCGCGATCATCAGGTGGTTCAGATCGTCCGCCGGGGCGTAGCCGGTCAGCAGGTTGAACAGCCGCCCGATGTCCTCCCCGAAGCTCTCCCGGCAGGTCAGCAGCCCGAAGTCGGTGTAGTAGCGCGCCGTGCTCTCGTTGTAATTGCCGGTCGAGAGGTGGATGTACCTCCGCAATCCCCCGACCTCCTTCCGCACCACCAGCGCCGCCTTGCAGTGCGTCTTGTAGCCAACGATCCCGTAGACCACGTGCGCCCCCGCCGCCTCCAGCCGCCGCGCCCAGGCGATGTTCGACTCCTCATTGAACCGCGCCCGCAATTCCACCAGCACCGCCACCTGCTTCCCGTTCCGCGCCGCCGCCTGCAGCGCCTGCGCGATCTGCGAGTCTCCGCTCGTCCGGTAGAGCGTCATCTTGATCGCCAGCACCGACGGATCCTCCGCCGCCTCCGTGATGAACCGGTTGACCGCCGAGAAGTCCTGGTAGGGGTGGTGGAGCAGGATGTCCTGCCGCCGGATCGAGGAGAAGATATCCTCCTCCCTGAGCAGCTCAGGTATCGGCGCCGGGAGCCAGGGCGCGTCCTTCAGCCTGGGGATGTCGATCTGCGCGTACAATTGCGACAGATCCGTCAGCGCGATGTACCCCTCCGCCGCGAACACGTCCTCCAGATCCAGCCGCAATTCCTCCCGCAGCAGCCCCAGCACCCCCGCCGGAGTCCGCGCCTCGTGCTGCAGCCGCACCGCCTGTCCCATCCGCCGCTTGCGGATCGCCTCCTCCACCGTGTCCAGCAGGTTGTCGCTCTCGTCCTGCAGATCCAGCTCCCCGTCCCGCGTCACCCGGATCGCGTGGCAGAACCGCACCTGCCGCCCCGAGAACAGCCTCGGCAGGAACCACCGCACGACGTCCTCCAGCGCGATGAAGTCCCACCCCCCCGGCAGCTTCAAGAAGCGCGGCGCCGCCGCCGTCGGCACCGGCACGATCACATGCTGCGGGGAGGGCAGCCGCCCCTTCGCCCCCGGATGCGGCTCGCACAGCTCCGCCATCAGGCACAGCGCCTTGTTGATCAGGTACGGGAACGGGTGCGCCGGATCCACCGCCATCGGCGTCAGCACCGGCAGCACCTGCCGGTCAAAAAAGTCTTCCATGTAGGCGAGCTGCTCCGCCGACACCTGATCGGGCCGCAGCAGCCGCACCCCCTCCTGCGCGAGCGCCGGGACCAATTCCTGCATCAGCACATAGTGCTGCAGCGCCACCAGCTCCTGCACCCGGCGGCTCACCACCGCCAGGATCGCGCGCGGGTGCTCCCCGCCGGGGCCGTACTGCTCGATGCCCGCGTCGATGGCCCGCCACAGCCCGGCGTACCGGACCATGAAGAACTCATCCAGGTTGGAGCTGAAGATCGATACGAATTTCACCCGCTCCAGCAAGGGTACGTCCGGATCCCGCGCCTCCTCCAGCACCCGCGCGTTGAACTCCAGCCAGCTCAGCTCCCGGAAGGTCAGCGGCGTCGCGAGCTGCCCGCCCGCCTGCCCGCCCGTCTGCCCGCCCGCCTGCCCGCCCGCCTGCCCGCCCGCTTCCAGCCGCTCGCTCATGACGCTCCTCCCGCCTTCTTCAGAAACCGCTCCTCCAGCAGCCCCGCCACCTGCTCCGCCACCGATAACCGCGCCAGCCCCCGCGCCGCCGCCCCCATCCGCGCCAGCCCCGCCGGGTCAGCCATCCACCGCACGATCTCCCCCGCCGCCTCCGCAGCCACCTCCGCCCCCGCCCGCCCCCGCTCCACCACCACCCGCGCCGCTCCAGCCTGCTCCAGCCCCCGCGCGTTCTGCTCCTGATGGTTGTCCGTCACGTTCGGGGAGGGGATCAGCACTGAGGGCTTCCCCGTCGCCGCCAGCTCCGCCAGCGTGCTCGACCCCGCCCGGCACAGCACCAGATCCGCCATCGCGAACGCCTCCCCCATCCGATCCTCATAGCCCACCACCGCCACCCCCTCCGGCAGCCCCCCTGTCACTCCCCCCCCTGTCACTCCCCCTGTCGCTCCCCCGTACTGCCCCCGCACCTCCTCCAGATAGCGCGGCCCCGTGATGTGCAGGATCTGCCACGCCACCCCCCCGGCAGCCCCCGCCGCCCCCCGCTCCGCCCGCCCCGCGCACACCAGCGCCGCCGCGTTGATCGTCGCCGCCCCCAGCGACCCCCCCACCACCAGCAGCGTCCGCTTCGCCGGATCCAGCCCGTACCGCGCCGCCGCCGCCGCCCGATCCCCCTCCAGGATCTTCGGGTTCACCGGGCAGCCCACCGTGTGGATCTCTCCGCCCGTCCGGATCTTCCCCCGGCTCTGCTCGTAGGTCAGCAGCACCATCCGCGCCACCCGCGCGCACAGCCGGTTCGCCAGCCCCGGCGCCACGTTCGCCTCATGCACCACCGTCGGGATCCCCAGCGTCCACGCCGCCAGCACCGTCGGCGCCATGATGTACCCCCCCACCCCCAGCACCAGCCCCGGCCGATCCTCCCGCAACATCGCCCGCGCCGCCATCACCGCCCCCAGCAGCGCCACCAAAAACCTCACCTTCCCCACGACCCCCGCCCTCGGATACTGCGGCGCCCGCACCGCCCGGAACGGCACCCCCCGCTCCGGCGCTACCCGCCCCTCCAGCCGCTCCGCGTCCCCATAGTACAAAAGCCCGTACCCCCGCGCCCGCAATGCCTCTCCCATCGCCAACGCCGGATACACATGGCCGCCCGTCCCGCCACCCGCCAGAATCACTCTCATGCAGTAGATATAACGCGGGTGTGGATACCCTGGTTTTTGCAGGTTACCCCCCCGCTGTTGTTTTTGCGGGGGTTACCCCCCGCACCGGGACGGCGCGGGCGCTTGTCCCTCCCCCCGCGCCAAAGATGGCGCGACGGCTGGCCCGTGCCGGGGGTGAATGCAGCGGACGGTAGTATCTGTCGCGACGGGCGCTTTGTCGGTTTTACGTCCGCTGCATCCACCGGGCCAGCCGGGGCGTATCAGGGAACAGTCTTGAAGAATGGACATGATTGGGGTGCCAGAATATTGATGGGGAGAGGGAGCGGTGTGGTTGCTGCACCCGCCCTGCTGTCCCCCCTGCCACCCTGCC
>JBEIQZ010000293.1:0-7736 GCA_040376255.1 Alphaproteobacteria bacterium
CGCTGCGTCGGCACGCGCTACTGCGCCAACAACTGCCCGTACACCGCCCGCCGCTTCAACTACCACACCTGGTCCTGGCCTGACGCCTACAAGCTCATGCTCAACCCGGACATCCTGGTGCGGGAGATGGGCGTCATGGAGAAGTGCACGTTCTGCGTGCAGCGCGTCCGCTCAGTCAAGGACTCCTGGCGCGATCTGCACGACAAGGACAACCTGGAGGCGTCGGTGGTGCCGGACGCGGCGCTCCAGAAGCTGACCGCCTGCGCCTCGGCCTGCCCGACGGGCGCCATCACCTTCGGCAACGCGAAGGACGCCGAGGGCGAGGTAGGAAAGAAGTTCGCCGATCCCCGCGTCTACACGCTGCTCGGCGAGCTCAACACCAAGCCCGGCGTGCGCTATCTCGCGCGCGTCCGCCACGGTCACGTCGATGCCGGTCACGGCGGCGGCGGGCATGGAGGCGCCAAGGCAGGTGCGCACGGCGGCGAGCACGGCGCCGGGAAGGGCGATGCGGATCACGGAAACAAGGCGGGTCATGGGGAGGCGTCCGGCGCGGGCGCGGCTCATGGCGAAGCCGGGAAATCGGAGCACTAGGAGGAGCGATGACAAACCTCACCTACAGCGCGGTCAACCGCGACATCCTCCGGCCCCTGTTCACACCATCGGCGGCCTACCTCAGTGGGCTGGCGCTGGTGCTGCTGGGGCTGGCCATCGGCGGCTACTGCTGGGGCGTACAGCTCATCTGGGGCCTCGGCGTGGCCGGGTACCACCCGCCGGTGTTCTGGGGTGTGTACATCACCACCTTCGTCTTCTGGGTCGGTATCGGGCATGCAGGCACGCTGATCTCAGCGATCCTCTTCCTCACCCGCTCCCGCTGGCGCACCGGCATCTACCGGGCCGCTGAGGCGATGACCATCTTTGCGGTCATGACCGCCGCGCTCTTCCCGGCGATCCACGTCGGGCGCGCCTGGTACGCCTACTGGCTGTTCCCCTACCCGAACCAGCGGCAGCTCTGGCAGAACTTCAAGTCGCCCCTGATGTGGGACGTCTTTGCGGTCTCCACCTACTTCACGGTCTCGACGGTGTTCTTCTTCATCGGGCTGGTGCCGGACATGGCCTCCATCCGCGACCAGACGAAGGGGATCACCAGCAAGATCTACGGCGTGCTCTGCCTCGGCTGGCGCGGGACGGATCGGCAGTGGCGGCACTACATGGCGGCCTACGGCTTCTTCGCCGCGCTCGCCACGCCGCTGGTGCTCTCGGTGCACTCGGTCGTCTCCTGGGACTTCGCGATGGCCGACACCCCGGGCTGGCACTCCACGATCTTCCCGCCCTACTTCGTCGCGGGCGCGATCTTCTCCGGCTGCGCGATGGTCATCACCCTGATGATCCCGCTCACCAAGTTCTTCAAGCTCGAAGCGTACATCAACATCTGGCACTTCGAGCACCTCGCGAAGCTCTGCATGTTCACCGGCGGCATCCTGAGCTATGCCTACGGCACGGAGTACTTCATCGCCTGGTACTCGGACAATCCCTACGAGTGGGGCCTGTTCGTTGACCGCGTGGTCGGGAACTACTGGTGGGTCTTCTGGACGATGTTCATCTGCAACTGCCTGTCGCCGCTGCCCTGGTACTTCAAGAAGGTGCGGACGAGCTACCTCGGGCTGTTCGTGATCAGCATCTTCATCAACATCGGGATGTGGTTCGAGCGGTTCAACATCATCGCCAGCTCGCTCTCCCACTCCTTCGATCCGGCCGGCTGGGTCTACTACATGCCCAACTACATCGAGTGGGGCATCATGCTGGGTTCTTTCGCATGGTTCTTCCTGTGGTTCCTGCTCTTCGTCAAGATCATGCCCTCGGTTGCTATCGCTGAGGTCAAGGAGCAGATCCGTCCCCCCCTCAAGGCTGACGAGGAGGTTGCTGCCAAATGAGCGCGGTCCCTGTCCCGGCGGACGCTTCGGCCTCCGTCCCCCCCATCAAGGCCGTCTACAAGCACCTCGACTCTCTCCTGGAGGGGATCGCGGCGCTGAAGAAGGCTGGCTACCGCAACCCCACGGTCATGACGCCCTTCCCCCGGCACGAGGTGGAGGAGCTGCTGTACGAGGGAGAGCCCAGCCCGGTCCGCTGGTTCACGCTGTTCGGCGCGATGTTCGGCGGAACCATGGTGTTCTCGCTGGCGTCGATGACCCACGCGAACTGGCCGATGATCCTCCCCGGCGGCAAGCCCGTCGTGTCGATCCCGGCGTTCCTGGTCGTCACCTTCGAGGGCACCATCCTCTGGGGTTCGCTGTTCACCTTCATCGCCATGATGCTCTTCACCCGGCTGCCTGCGCGCAACCTGCCGAAGGCCGTCGAGGATCCCCGCTTCTCCAATGATCGCTTCGGCATCATCCTGGAGAACATCGGGACCCACGAGGAGCAGAAGGTCAAGTCCATCCTGCACCACACCGGCGCCGAGGAGGTCTCGGGTGGATCAGAGGAGGCTCACCATGCTTGATATCCGGAACCTTACGAAGAACCAGAAGCGGCTCGGCGCGGTGCTGGGCGGGATGATGATGGCCGGGCTGGCCTGGGCCTCCCCCTGGGACATCGACATGACCGACAGCGTCGCGTTCAAGGCGTTCGAGTGGAAGATGGAGAACCCCCGCGTCGAGGGCACCGTCCAGCGTCCTGCAGGCGCCGTCGTCCGGGTGAAGTCCAACGGCGCCTACCAGAACGACTACATCGCCCAGCACGACCGGCTGAAGCCGGACGGCGCGAGCCTCCAGAACCCCTACCCGATGGACGAGGCCGCGCTGAAGCAGGGCGAGAAGATGTTCCGCTTCTCCTGCGCGCCCTGCCACGGGCTCGAAGGGAAGGGCAACGGGCCGGTCACCTACAACAAGCCCGACGCCGATCCTAAGAAGGCGATCCGCCGCTTCGCGATGCCCGCCCCGCTGCTCTCCGGCGACGGCGCGGTCAGCCCCAACCGGACGGACGGCTACATCTACCTGACGATCCGCAACGGCGGCGCGGGCATGCCGGCCTACGGCGTCTCGCTCACCGATCAGGAGCGCTGGGCCATCGTCGGCTACATCCGCACGCTGGAGGGAGGCGCCTGGGCGCCCCCCGCGCCTCCCACACCCTCTCCGGCCGTTCCGGCCACCAGCCCGGGGTGAAGCATGTCCCAACTCGACATCCTCAATGACACCCGCCGGGTCGTAGGCGACGGCCCCGACCCCGGCACCTCGATCAGCGGGATCCCGGGGCGCACCGTCCCGGCGCACATCCAGAACGCCGCGTTCGGCGCGATGGCCGTCGGTGTGCTCTCGCTGCTCGGCGGCTTCGCCACCGACGCCCACACGACAGCGGGCATCCTGCTGACCTGCATCGTCTACTTCTTCGGCGTCTCGATGGGCGGGGTGATGTTCCCGGTCATCCAGACCATCACGCTCGGACGCTGGGGCCGCCCCTTCAAGCGGATCTCGGAGTCCTTCGTCTTCTTCCTCCCCATCGTCTATGTGATGTGGGTGGTGTTCCTGCTGGCGGGCGGCACCTCGGTCTACGCATGGACGCACGAGGAGATGCACGGCCACAAGGCCATCTACCTCACCCCCGGCTTCTTCATCGCCCGCCAGATCGTCGGCATGGGCATCCTCACCCTGCTCGCCCTGATCTTCGTCCGGAACAGCATGCGCCCCGACATGGGCGCCGCCGCTGAGATCCTCGGCGCGAAGAACACGCCCGCCTGGTGGGGTCGCATCACGCTCGGCTGGAAGGGCCGCGCCGCTGAGGCGGAGGAGGCCTACCAGAAGAACATCAAGCTCGCGCCGGTGATCGTGGTCTTCTACTTCATCCTGTTCTCGATCTTCGTGGTCGACGCGGTGATGAGCCTCGCCCCGCACTGGTACGCCAACATGTTCCCGCCCTGGGTCGCGATCTCCGGCGTCTGGATGACCCTCTCCTGGACGGTCATCCTCTCGGTGGTGTACAAGGAGTGGCTCGGCATCGACCACCTCCTGAAGCGGAGCAACTACCACGACATCGGCAAGCTGATGTTCGCGCTCTGCATGTTCTGGACGTACAACTTCTTTGCGACGCTCCTCCCGATCTGGTACGGGAACATGACCGAGGAGACTGGATACCTGATGCTGCGGATGTTCGCGACGCCCTGGAACACGCTCGGGAAGGTCGCGCTCTCCATGTGCTTCTTCATCCCGTTCACCGTCCTGCTCTCCCGTGGCATCAAGAAGATCCCCTCCGCCCTCGCGACGGTCGGCTGCGTCATCGTGACCGGCGTCTTCCTGGAGCGCTTCCTGCTGGTGATGCCGGAGGTCTACAAGGGCGACAGCATCATCGGCATCCTGATGCTCGGCTTCGGGGTGTGGATCGGCTTCATCGGCGCCTTCGTCTACGTCACCAGCCGCGTGCTGTCCGTGGTTCCGCCGGTGGTCTTCACCGACCCGTTCATGAACCCGAACCCCTATGACGTCCACATCCACCTCCACGACCACGGTCATGGCGGGGACGCCCACAGCCACGGCCACTGATCGCCCGCTGCGAAGGGTGTGACAGAGCGGAGTTTGTGCGATGACAGCGGGCGGGAGAGGGGACACCTTCTCCCGCCCGCCTCTTTTTCCTGCCCGCCCCCCTCCTTCAGGAGCCTCCCATGAACGCCCCCGATCTGCTCGCCGCCCTCCACCCCCTCCTCCAGCGCCTCCAGCGCGTCGATGTCAATGACCCGCGCGAGGCCGACGCGCTCAACGCTGAGGACAGCGCCGGGGACTGGGAGACGCCGCTCGCCGCCGCCCGCGCCGCGCTGGACGCAGGCTGGCTCTGCCCGCGCGAGGCCGGGCCGCACGTCCGCTACGGGCGGCTCTGCAAGGCGACGCCGGACAGCCTCGGCTTCTCCATCGACGCGGTGGTGATGGACGGGGCCGCGCCTGGCGCCCACACGCACACCGGGGGCGAGATCGACCTGTGCCTGCCGCTGGACGGCGCCCCCCGCTTCGACGGCCATGCGGAGCGCTGGCTGATCTACCCGCCCGGCTCCCGCCATACCCCCACGGTGGCGGGCGGGAAGATGCTGATCCTCTACTTCCTGCCCGGCGGCCAGATCCGGTTCGAGTAGCGGCGGGCGCTCCCGGCGCAGCCGGCTCAGCCGCCGGGCCTGCTCAGCCGCCGACCACCGAGTCCGCCACCGACAGCAGCTTCAGGAACACGTAGGGCATCCCGGCGCTGGTCGCCAATTCCAGCACCAGCGGCTCCTTCTGGTTCTCCGCGAGCGGCCACTCCAGCCCCTCGCGCGCCCGGCTCCAGTCGACGGTCTCCTCCACCAGCACCCGCTCCCCCGCCAGCAGCCGCACCGTCATGCGCTCGCCCTCCGGCACCGGCCCGGTCGTCCCGCCGGAGAGCAGCAGCGACCGCACGGGCTTCCTGATCTTCTTCGGATCGATGTCCATCGCGCAGGCGTCCCCCGGGTACAGCCAGCGCCCGTGCATCGTCCGCCGCTCCGGATCGAGCCGCACGGTGTAGCTGCGCCCGTTCGTCACCGGGTCGCTGCCGTCGGGCGGGGTGAACAGGAAGCCGGCGATCTGGTGGACGTAGCTCCCCGGCTTCCCCTTCCGCGCCTCGTCCAGCGGCGCGTTGCCCTCCGGCAGCGGCGCCCCGTCCTCCAGCAATTGCACCGGCGAGTTGCGCCGCGCCCCGGTGAGGTCGGCCAGCGCGTCCACAGAGAGGAAGCCCAGATCGGGGGTCGGCAGATCGGCGGGGCCCTGCCCCCGGTGGGGCGCACCGGTCAGGCCCAGCGGCGGCGGCGCCCCGCACCGGAGCGGCGAGGTGTGGAGCGGGATCACCTTGGGCGTCGGGGTGAGCAGCGCGGTAGAGGGGTCGCGGCTGTCCCCGAACCGGAGCCGCCGCAGCAGCAGCCAGGGCGCGTCTGCAGGCGCCGCCACGTGGATCTCGTACGGCCCGCGCGGCGCGGGCGCCTCCAGCACCCCCTGCAGGCTGTCCCCCTCGCCGGTCAGCGCCACCCCCGCCCGCTCCCGCCCGCCCTCGACCAGCGACAGCCGGATCTCCCCCGTCCCCGGCCCCAGCCGCAGCCCCTCCACCCGCACCGAGAAGGCGCCCCGATCCCAGCGCTCCGCGAACCCCGCGACGATGTCCGTCCCCGGGTACAGCCACCACAGGCTGTTGCTGCCCTGCCGCAGCGGGAACTCCGGGTTCAGGGCGGCCCGGTACGACGCACCCATGCGGCCGGGCGTGCTGGAGAAGCGCAGCCCGTTGGCGAAGTGGCTGAACGCCCCCCGGCACTCCGGCCCCAGATCCGCCCGCTGCTGCGACCTCGGCAGCGCCGCCCCGTCCTCCAGCAGCACCAGCGGCGACCGCGCCTCCGTCCCCGCCGCGCCGAGCGACACGTCCGAGAGGAACCCCAGCTCCGGCAGCCCCGCGCTCTGCCCGCACGGCGCCTCCGTCACCCGCGTCTTCAGCGCGAATTCCGGCGCCACCCCCCGCCGCTCCAGCACCGCCGGGCGCAGCGGCAGCGCCGCCGCCCGCATCGGCGCCTCCCCGAGCGCCCCCAGCTCCTTCAGCCGCTCCGCCAGCGCCGCCGTCATCAGCCGCTGGCCCTGCGCGTTCATGTGCTTCGTGTCCCGGAAGTGCCCCTCTGTCACCGGCAGCCCCCGCATGTCCAGCCAGCCGCCGCCCGCCTCGTTGATCAGCCGGATCGTCGCCGCCTCTACGTCCGCATGCACGTCGTCGTCCCGCACCGCGCTCGGCGCCACCGGCACCCGCACGAACACCACCCGCGCCCCGTTCGCCGCCGCCAGCGCCAGGATCTCAGGGATGAACGACCCCTCCGGCCCCGTCGCCTCCTCCACCTTCGCCGCCTCCTCCGCCGCCGCCACCGGCAGCACCCCGTCCGCCCGCTCCCCCGTCAGGTTCGACGCATCGAACAACACCTCAAGCGCCCGGTCCGCCTCCGCCCCCGCCGCCCGCTCCTTCAGCCCGTCCATGATCGCCTCTTTCAGCCGGGTGCGCCGATCCTTCACCCGCAGCCACAGCGCCGATCCCTCCGCCCCGAACACCTTGCGCTGGAGCGCCTCGTCCGGCGAGCCGAAGTGGTGCTGCAGCCGCATCATCCCCTCAGCGTTCTCAGGCTTCGCCGTCAGCATGTGGCTCAGCGTCGACACCATCAGCACCAGCTTCGGCCGATGCCCCGCCTCAAACACCCGGTACTTCAGCATCGCGTACCACGTCGGCCCCGGCGACCCGTTCTCCTTGATCGCCGCCGCCGACATCCCCAGCGCCTTCCCCAGCGCCAGATAGTCGACGTCCGTCAACGTCAGCGAGTTCCCGATCAGCACCAGCTCAGGCGACGCCTTCGCCAGCAGATCGATCTGCGCCTGTACCTCGGCGTCCGCTGTCCACACCTCTGGCCACCCAAGCCACGCTCCGCACAGCCCGAGCACGAGAGACGGCCCCACCAACGCTGCAATCCGCATCATGGGGGGATTATAATTCTTTAGACGGGGGCTGGCCCCCATGCCTCCCATCCGGGGGCTGGCCCCCGGACCCCCGGTGCATGGTTGGAGTCCGGGGCTGGCCCCGGCGCTGCATCGGGAACCGTCGGTTCCCGAACCCTCCTGGGCAAAGGGGGGCTGTGCGCCCCCCTCTGCCGACTCCCCGCAGTCGGCGGGGGAAATTCCGGTCACGCGCCTGAGTCGC
The DNA here is from genome assembly GCA_040376255.1 of Alphaproteobacteria bacterium. Classification (GTDB taxonomy): domain Bacteria; phylum Myxococcota_A; class UBA796; order UBA796; family SXON01; genus JBEIQZ01. The sequence goes on from JBEIQZ010000293.1 coordinate 7,705, forward strand.
GTGACCTCCATGAGTCCCCCCCGACGCCCCCC
>JBEIQZ010000377.1:0-6124 GCA_040376255.1 Alphaproteobacteria bacterium
GCCGGCTGCCGAGATTTCGTCGAGCTCTTCTTCGCGCAAGCAGAGCGGCTTTTCGCAAAACACCGACTTGCCGGCCCGCAGTGCGGCGGCGGTGTCGGTGCTGAAGTGCGGGTTGCCGGTGCCGGCGGCGAAGATCACCAGCCGCCCCTTGTTGAGGTGGGCGATGGCGCGGCGCCGGATGTAGGGTTCACAGACCTGCTCCATGTGGAGCGCGGACATGACCCGCGTGAAGCAGCCGCGCCGCTCCAGAGACTCCTGGAGCGCGAGACCGTTGATGACCGTGGCCAGCATGCCCATGTAGTCGGCATGCGCCCGATCCATACCGCCCTCCGAGGCGGGGACGCCCCGGAAGATGTTGCCCCCGCCGACGACGACGCCGAGCTCCACCCCGAGGTCGCGGATCTCCTTGACCTCGTCGGCGAACCGGCCGATCACCTCTCCGTCGAAGCCGAAGCCCTGGCCTCCGGCGAGCATCTCTCCGGAGAGCTTCAGCAGAACCCGACGGAAGGCGGGGGCCGACATCTGCTACTTGACCCCGGCGGCCGCAGCCACTTCAGCGGCGAAGTCAGACTGCTTCTTCTCCAGCCCCTCGCCCATCACGAACCGCACGAACCGGCGGATCTTGATGTTCTCCCCGATGCTGGTGATGGTCTCCTTCAGCATGGCGTCGATGGTCTTGGAGTCGTCCTTGATGTACTTCTGATCCATCAGGCAGGTCTCCTCGTAGAACTTGGCCATACGGCCGTCCACGATCTTCTGCGCCATCGCCGCCGGCTTGCCCTCACTGATGGCCCGCTCCAGCTGCACCGCGCGCTCGCGCTCCAGCGCGTCCGCAGGGACCTCCTCACGGCGCACATACTCAGGAGCCGCTGCAGCGATGTGCATCGCGAGATCGCGGGCGAAGTTCTTGAACGCAGCGTTCATCGCCACGAAGTCCGTCTCGCAGTTGATCTCCAGCAGCACGCCGATCTTCCCGCCAGCGTGGATGTACGCCTCGACCAGCCCCTCAGTCGCCTGACGGCCAGACTTCGTCGCGGCCTTGGCGATCCCGCGCGAGCGCAGCCAGTCGATGGCCTTCTCCACGTTGTCACCGCACTCTGTGAGCGCCTTCTTGCACTCCAGAATTCCGGCACCGGTGCGTTCCCGCAGCTCCTTGATCTGCTCCATCGTCGCCATGACAACTCCTCTTCAAAAAAGACGCTTCACCAAATATTGCTTCATGAGAGCATGAGCAGACCGGGCGCACAGGGCGCGCCCGGCCCGCTCTGCCGGGCAGCTCAGTTCTCTTCTTCCTCGCGGCCCTGCAGCGCGGCCTCATCGACGTAGGCGCTGGCGCGGCGGATCACCTCAGGACCCGAACCGCCACCGTCACGGCCCGCCGAGCGGCCCACGTGGTGACCCTCGACCGCCGCGTCCGCGATCGCCGCCGTGAAGAGGCGGATCGACTTGATCGCGTCGTCGTTGCCGGGGATCACGTAGTCGATGCCCGTGGGATCGCAGTTGGTGTCGCAGAGCGCGACGACCGGGATGGAGAGGCGGTTCGCCTCCATGACCGCGATGTGCTCCTTCTTGGGATCGATCACGAACAGCGCGCCCGGCAGGCCGCGCAGCTCCTTGATACCGCCGAGGGACTTCTCCATCTTCTCGATCTCGCGGTCGAGCTGGAGGGCCTCCTTCTTGGTGAGCTGCTCGAAGCGGCCCTCAGCCTTGGCCTTCTGGAGCTGGTTGAGGCGCTCGATGGACTTCTTCACCGTCTGGAAGTTGGTGAGCGTGCCGCCCAGCCAGCGGTCGTTGACGTAGTACATCTGGCAGCGGCGCGCCTCCTCAGAGACGATCTCGCGGGCGGCCCGCTTGGTGCCGACGAACAGCAGCGGCGCGCCGCGTGCGATGGTGTTCGTCACGAAGCGGCCCGCGTCCACCAGCGCCTTGGCGGTGTACTGGATATCGATGATGTGAACGCCGTTCTTCTGGCCATAGATGAACGGCTTCATCTTGGGGTTCCAGCGGCGGGTCTGGTGACCGAAGTGCACGCCTGCTTCAAGCAGCTCGCGGAGGGATACGGATGCCATGTTGTCTCCTGGTTGTGCGTCCACCGGCAGAGAGCCCGACCGCTCTGCACAGCGCAGGAGCGGCACCCGGGGTTCCCTGGAGAGGTCGCCCTCTCTTTCCGGTGTGAGTCTCTCTGAGAAGATCCTCAGAGGCCGCCCCGCTTAACCTGTCCCCGCCGCCGATGCCAAGCTGTGCGCGACAAGATGTTTTGGCGGGCGACCAGAGACAGCGCCGGATCAGGTGAGATCGGTCTTGAGGCGTGTGGGCTCTTCGTCCGTCTCCGGGCCGGCTTCGTCCATCAGGAAGCTCTCTCCGCCCTGCATCAGGGGCGTGGATCCGTCAAAGCCGATCACCGGCTCCCCGAACAGATCGCCGGTAAGGCCGGCGGCGCCCATGTCCACGTCCGAGGGATCGGGGATGTTCTCCCCGGTGCGCTGCTCCGCGACAGCGGCTGCTCCGTCGGGGGCCTCAGAGGCCACGTCCGCGTCTGCTGCGTCCGCATCAGGCGCAGGGCTGTCGGAGATGACGTCAGCGCCGACGCCGGAGGGGATGTCCGCCACCGGGGACTCCGCCGGGGACTCCGCCCAATCGACCGGCGCCTCCGGGCTGAGCGAAGCCGAGTCAGGCGCCAGCGGCAGACCGAGCGGATCGGCGGCACCGGCCGGCTTGTCGAGGGAGAGCCGCGACACCGGCGCGCCCGCCTCCGTCGGCGGGGCCGCCTCAGCCGCCGCCTCGGGCTCGTAGCAGCACTTCTTGTACTTCAGGCCGCTGCCGCAGGGGCAGGGATCGTTGCGGCGGATGTTGTGCTGAGTCGCGAAGAGGCGGGCCTCGGCGCCCTTCTGCGGGCGCGGCGGGGCGGGCGGAGGGATGAAGCGGATCGGCTCCGGATCGGGCGCGGGGGCCGGCGCGATCTCCTCCTGCTCGGACTGCATGCCGGCCTGCATCGCCGCCTCTGCGAGCTGCCGCTCCAGCGCGCCGCTCGCCAGCCGCTGCGCCGTCGCCTTCCCGCCGCCGGAGGCCGCCTCGGCCACCTCCTGCTGGAGGCGGAGCAGGTTCTTCATCACCGCCTCGTCCCGCAGGGAGCTCATCAACATGTACATGTTGTAGGCTTCCTTCTTGTACTCCAGCAGCGGGTTCCGCTGCCCGTATCCGCGCAGCCCGATGCCGTCCCGCAGCCGGTCGATGGCCAGCAGGTGATCCTTCCAGAACTGATCGGTGTAGAAGAGGAGCATCTGCCGCTCGATGCTCCGCATCAGCTCCGGCCCGACCTCCATCTCCTTCTTCTCATAGGCCGCCAGCCCCTCCTTCTGCATGCGTTCGCGCAATTCCATGCGGGCGAATTCGCGGAGCTGCTCAGGGGTCTCCGTCCAGGCCAGCGCGAACACCTCCTCCACCCGGCGGATCAGGTCGGCGGTGTTCCAGGTCTCGGCCTGGCTGCCCTCCACCACATACTCGTCGAGCAGATCCTCGACCAGCGCGTCGATCGCCTCCACCATCATCGCCCGCACGTTCTCGCCGGTCAGCGCCTTGCGGCGCAGCTCGTAGACCGCCTTCCGCTGGAGGTTCATGACATCGTCATACTCCAGCAGGTTCTTCCGCATGTTGTAGTGGTGGCCCTCGACCCGGCGCTGCGCGTCCTCGATGGAGCGCGTGACCCAGCGGTGCTCGATGGGCTCCTCGTCCTTCATGCCCGCCATCTGCATGAACGAACGCATGCGGTCGTTGGCGAACAGGCGCATCAGGTCGTCCTCCAGCGACAGGAAGAACCGGGACATGCCCGGATCGCCCTGGCGACCGGCGCGGCCGCGCAGCTGGTTGTCGATGCGGCGGCTCTCGTGGCGCTCAGTGCCGAGGATGAACAGCCCCCCGGCCGCCACCACCACCTCGCGCTCGCGCTCCACCTGCGCCCGGTACTTCTCTGCCGCGAGCTTGACCTGCTCGATGCCCGCGCCCTGCCCGATCTCCAGCTTCGCCAGCCCGTCGGGATCGCCGCCGAGCTTGATGTCGGTGCCGCGACCGGCCATGTTCGTCGAGATCGTGACCGATCCCTTGCGCCCGGCTTGCGCGACGATCTCCGCCTCGCGGGCATGGTTCTTCGCGTTCAGGATCTCGTAGGGGATGCCCTTGCGCTGCAGCATGCGCTCGACGATCTCGGACTTCTCGATGGAGGTCGTGCCGACCAGCACCGGCTGGCCGCGCTCCAGGCTGGCCTCGATCTCCTTCAGCACGCGCTGGAACTTGCCCGCCTGCGAGAAGTACACGACGTCATCGACGTCGCGGCGGATCACCGTCCGGTTGGTCGGGATCGGCACCACCTCCAGGTTGTAGATGCCGCCGAACTCCTCCGCCTCAGTCTCGGCGGTGCCGGTCATGCCCGCGAGCTTCTTGTACATGCGGAAGAAATTCTGGAACGTGATCGTGGCGTAGGTCTGCGTCTCCGCCTCCACCGTCACGCGCTCCTTGGCCTCGATGGCCTGGTGCAGCCCGTCCGACCAGCGGCGCCCCGGCATCAGGCGGCCAGTGTGCTCGTCGACGATGACCACCTTGCCCTGCATGACGACGTAATCTTTGTCGCGGCGGAACAGGAAGTGCGCCTTCAACGCCTGGCTGACATGGTGCAGCTTCTCCATGTTCACCGGGTCATAGAGGTTCTCCACCTGGAGCTGCGCCTCCACCTTGTCGACGCCCTCGTCGGTGAGCGTCACGCTGCGCTGCTTCTCGTCGATGGTGAAGTCGACCTCCTTCTGGAGGAGCGGCACGATCTGGTCGATCTCGGCGTACTGAGAGACATCCTGGGAGGCGGGGCCGGAGATGATCAGCGGGGTGCGGGCCTCGTCGATGAGGATCGAGTCGACCTCGTCCACGATGGCGAAGTTGTGGCCGCGCTGGACATATTCTTCCATGCGGAACTTCATGTTGTCCCGCAGGTAGTCGAAGCCGAACTCGTTGTTGGTGCCGTAGGTGATGTCTGCGGCGTAGGCGTCGCGCTTGACCCGCTCGTTCCGCTCCTGCGAGAGGATCTTGCCGATGGAGAGGCCGAGGTAGCGGTAGAGGATGCCCATCCAGTCGGCGTCGCGGCTGGCGAGGTAGTCGTTCACCGTCACGACATGCACGCCCAGCCCGCTCAGGGCGTTGAGGTAGACCGGGGCCGTCGCCACCAGCGTCTTGCCCTCGCCGGTCTTCATCTCCGAGATCATGCCCTGGTGCAGCACCATCCCGCCGATGAGCTGGACGTCGTAGTGGCGCATGTCGAGGATGCGGCGCGACGCCTCGCGCACCACCGCGAAGGCGTCAGGCAGGATGTCCTCCAGCGAGGCCCCCTGGGAGAGCTTCTCCTTGAAGGCGGGGGTCATCCCCTTCAGCGACGCCTCGTCCATCGCCTTGTACTTTGCTTCCAGCTCGTTGATCTGTGCCACCGTCGGTCGCATCTTCTTGATCAGCCGATCCGCACGCGTCCCGAACACCCGCTTGATCACCGTATCGAGTCCCAGCATCTCGCCATCCTCTGAAAGGCTCCCATACGGACGGGGCGCGCCCGCCCCCGCTCAGGAAGCCGGGGCCGTTAACCTGTACCCGGATTCTGCTCCAACAAGTATTGCAGAATCAGAATCTTCCGCTGATGCCTGCCTGCAGCCCGCCCGGCCCGAACGCCAGGACAGGCGTGAACGCAGGCGTGAGCGCGGGGCGCCCGTCGTCCGGTCGCGCCTCTTCGCGCCCGCTCAACGGCTGGCGCGCCAATTCTGCGGCCTGCGCCCGTCCGTCCAGGTGGAACGCCACGCCGGACAGCGCGAGGAGCGGCACCGCCGCGATCTCCAGCACCGGCCCCTCCGCCCGATCCATCATCCCCGTCGCCATCCCCGACCACCACAGCCCCGTCCCCGCCACCCCCGCCGCCCAGCCCACCCCCCACCAGCGCGTCACCGCCGGGCTGCGCCCGTGCGACTGCAGGGCGCCCCGCAGGACGCCCGCCGATCCCGCCAGCATCGACACCCCGCCCGCCTCCAGCAGCAGCGGCGCCCCCGCCGAGAGGGACAGCCCGATCCCCGGCGCGTGGTTCACCAGCCCCGGCACCAGC
>JBEIQZ010000725.1:0-2404 GCA_040376255.1 Alphaproteobacteria bacterium
GGGAGGGGCAGGGGGTAGTAGATCTCGGTGCCGATGTCTCTGGCGCTCAGCCATGCGCGCAGGTCGTCGCGGATCCGGCTGCCGCCGCGCGCCCGGATGACGAACTGGTTGTAGATGTGGCCCGGCGCGTCCTGCGGCGTCGCCACATGCTCCAGCAGCCCTCTGGCGGCGAAGCCCGCCCGGTAGCGCGCAGCGTTCCGGCGCCGCCCGTCCGTCCACCCCGGCAGGGCGGGCAGCTTGGCCCGAAGCACCGCCGCCTGCAGCGCGTCGAGCCGGAAATTCCCGCCGAGGACGCTGTGGATATAGCGGGGCTCGCTCCCGTGCTGGCGCAGGACGCGGAGCTGCCGCGCCAGATCGGCGTCACCGGTGACTGCCATGCCGCCGTCTCCCCATGCGCCGAGGTTCTTGCTGGGGAAGAAGGAGAAGCACCCGGCGATCCCGAAGCTCCCGGCGCGGCGCCCGCCGGCGATCCCGCCCGCCTCCGCCCCGATGGCCTGCGCCGCGTCCTCGACCACCGGGAGGCCGTGCCGCGCCGCGACAGCCATCAGCCGATCCATCTCGCACATCCTGCCGAACAGGTGGACCGGCAGGATCACCTTTGTCCTCGGCGTGATCGCCGCCGCCGCTGCCTCCGGCAGCAGGTTGAGGCTGTCCGGATCGATGTCCACGAACACCGGGATCGCCCCCAGCCGCGCGATGCTCCCCGCTGTCGCGAAGAAGGAGAAGGCGGTGGTGATCACCTCGTCCCCCGGCCCGACCCCGAGCGCCATCAGCACCGCGAGCAGGCTGTCCGAGCCGGAGGACAGGCCCACCCCCTCCGCGACGCCGCAGAAGGCGGCGATCTCCGCCTCCAGGGCGGCGACCTCCGGCCCCAGGACGAAGTGCTGGCTGGCCGCGACCCGCATAACGGCGGCGTCGAGCGCGGGGCGGAGCTGTTCATACTGGGGCTTCAGATCGAGGAGCGGCACCTTCATGGGGCGCCTCTATCACCTGAGCCAGTCAGCCGGTTCTTTGAACGCCTCGGTGACGCAGCGCCAGAGCGTGGAGAGTGCGCTCTGCGCGTCGGACTGGGTGGTTCGGATGCGCCTCGGCCCGATCCGCTCGATCCCGGGGACGAGCGCCATCTTTTCGATCATCTCGCGCCGGTGCGTCTCCAGCTCTGCGATCACCGGGCTCCCGACCCGGAAGGACGCGAAGTGACCGGCCTTCGCCCGCTGCACCGCCCGCTCGGCCGCCTCCCGGATCCTCGGCCCGGTGGCTCCCGGCCCCCAGCACTCGGCGATGTTCCAGCCGAGCGCCTTTTTGACGGCCACCACCTCGACCTCCCCGAGATCGGCCATCGCCTCCTGACAGACATCGTCGCCGCCGACCACCATCGCCACCGGCACGCCATAGCACCCGCAGATCGCCGCGTTGATCGCGGTCTCACCGACCGGACGCCCCTGGAGCGTGATCTCGTGGACGATGGCGCCTGCCCAGGTGTGGCAGAGCAGCCCCCTCGGCGTCCCGGCACGCGAGTGGAAGCCGAGGAAGAAGGCGAGATCGAAGGTCTCATCGAGGCTCTGGATCTGGCAGAGCGGCTTGTTCTCCCAGGTCGCCGGGCCGCGCACCAGCCGTGCCGCCGGGTGCAGCTTCTCGATCAGGACGTTCCGCATGTGCGCATGCCCCTCAGAGACGACGATGTCGCGCACCCCCGCCGCGATGGCCCCCTCGATCGCCGCGTTGATGTCCCCGGTCAGCAGCCGGCAGCCCGCCTGGTAGTGTGCGCCGCCATCCTCCATGATGTCCGCCCGGTGAACAACCCCGGTCGCCCCTTCCATGTCCGCGCAGATGAAGAGACGCATCCGTCACCCCCCGCTCTGCAGCCTATCCTGGCCTCTCCCGCCCCGGTACCTCCACCGGTACACCCACCGCGCCATCACCTCCCGCAGCAGCGTCCGCCACCGCACCGGCCCGTCCACCGCGACCCCTCCGACCTCCCCGAAGTGCAGCCCGCAGACGTAGACGCAGCGCGCCAGATGCCAGCGATCCGAGCACACGACGACCCGCAACCGCCCCGGCTCCAGCCCCTCCGCCTGCAACAGCTCCGCGCTGAACCTGGCGTTCTCCTCCGTCGTCCGCGCCCGACGCTCCAACCGGATCGCGCCCGCCGGCACCCCGGCCGCCCTCAGGATCTCTGCCGCCGCCTCCGCCTCCCCCCCCGCCCCCGAACAGACGACCAACCCCTCCCCCACTCCCTTCCCCTCCCCATCCCCCATCCCCCCCTGCCCCCACACCCCCACCGCCGCCTTCACCCTCCTCTCCAACCCCGGCGACGCCCGCCCATCCCCAGACACCCGGCACCCCGGCACCAGCACCACCCGCATCCCCCGCATCCCCCGCATCACCCCCCCCACGCCCCCCC
>JBEIQZ010000528.1:0-4424 GCA_040376255.1 Alphaproteobacteria bacterium
AGGAGGCGGGATGGACGCGGGGCCGGTGCTGACTTCGGTGATCTCGGGCGCGGCAGCGGGGCTGATGGGCGCGCCGCACTGCGTCGGGATGTGCGGTGGCTTCGTGGCGGCGGCGGGCCGGGGGCGGGCCGGGGGCGCGTGGCTGTGGCATGCGGGGCGGGCGCTGACCTACGCGGCGCTCGGGACGGCGGCGGGCGCGATGGGCGCGGCGGGCGCGGGGCTCGGGAGCGGGGCGGCGGGCGGTGGGGTGTGGGCGGCGCGGGCGGTGCTGCTGATCGGGCTGGCGATGCTGGTGTGGTTCGCGGCGCGGCTGGCGGGGTTTGAGCGGGCGGGCGTCCACTGGCGGCTCCCGGCGCTGGAGCGGGCGGGGGCCTGGCTGGCGCGGGGGCGCACATGGCCGATGCGGCTCGGGTTCGGGGTGCTCGTCGGGCTGATGCCCTGCGGGCTGATCTACGCGGCGCTCGCGCTGGCGGTGACGGCGGGCGGGCCGGTCGCGGGCGGGCTGTCGATGCTGGCGTTCGGGATCGCGACGCTCCCGGCGCTGGAGGGGGCGGCGCGGGGGCTGCGGCTCCTCGCGGCGCGGAGCGTGTGGGTGCGGCGCGGGGTGGCGGCGGGCGTCCTGGCGATGGGGCTGGCCTCGACGGCGGCGCGCTGGCCCGCAGGGGAGCAGGCGGCGGGCGCGGCGCCGTCCTGCCACGCGCAATGATTTACTTTCATAAATAAAAACTTCAGGAGCAGAACATGATCTATCAGAACATCCTCGTCTCGATCGACTTCTCTGAGGCGTCGAAGGTGGCGCTGCGCCACGCGATCCAGCTCGCGCGGGCCGGGAAGGGGCGGCTGACGCTGCTGAACGTCGGGGTGAGCCCGCAGCTCGTCTGGACGGACATGAGCCACCACGGGGTCGCGCTGCCGGAGTCGCTGGTGACGATGCACCAGCAGATGGGCCGCGAGCAGGAGCACATCCTGCGGCGGCTCGCCAACGAAGAGATCCCGGAGGACGTCCCGTGGGTGGCGGTGATGCGCGAGGGCTTCCCGCCGGAGGAGATCCTCGGCCAGCTCCGCGCCGGGGCGCACGACCTGCTGGTGATGGGGACGCACGGGCGCACGGGGCTGACGCGGGTGCTGCTCGGGTCGGTGGCGGAGCGGGTGCTGCGCGAGGCGCCGGTGCCGGTGCTGGTCGTGCATTGATTTTGCGGGGGTTGCCCCCCGCATCGGGCAGGGGTTTTACCCTGCCCTCCCCCCGCGCGCACGGGCGCGCGACGGCTGGCCCTTGCGGGGGTGAATGCAGCGGACGGTAATAGGAGTCGCGACGACTCTCTGTCGTTTTTACGTCCGCTCCATCCACCGGGCCAGCCGGGGCGGGGCAGGGAAATCAGTCGGGCAGAGAGGTTCGGGAAATCTGGTATTGCTCCGATTTTTATCGGGTGGATGGCGCAAGCGTGGGGGCGGGTGTCCACCCGATATGATTGTGTTATCTGTTCCGGGGAGGTCGCATGGTCGATCCGGTGGAGCAGCTGCGGAGCGGGCCGGTGGTGGTGGTCGGGATGGCGCCGATCTGGGGGATGCCCAGCCCGAGCCCGTTCTGCAGCAAGCTGGAGACCTGGCTCCGGATGGCGGAGATCCCGTACACGGCGAAGGTGATGCAGGGGCCGTCGCGCGCCGCCACCGGCAAGATCCCGTACCTGGAATTGCCGGACGGCGGGGCGCTGCCGGACAGCGGGCGGATCATCGAGGTGCTGACTGAGGCGCGCGGGGTGCGGCTGGACGCGCATCTCTCTGCGGCGGATCGGGCGCTGGCCCACCTGCTCAGGCGCACGATAGAGGAGCACCTGTACTTCGCGCTTGCGTGGTCGCGCTGGGTGCCGGAGCCGAACTATGCGCTGGTGCAGGCAAATTACTTCCAGGCGCTCCCGGCGCTGCTCCGCCCGCTGATCGGGCGCTGGATACGCGGGAAGGTGCGGGCGAACCTCGGGGGGCAGGGTGTCGGGCGCATGCCACCGGAGCAGATCGCGGCGCGGGCGGCGGAAGATCTTGCGGCGATCTCGGCGGTGCTGGGGGAGCGCGAGTGGTTCTTCGGTCGCCCCTCCTCCGCCGACGCCGTCGCCTACGGCTTCATCGGCGGCCTCCTCGGCTTCCCCGCGCCCGGCCCGATCCAGCAGGCGGCGCTGAGCCACCCGAACCTCGTCGCGCATGTCGCGCGGGTCCGGCTACAGTGGTGGGGCGGCTGATCCGGACTGGAGCGGCCGAAGGAGGGTGGATGCTTCTCTTTTCGCTCGCCTGTGCGCGCGGAGACAAAACCCCGGACACCGCTCCGGCGGCCTGCGCCCCGGTGCTGGAGGGGGACGTCGAGTACCCGGAGCCGAAGGCGCTGGCCGCGCTGGCGGCGGCGACGCCCTCGCTCGACGGGTCGCTGCTGCTGGGCGGGGTGGACACGCTGGCGCCGCTGGCGGGGCTGTGCCGGGTGGGCGGGGATCTGCGGGTGCAGCGGTCGGATCTGCCGGACATGCACGGGCTGGAGGATCTCATCGGGATCGGGGGGACGCTGGAGCTGGAGCAGCTCGACGGGTTCGGCGGCGTGGACGGGGCGGAGGGGTTCGCGGGGCTGGGGGGGCTGATCGCGCTCGGCGGGCTGCTGGTGCGGGACACGGCGGCGACGGATCTGGCGCTGCCGCCGGGGCTGACCGGGGTGGCGGCGGTGTCGGTGGTGGGCAACGGGCGGCTAAGGCGGCTATCGGGCGGGCTGTACACGACGGGCGCGCTGGCGGTGCAGAACGGCTACCTGGAGGAGCTGTCGCTGCCGCTCATGCGGGAGGCGGGGGTGATCCTGATCGCCGAGTGGTGGCTGGAGCGCGCCGATCTTTCCGCGCTGGAGCGGGCGGCGTCGATCTCGATCTACAGCCAGGAGGGCGAGGTGATCGCCCCGGCGCTCTCGCTGGTGAGCGGCGACATGAGCGTGGAGTCGGCGGCGGCGGGGCAGGCGTTCCCGGCGCTCCGGTGGGTCGGCGGGGCGCTGTCGCTGGGGGACATGGATCGGGCGGTGTCGCTGCCGGCGCTGGAGGAGATCGGGTCGATGTCGCTGGGGATGTTCGCGGTGGGCGCCTGGCCGGAGTGGCCGGCGCTCCGGCGGATCGGCGCGCTCTCGGCGGAGCAGACGACCGGGATGGGGCGCATGGCGGCGTTCGCCGGGGTGGAGGAGTTGGGGAGCCTGTCGCTCACCGGCACCGACGCCGCCGACCTGAGCGGGCTCTCGTCGCTCCAGCGCGTCACCGGGGATCTGGTGCTGAGCGGGAACGCTGGGCTGTCAGAGGCGGAGATCGCGGCGTTTCTGGAGCGCGTGGAGGTGCAGGGCGCGGTGATCATAGAGTAGAGTGCGGGCAGCAGGAGGTCAGGATGCTCTGGCTGGCGGTGTTGGCGGGTTGTCAGTCGCCTGAGAAGGGGTCGACTGCGGTGACGACGGAGACAGCGCCGGAGGCGGTCTGCGCGCCGGTCTTCGGCGGGGACGTCGTGCTGTACGATGCGGACGCTGTCGCGGCGCAGATCCGGCAGACGCCCTCCGTCGACGGGTCGCTGGCGGTGAGCGGGCTCCCGACGCTGGAGGCGCTCACCGGGCTGTGCCGGGTGGGGGAGGATCTGCAGATCAGCGACAGCCCCTCGCCCGATCTGAGCGGGCTGGAGGATCTGACGCTGGTGGGCGGGACGCTGGAGCTCGTCGGGATGGGCGCGCTCGAACGGCTCTCCGGGCTCTCCGGGCTGCTCGGGGCGGGGCGCCTCCGCATGATGAACACGGCGCTCGACGCGCTCATCCTGCCGACCGGGCTCACCAGCCTGCCGGCGCTTGAGCTTTTACAGAACGGACAGATGGCCTCGCTGGAGGGCGATATCTACGAGATCGGCACCCTGGAGATCAGCAGGGGCGGGGCGCTCCGGTCGATCCGGCTGCCGCTGCTGCGGACGGTGGGGACGCTGTCGGTTCAGGAGGACAGGCTCTCAGCGCTGTCCCTGCCGGAATTGGAGCGGATCAGCGACATGCTCTCCGTCTACAGCGATGTCCCCGTCGCCATCGACGCGCCGTTGCTGGCAGAGGTCGGGATCTTCCGGCTGAACGCGCCCGGCAGCTACACCTTCCCCGCGCTCCAGCTCATCAGCGGCGCGCTCGCCCTCGGAGACGAGGAGCAGACCCTGTCCTTCCCGGCGCTTGAGCAGGTGGCGGCGATCCAGATCGCGGACGAAGACCTCTATGCGTGGCCGTCGATGCCGGCGCTGACCGCCATCGACGTCTTCTATGTCGAAGACGGGGAGGGGCTGGGCAGCCTCAGCGGGCTGGCGTCGGTGCGGTCGATCCGGGAGCTGACGATCTGGGGCTCGGACGCGGCGACGCTGGACGGGCTCGCCGGACTGGAGGCGGCGGAGACGGTGATGGC
>JBEIQZ010000618.1:0-3346 GCA_040376255.1 Alphaproteobacteria bacterium
CCCCCCCCCGATCCTGAAAACCACCATCAGGGACAGGAGGGACGGGCGGGGTTGATGCTGACGCTGTGCGCCCGCTCCGGAACCTGGACCGTGCAGGTGAGATCGACCTCACCGGCCTTGACCCAGCGGATCGTGTGGGCGCCCGGCGAGACATCCTCGCTGCGGGGTGCGAACCCGAGCTTCCGCCCGTCGAGGTACAGCTCCACGCCCTCGGCCTTTTTCGCGCTGATGGAGAGCTTGACCTGAGTCGGCGCGGATGACCAGGGGTTCCCTCCGGCCTGCGGCTGGACGGTCGGGGCCGGGGCTGCGCCCCAGGGGTTGCCGGAACCTGCGGGCGTGACGGGGGACTTCGCGCTCTTCGGGGGCTGAGCGCCGGGCGTCTTCGCCCCTGCGTTTGTGGCGGACGCAGCCGGTGTGGTCGGCGGGGCTGCGTCGGGGGTGGCGTCGGGGGCTGCGTCGGGGGTGGCGTCTGGGGTGGCGTCGGGGGTGGCAGCGGGCGTCGGGACGGGGACGGGCGCCGGGTTCGTCCCCTGCTGGACGCTGAGCGGCTCCGGGGCGACCGGGGCGGGTTCGCGGGACACCACCCACACCCCGAGGCAGAGCACCACCGAGCCGAACAGGATCGCCCCGGCGAGGAAGGCGAGGTTGCTGAAGCTGACCAGCGGCGAAGGCTTGCGGGGACGCTCCTCCGGGCGCTTCTTGCGCTCCGGCGCGTCCTGCCCGATGTGGATGCCGGGCGGAGGCGGCGGACGGCTTACCTTGGCGATCACCACCGGGCGCGACGTCACCGGCTCCAGCAGGAGCTCCCTGTCCATCGGCTCCGGCAGGATGCCCGTCCCGGATGCAGACGGCGGAGAGGCTGCCACCGGATCAGCAGCCGGCGGATTGACGGCGACCGGCGGGGCTGCGATCGGCGGCGCGACCACGGATGCAGGCGGCGCTGCGACCGGTGGCGGCGCGACCACGGCTGCAGGCGGCGCTGCGACCACGGCTGCAGGCGGCGCTGCGATCGGCAGCGCGACCACGGCTGCAGGCGGCGCTGCCGGCAGGGTCGGCTCATCCGTCGGCAGGCGCGCCGGGGGGATGGCGATCACGGCGCGGTAGTTGTGCTCCTCATCGATGTCGGAGGCCGCGAGGCGGAGGGAGGGGTGCTCCAGGGCGTCGGCGGGCATGGCGATGACCGGATCGCGGGGGAGCGAGGCGGCTTCGGGCAGCGCGTAGGGGGAGTCCGGCAGCGCGGGGGGGGTGTACTCCACGCTGGGTTCGGACGATGTCTCCAGATCGCCGGCCACCGCTACATTGTCTGCCGCATCATCTGCTGCGGCTGCGAGGAGGACGGACATCCGTCTGGATCGGGGATCACCGGGCCGGAGGAGGAGCTGGAGCAGGGCGCCCCCGTCAGCCGGGCGGGCCAGCGGATCGCGCTGGGTGCAGGCGCGGATGGCGTCGGCGAGCCGGTCGAGCAGGGGTGTCGCGTCGCTGCTGCAGAAGCGCCGGACGTCCGGGATCTCCGGCACGAAGACGCGGCGGGAGCCGGAGGTGCGCTCGGGCGGGCGGAAGGCGAGCGTCCCGGCGAGGGCGCGGTGCATGCAGAGGCCGAGCGCGTAGACGTCGACGGCGGGCGTCGGCAGGCGGCCCTCATAGAGCTCAGGGGCGAGCCATGCGGGGGAGCCGGTGAGGAACCCCTCCTCGACCAGCCCGGCCTCCTGGACGGCGAGGGCGATGCCGAAGCCTGCGAGCCGGATCTCCCCGTCCTGCAGGAAGATGTTGTCCGGGTGGAGATCCCGGTGGATGACCCCGCGCGCGTGGGCGGCGGCGAGGGCGGCGGCGGCCTGCTGCGCCCATTCGAGCACCTGCTCGGGCGGAACCGGCCCCTGCTGGAGCCGGAGATCGAGGGTGCCTGAAGGAAATTCCTCCATCACGAGGCTGAGATCGCTCTCCTCCACGACATCGAGGATGCGGACGACGCACGGGTGGTTGAGCGCCCGGAGCACCCTCCATACGTGGAGCAGCCGCTCCCGGATGGCAGAATCGCGCCCGATGGCCGGGGTCAGCCGGAGCAGCATCGCGCTCTGGCGCCCGGGAGCCCCCTGACGATGGACGCTGTGGAGCGTCCCGAAGGCGCCCCGCCCTGTTGTCGCCGCCACCTCCCAACCGCCGATCTGTTCTGTCATCATCCACCGAGCGCGGGCCTATATACCCTGATCGCCGGCCATCCGGCGCTCACCGGACTGTCAGGCCGGTGTCAGGGCATCGGGGCTGACAGCGCGACGGGCTCCGTCACCGCCCCTGCCTGCTCCAGCAGCGACCGGTACCAGCGCGCCACCGCCTCTGCCCGGCCAGGCAGGCTGCGGCTGCCCCAGATCACGCTGAGGGTGCGGGTGGTGGCGGGGCCGGTCTTGGTGCGCTGCGCGTCCTTTACGGCGTTCGCGCAAGGCCCCTCCGGATCGTGCAGGCAGAGCAGGCGCCCGGCGTCGAGCTCCTGCCCGGAGGCGTTGAAGACGTAGCGGCTGCCCTCCGGCGCCACGCTGATCTGGAGGGCGATCCGGAGGCCGCCCGCCCCGGAGCGGATCTGCTCATGCCCTGCCAGCCGATCCAGATCGACGACGCTGATCGGCAGCCCGCTGTGGAAGGACGCGACGTTGCAGGCGTCCACCGCGAGGTTGATGCTGCCGAGCCGCCCCTCGGGAACCGCCGCGAGCAGGTATTCTGCGGCGGGCTTGCTCCGGCCGCTGGGCTTGAACCCGCCGGCCCGCAGGAGCGCCCGCACGGCCTCGCGGGTGGCGTCCTGCGGCGGGTCGAAGGGAGCGCCCGCGCCGGGCTGCGCCTCCGGCCTGATCCATGCCAGCAGCTCAGCGGGGACAGGGAGCTGCTCCAGGGGCGCCGGGAGGACGCAGGCGAAGACGACCGCGTCGAGCAGCGGGTGGGGAGCGACCGTGACGGAGAGGCTGGACAGGGAGGATACCGGCATGGAGGCTCCGGATGGCAGGTTACTTCAGGCTGGCGAGCTGCTTCTCGTACTCTTCCTGGGTGATCTTCTTGGCGGCGAGATCCTCCTGCAGGCGGCGGATGGCGGCGTCATGGGTGGCGCGGGCCTGGCTGATCTGCTCCTTGGAGGCGTCGTACTGGCGGCGGCCCTCCTTCCAGGCGTCCTCATAGGTGGCCTTGAGCGCGGTCATGTCGATGCTCTGGCCGCTCTCGAACCACTTCTCGGCGGCCTTGCCGATGGCCCAGGTGCTGGCGAAGGCGCTGGTGGCGCCGACGACGCTGCCCCAGCCGGGGACGAAGCGCGCGAGGTTGCTGACGGCGATCCGCATGGCGGTGGAGCCCGCGACGCCCGCGATCA
>JBEIQZ010000292.1:0-7737 GCA_040376255.1 Alphaproteobacteria bacterium
CGCGCTCGGCCACGCGCTCGCCCGCAACGGGCACCGGATCTTCACCGAGTCGTACGGGGGGTGCGGCAACCCCGGCCTGCTCGCGCTCGGCACCCCCATCGACAGCCCGCTGACCGCCGACACCGTCGTCCAGTGCGCCGCCGGGGGCGCCGGCCCCCGGATGGACCTCGTCGTCATCGGCCCGGAGGCGCCGCTGGTCGCCGGGTTCGCCGACCGCTTGATTGCTGCCGGGATCCCCGCCTTCGGCCCGACCGCTGCCGCCGCGCGGCTCGAAGCCTCCAAGGTGTTCACCCGCCGCTTCGCGCTGCGCCACGGGCTCCCCGGCCCGGAATTCCGGGTGCTGGAGCCCGGCGAACCCTTCACCGCCGACCGCGCGTGGGTCGTCAAGCTCGACGGCCTGGCCGCCGGGAAGGGCGTCTGGGTCTGCCGCGACGCCGCCGAAACGCAGGCCGCCATCGACCACGCCCGCGCCCTCCGCCCCGGCGACCCCCTGCTCCTCGAAGCGCCGCTCACCGGCCCCGAACTGAGCCTGCTCGCCCTCTGCGACGGCACCCGCGCCGCCCCCCTGATCGCCGCCCGCGACCACAAGCGCCGCTTCAGCGGCGATCTCGGCCCCAACACCGGCGGGATGGGCGCCGTCGCCCCCGTGGACAGCCCCCACACCGCTGAGTGCGCCGCCATCCTCCAGCGCGCCGTCGACGGCATGCGCGCCGAGGGCGCCCCCTTCTCCGGCGTCCTCTACGGCGGCTTCATGCTCACCCCCGACGGCCCCCGCCTCCTCGAATTCAACGTCCGCTTCGGCGACCCCGAGTGCCAGCCCCTCATGTCCCTCTGGGCGGGCGACCCCGCCCCCTGGCTCCTCGGCGCCGCCACCGGGCGCCTGCCGGACGGGAACCCGCCGTTCCGCGCCGCGCACGCCTGCTGCGTCGTCGTCTGCGGGGCGGACTACCCCGAACAATCCGTCCATACACATATAGACATATTACCGGAAGATACATCCGATCTCAGCGGCGATCTCACCGTCTACCACGCCGGAACCCGCCTCGTTGACGGCAGGCTCTACGCCTCCGGCGGGCGCATCCTCGGCGTCACCGCCACCGCCCCCACCGCAGCGCAGGCGCGGACACGGGCGCTCGCGGCGGCGGCAGCGGTGCGGTTCGAGGGCGCGGCGTGGCGCGATGACATCGGGCAGGGCTGACCCGGTGCTGCCCGACCCCGCCGCCGACCCCGCCGCCGACCCCGCCGCCGACCTCAACGCCTGTCGGCCCGCCCCCGGCCTCACCGTCTGGCAGCCCGCCCGCAGCTACCGGTTCGGCGTGGAGGTCTATCTGCTGGCCCGCTTCGCCCTGGACGTTCTGGAGGAGATCGGCGCAGCGACCGGCAGGACCGCGCTCTCCGTCACCGACCTCGGCTGCGGGAGCGGGATCGTCGGCATGCTGCTTGCGCTGAAGGGCCACACCGTCACCGGCGTCGAGCGCGACGCGCGCTGGCTGCCGCTGCTCGCCGCCTCGGTCGCCGCCTCCCCCGCCCTCGCCGGGCGCTACCGCTTCGTCCACGCCGACGTCCGCGATCCCGGCGGCCAGCCGGACAGCACAGATCCCGCCGACCTCGCCGTCAGCAACCCCCCGTGGTTCCCCCCCGACCAGCCCCGCTCCCCCGACCCCTGGCGCGCCAACGCCCGCTCCATGCTCCACGGCGCCACCCCCGACTTCATCGCCGCCGGGCTGCGGATCGCGCCCGCCCTCTGCCTGCTCACCCGCCCCGATCAGCTCCCCGCCGCCGTCTCCGGCGCACACACCGCGCGCCTCGCCCGCCACGGGCCGCTCGTGCTGGCCGACCTGCGGCGCGCCGACCTCCCGCGCGGATCAGGGGCGGCGAGGGCGGTCACGCTGGACGTACAGCGCGCCTACGACACTTTTCTAAATCCCTGATCCCGGCCCCTGATCTCAACTGTACAAGGCACCGCCGCGCTATCCCGCTGCAGGAACCAGCACCACCCCCTGCCTCGGCCCCACCTCGACGCGCAGCGCGCCGCCCGCCCCCACCACCCAGGTCGCCCCCGCCTCCGGCCACCGCTGCTCCAGCACCGTCCCCGCCGGGAACGGCGTCACCATGTCCACGCCCCCGAACGAGGTCGCCGCGTCCTGCGTCGCCGAGGCGTTGATCACCACGAGCGCCGACGACGCCCCGTCGTCCCGAACGAACGCCACCGCGCCCGCGTCCTCCTCCGCGCCGGTGTGATCGGTCGTCCAGGTCAGCGTCAGGCTGCCGCGCCGCAGCGCCGGGATCTCCGCGCGGAGCGCCGCCAGCGAGGAGATGTAGCCGAACAGCGCGCCGTCCGTCGCGTAGCCCGAGCGCCACAGCGGCTCCCGGTTGGCCGGGTCGTTGCCGCCGGAGAACCCCTGCTCGGTGCCGTAGTACAGGCAGGGCAGCCCGTCCTCAGTGAACAGGAACAGCAGCGCCGCCTGAAGCGCGGTCGTGTCGTCCTGCTGCCAGAGGAAGCGCGGGACATCGTGGTTGTCGAGGAAGTTGACGAGCAGATCGCGGGGGGCCACCCCGGCGGGGCCGGTGGGATCGATCCCGTAGTGAGCGTCCCGCTGCGCGAACAGGGCGGCGATGGTGGAGGTCGGGGCGTTGTCCTTGAAGACGCCGTCGAACACCTGGTACTTCTGGCTGAAGTACACGTTCGCGTCCAGCCCGTCCGCCCCGGTGTAGCTGCCGATCAGCGCGTCGTCCCCGTCGAACACCTCGCCGAACAGCAGGAAATTCTCCTTGCCGATCTCCTCCGCATGCGCGCGGATCGCCGGGGCGAACTCCGCCCAGAAGTCGCGCTCGACGTGCTTCACCGTGTCGATCCGGTAGCCGTCGATGTCCGTCCAGGTGATCCAGTCCGAGAACACCCGGATCAGCGCCTCCCGCACCTCCGGCCGCTCAGTCGCCAGATCCTTCAGCCCACCCGGAAAATCCGCCAATTCCACCTGCGCCTGATCCGACCAGTCGGTGACGCGCCCGCGCCGGTGGTACCAGCCGTCATCCTGAAATTCCGCCGGCTCAGGCGGCAGCCGGTTCAGCTCCGGCATGTACACCCACCCCAGCGGGGCCGGGCCGCTCTCGCCCAGCGAGGTGAAGCTCTGGACGCCGCGCGGGTCATAGGCCGGATCCCACTCGGTAACGATGTCGACGGTGTCGCTGCCGTCGGTGGCGTAGAGCGTGGTGATGTCAGGCTGGCCGTTCTGGTTGATGTCGTAGTAGAAGAGCTGCCCGACGTGGTTCACCACGATGTCCACGATCACCGCGATCCCGTGATCGTGCATCACCGCCACCAGCTCCCGCAGCTTCGCGATGTCGCCGAAGTGCGGATTGGTGTCAATGAACGAGCGCGTCCAGTAGCCGTGGTAGCCGCCGATCCCCGCGTCCTCCTCGACGTTGGCGACCACCGGGGAGATCCAGAGCGCCGTCACCCCCAGCGCCTCCAGGTAGCTCGCCCGGTCGATCAGCCCCTGCCAGTCGCCGCCCTGCCAGCGGGCCAGCTCAGCAGGGTCGCGCGTGACGCCCTCGTTGTTGTTCACGTCCCCGTCAGCGAACCGGTCGACCATCGCCTGGTAGATCACCTCGTCGCGCCAGTCATCCACGTTGGAGGTGATGGCCGGATCGGAGGCGTAGGGATCGTCCGCGCACCCCGCAGCCGACACTACAACCAGAGAGAGATAAGACAATATATTTTTATATTCTGGATAGATAGATGGCATTATTTCACCTTCTCTGAGAACCACCACTCCGCCGCGAGGCCGAGCCGGTGCTGGACGGCGGTCGCGGATCGGAGATCCTCGGCGGGGAACTGGAGCCGCGCCCCCTCATTGAGGACGGAGAGGCTGTACTGGATGCGGAGCTGGGGCTGGTAGCGGTGGCCCCAGCCCATCTGGTAGGCGGGCATCAGCTGGACGCGGCTGATCTGCCCGACCTCGTGCCGCTGTGAGCGGGGGTTGATCCCGTCCGCTGCCAGGACCTGCTGCGAGAATTCCAGGCCGATGTCGCCGTGCTTCCCGAACAGCCACTGCGCCCGCACCGCCGCCGACGCCTCCCAGCGATCGTCCGCGTCGCGCACCCCGTCCGCGTCTGTGCGGCGCTCCACATAGCCGCCGCCGATCACCCCGACCGCGCGCTCCGTCCACCCGCCCTCCAGCGCCAGCCGGTGCAGCGCGGCGCCGCGCGTTGTATAGGCGGTGTTGAACGCCCCCTCCGGCACCTCCAGCTCGTCCCACACCGCCAGCCCGCCCGCCGCCCGGGACCACAGCGTCCCCCACCCGTCCGCCCCCCCGATCCGCAGCGACAGCCCGCCCGCCAGCCCCCCGTCTGAGGGCAGCGTCTCGGTGATGAGATCCCCGATGTACCGGTCGCCGCGCGGCAGAAAGTGACCCTCCAGGTAGAATTCCGGGCGGACATCCACTGTCCCGCCCCACCGGTGCGACACCGCAGCCGCCCCGACCACGCGCTGCCGATCCAGGCTCAGCACCTCCTCCGTCCCCGTCCCGCCCGCCTCCGGCACCTCCCGGATCTGGTACTGCCACTCCTCTGCGCGCAACCGGTTGAAGCCCACCGCGAGATCTGCGCGCCCATCATCCCATAAGAATCCGGCGCCACCGCCGACAATGTTCAGATCGTTGAGCGGCCAGAAGTCGAGCAGGAACAGATCCGATCCCCGGTACATGCGCGCCCCGGCCCAGAGCGTGAACGGCGCAGCCTCCGCCTCGGCGTAGAGGTTCCGGATCGCGATCTGCGTGTCCCACACGCCGCTGTAGGCGAAGAGCTCCCCGGCGACCGCAGGCGTGAACACCATGCCGAAGTCGCCGTCCTTCCCGTGGCGCCACAGCTTGAAGTCCAGCTCCAGGTAGGGTTCGGCGTCCACGCGCGGCCCGTGGGAGACGATCTGCGCCGGGCTGCCGTGGCCGCCGCCCGCCCCGGCGCTGAGATCGGTGCTGACCGGCACGCGCCCATAGCTGCCGAACCATATATCTGTTGCATAACAGTCAGATACAGACCACTCTATGATAACTATTAGAAGGTGAAGGATCACGGCGCCACCCAGATCACCGCGTCCATCGCGCCGAGGCTGATCGGGAGCTGCCCGCCGCTCACCGTGGCCGAACGCCCGCTCCCGAGCGCGTCGGTGAAGGTGACGCCGTCCATCCCGCTGACCGGCACGCTCCAGGCGGTCGCGGCCCCCTTGTTGAGCGCGATGATGGCGAGATCGTCGCCGCCCGTCCCGCCGCCGGTGTCGCGGGCGTAGACGTACCGGTCGTCCTCGACCCACAATTCGCGCATGCCGCCGCGCCTGAGCGCCGCGTGATCGCGCCGGGCCTGCCCGACGGCCTGCACGCGCTCCAGCAGCGCCGACTGGTTGGCTGAGAGGTAGGGAGCGAAGTTCATCATCCGGCGGTTGTCGGGATCGGCGCCGCCGTGGAGGCCGATCTCGTCCCCGTAGTAGATCAGCGGCACGCCGCGCTGAGTGAGGACGAAGGTGAACGCGAGCGCCGTCCGGTCGATCAGCGCCTGCTGGGTGATCGCCGCGCCGCCGGAGGCCATCGGATCGGAGATCGCGCCGCTCCACGGATCGCCGGAGACGCCGGAGACGTCGGTGGCGAAGCGCGGGACGTCGTGGTTGCCGAGGAAGGGCGACATCAGCGCCCCGCCGTAGGCGCTGCCCCCGTCGCTGACCGCCTGGGCGAGCGCGCGGAACGAGCCGCCAGAGATGAAGGCGCTCCGGACGCTGTAATAGAGCGGGAAGTCGAACTGCGCGTCCAGCTCATAGGAGGCCACGTAGTCCATGATCAGGCCGCGATCCGAGGAGAAGGTCTCCCCGATGATATAAAAATCCGTGCCGCTCGCCCGCTCCACGTCGTCCCGCAGCCGCATGGAGAGCGTCCGCATGATCACGTGATCCATGTGCTTGGCGGCGTCGATCCGGATCGCATCGACGTCGTGATCGCGGATCAGCGCGAGGGTGTCATCCACGACGGTCTGCAGCAGATCGTGGTTCCGGTAGCTCAGATCCGGCAGGTAATCGGTGAACCAGCACTCCACCGGCTTCTCCTCCCAGCCGCAGCCGGCGGTGCCGCAGACGCAGCCGGGGCCGAACCAGTCAGGATGCTCAGCCAGGTAGCTGTGATCCTCATGGACGTGGTTGAGCACCAGATCGAACAGCACCCGGACGCCGTTCGCGTGGGCGGTGGCGATCAGCTCGTCGAGCCGGTCGCCGGCGTCGCCGGACAGCTCCGCGCTGACATCCCCGAACCGGGCCTCGATGGCGGTCGGGGAGACCGGCCAGTAGCCGTGGTAGCCGGAGAAGGTGTGGACACCGTCCGTCCCGAGCCACGCGCCCTCGGCGTTCTCGTAGACCGGCGAGAGCCACAGCACGTTCACGCCCAGATCCTCGAAGTAGCCCTCCTCCATCGCATGGATGATCCCGAGGAAGTCGCCCCCCTGGTAGTTGGCGGTGGTCGAGACGCCCGCCACCGCCTGCACCGCCCCGTCCTGCCCGTAGTCCCCGTTGCGGAAGCGGTCGGTGAAGGCGAAGTACATCAACCCGTCCTCCCAGGAGAACGGCTCCGCCTCCACCCACAGCGGCACCCAGACCGGGCCGTTCTCGGCGCTCCGGCCCGCCGCGTCGGAGGCGCGGATCAGGACGCTGTGCTTGCCAGGGACGAGGCCGGAGATCTCCACCCGGACGGTGCTGCCGCTGATCTGCGGGGCCACTGCCTGCCCGCCGACGGTGACTGAGACGCTGCCCGGATCGAGCGGCGACTCATCGGCGGCGAGGGCGAACAGCACCTCCACCGCGAGATCCCCCGACGCCGTCGCCGCCGCCTCCGTCACCTGGAGCAGCGGGCGCCCGCAGTCGCCCACGCGCAGGCTCCGGTTCTCCACCCCGTCCGACCACTGCGTGTAGACGTTGGCGGGCGGGTTCCCCTCGTAGGCGCCGTCGAACACCAGCTTGAACGGGTAGGCGCCCGCCGCGAGCGCCCCCAGATCCGCGCTCCAGATCCCGTCCCCGTCCCCGTCCGACAGCGGCGTCTCCGTCCAGCCGTTGAACGCCCCGGCGATGGCGATGGCGGTGTAGCTGCCGGAGGGCTGGTAGTCGTAGGTCACCGCGCAGTCGCGCACGGTGACGATCTCCGGCGGCGTACCTGTCTCCTCGATGATCGTACCCGAATCGTCCCCGCCGTCCCCTGAGCCGTAGCCCCCGCCGCCCGCGCCCCCGCCCGGATCCCAGGGCAACGCGGGGATCTCACAGTCCGGGCCGTTGCACGGCACATAGGGGCCGCAGCCGACCATCAGCACAGACACCGCCAGCGGGAAGAACCTGTCCATCAACCACCTCCGCCACAGGAAGACCAGATCGCCGCCGGGAGCAGCAGGCGCGCCGTGCGGGCGGGCAGATCCAGCGACCACGCCCCCCCCGGCAGCGCCGTCTCCTCCCCTGAGAGCACATCCACCCACGACCCGGCGAGGCCCGCCGGGAGATCCATCAGCAGCGTCGCCGCGCTGTCCCCGGCGTTGACGGCCAGGATCGCATGGTCGTCCCCGGCGTCACGCGCCCAGGCGATCTGCGGGGCGCCTGCCGCCGCGCCGATCAGCGGGAGCGCCACCCGCCGCCCCCGGCGGAGCGCCGCGCTGCACCGCCGCGCCTGTCCGAGCCGCTGCGCCTGCCCGAGCACCGCCGCCTGCGCCGCCCCGAGC
>JBEIQZ010000014.1:0-30774 GCA_040376255.1 Alphaproteobacteria bacterium
ATGCTCGATGTCGGGCAGGGCGACGCCATCCTGATCCGCACGCCCCAGAAGACGATCCTGATCGACGCCTCTGAGGGATCGGCGGACGTTATCGACAAGCTGAAGGCCATCGGGGTCGCCTCGCTCGATCTGGTGGTGGCCACCCACCCGCACGCCGACCACATCGGCGGGATGGACGACGTGGTGAACGCGCTGCCGATCAAGCTGTTCATCGACAACGGGCTGCCGCACACCACCAAGACCTACAGCGGGCTGATGGCCGATCTCCAGACGCGCGGCGTCACCTACCGGGCGGCGGTCGCCGGGACGGTGTTCAACCTCGATCTGGGGGCGAAGCTGGAGGTGATGTTCCCCACCGGCTCGCCGCTCACCGGGACGCGCTCAGATCTCAACGCCAACTCGGTCGTCACCCGCCTCACCTACGGCTCCGACTGCTTCCTGTTCACCGGCGACGCCGAGGAGCCCACGGAGCAGGCGCTGGTGTCGCGGGGGCTGACGCCCTGCGGCGTTCTTAAGGTCGCGCACCACGGCAGCGAGTACTCCAGCACCCAGGCGTTCCTCAACGCCGTTCAGCCGAAGATCGCGCTGATCTCGGTCGGCACCGGCAACACCTACGGCCACCCCGGCCCCGCCACCGTCAGCCGCCTGGAGGCGATGGGGGCGAAGGTCTACCGGACGGATCTGCTCGGGACGGTCAGCGTCACCAGCAGCGGCAGCGGCGTCACTGTCCTCTCCGGCGCCGCCGCTGTGGCCGCGCCCGCGCCGCGCCCGCCGCCGACCCTCACCACCGGCCCCAAGCCCACCGCCGCCGCCGTCACCACCCGCGCGCTCCCCGCCGGGAGCGCCTGCCCCTTCCTCTCCACCAGCAGCAGCAGCGAGGTGTTCCACGAGGCGGGCTGCGGGCAGAGCGAGCGCAGCGACCCCGCCGGGCGGGTCTGCTATGAGAGCCGCGAAAAGGCCGTCGCCGCCGGGAAGCGCCCGGCAGGCTGCTGCGATCCCTGATCGGTCGGAATTGGCAGGAATCCATCATTGGAGCGTCTATGATCGTCGTTGACCGGATTGAGGGCGATTATGCCGTCCTGGAGATCGCCGGATGCATGGTGGACGTGGCGCTCGCGCTGCTGCCCCCGGAATTGCGGGACAGCCTGCGCGAAGGCGATCGGCTGATCTTCGCGCGCCCGCCGCTGGAGGCGCCGCTGGAGGAGCTTCCGCTGGAGGAGCTTCCGCTGGATGAGCTTCCGCTGGAAGATGCCGCGCCGTTCCAGGGTTCACCGGCGCCGGACGGCCCTGCCCCGGCGGACGGCGCTGTCATCCTCGCCGCGCTGAAGGCCGCGCACCCGCAGGGGGCGGCAGAGATCGATCTGTGACCTGTCTGTGACCTGCTCAAACTGGATGGAGGGATCATGCTGAAGGGAATCCGCCGACTGTTCTGGCTGGGGCTGATGCTCCCGGCGCTCGCCCTGGCCGGGCTGATGAACGTCAACACCGCCACGCAGAGCGAGCTGGAGACGCTGCCCGGGATCGGAGAGTCGAAGGCGCTCGCGATCATCCAGTACCGCACCGATCACGGCGCCTTCACCACCGTCGATCAGCTCAACGATGTCCCCGGCATCGGGGACGCCACCCTCGCCAGCCTGCGCCCGCTGGTGACGGTCGGGGACGGGAAGACCGCTGTCGCCGGGACGACCGGGACGACCGGGACGACCGGGACGACCGGGGCGACCGGGGCGACCGGGACGACCGGGACGCCCGGGACGACCGGGGCCGCCGCGCCCGCCGAGGGCTGCCCGATCAACATCAACGCCGCCGACGCCGCCGCGCTGATGAACCTGCCCGGCATCGGCGAGACGAAGGCCGCCGCCATCCTCCAGCACCGCACCGATCACGGCGCCTTCGCCTCCTGCGACGCGCTCGATGACGTCTCAGGCATCGGCCCCAGCACCATCGCGGCGCTCCGCGACTGCTGCAAGGTGAAGTGATGCTGCTGCTGCTGGCCTGCACCGGAGCGGATTCGAAGCCGGACAACACCGGGAACCGCTGTGACACCTGCATCACCGACACCGGCGCCGACTCCACCGCCGCAGACAGCGGGGACAGCGCGACCGGCGCGGACAGCGGCGCAGACACCGATCCGCCCGACACGGACTGCGATCTCACGGTGCCGCCCCCGCAGACGCAGGACACCGGCGCCGGGCCGCTCCCGCTACGGGCGCTGTCCGGAGAGATCACCTGGCAGGCCGACTTTGACGCCGCCGCCGAGGCCGCCGGGCTGGTGGACTGCTCCTACCGGCGCGTCTACACCGGCACGGAGCGGCTGGATCAGGGCTACCTCTGCCCGGACTGCTCGCTGATCGTCCCCGCCGAGTCCGACATGGTCGAGGGCTACGACGACTGCTACCGGCAGATCGACGACGCCGATCCGATCCGCACCGAGATGGTCGGGCTGGGCGAGGTGGACGGCGCGCTGCACTTCTTCCGCACCGGCGTCCAGAACGTCACGCCCGGCGATCTGGGGCCGGTCAGCGGCGACGCAGGCAGCTTCGCGATCAGCTATTCCAGCACCTCCGCCGCCTCCACCGGCCAGGTCACCCTGACGCTGAGCGGCAGCTTCACCGCCGCAGAGAGCGCCGACACCGCCCCCGACCCCGCCGCCGCCCGCACCGAACCCTACGCCTGCGGCTGGCCGACGAACAGCCCCGGCGGCGCGACCGGCTGGACAGTGGCCGCCGGGCAGGAATTCCCCGACGTATGGCTCGAAGACCAGTGCGGAGAGCGCGTCAGCCTCCGCGACTTCCGGGGCTACTACCTCGTCGTCGATGTCGCCGCCGTCAACTGCGGCCCCTGCCAGGCGATGGCCGCGAGCGCCGAGGCGTTCCTGGGGCTGATGGAGGAGGAGTGCATCCCGGTGCAGACCGTCACCCTCCTCGCCGAGAGCCTCTCCAGCGTCAACATGCCCGCCGATCTCGCGACCCGCCTGGAGTGGGTCGACTCCTTCGGGATCACCTCCCCGGTCGTCGGGGACGAGGGCTTCGGCTACGCGCTGATCCCCGGCTACGTCGGCGAGGACAATTTCGGCTACCCCACCACCGTCGTCCTCGACCCCGAGGGCCGCCTCATCGGCACCACCAACGGCTACGGCGAGGAGGTCGACGATCAGGGCCACCTGTCCGGCGGCACCTGGATCGACATCCGGGACATGATCCGCCAGGATGCCGGACAATAAATCTGGTCAGCAGCGCCGGTCAGTACAACCGTCAGTCGTTCTCAGTCAGCCACGCATCGACCGCGTCGGCGTTCTTGGTCATGCCGTTGATCACGAGCTGCAGCGCCCCGTCGGTGTCCAGGCTGGCGCCGAGCAGCTGCGCGATCACCCAGGTCGCCTGCATTGTGCGGACGCCGTCTGCGGTGTCCATCACGACGTTCAGGAAGAACTGGCGATCCACGACAAGGATCTCGGGGGCGACTGAGGCAGGCTGGAACAGCCAGGTGCGGAACAGCATCATCCGGCCCTGCTCCGTCTCGATCCAGCGGAACTCGTTGCCGGAGTTGCTGTCGACGGTGATCATCCCGGCGTAGGAGGAGACGGCGTTGACCTCGGCCTCGGCGCTCCCGCAGCCGGCGGTCTTGAAGCACTCCTTGTTGCTGATCCAGTCGCGGCTGAACTCGCTGTAGGTGCTGCCGTAGACATCCAGCGCGTCCTCGTAGAGCATCGCGTCGGTCAGCTCCATCACGCTGAACGGGCTCTCATGCCCCACCGTCGCCCCCGCCAGCATGTCAACGCTCATGTCGCCCTCGCCGAGCGACAGCACCGTCTCGTCGGAGAGGTTGTTGATCGTGTAGCCCTTCAGCGTCTCGTCGAGCCGATCCACCAGCCACGGCTCCAGGTTGACCGCTGACTCCTCAAGCGACGCCGGGTCCTCGTCGTGGAAGTGCTCGAACATGAAGCCCACCAGCTCGTCCAGCTCAGTGGGGGCGGGGTCGGGGCGCTTGCAACCGGAGGCGGCGAGGGAGGCGATCAGGAGGAGGGCGGGGTGATGGACGCGCGCGCGGTGGAGCATGAAGCGGATGATAGAACAGCGTCCGGCGGTTGACAAGGAGATCCGTCGCGGGGCCGTGACGGATTTTCCACGGCTTCCCGTCAGCCGCGCGGGTGGTGCTGCGCGTGGAGGTGCTTCAGCCGCTCGCGGGTGACGTGGGTGTAGATCTGGGTGGTGGAGATGTCGGAGTGGCCGAGCATCGCCTGCACCGCCCGCAGGTCGGCGCCGTGCGCGAGCAGGTGGGTGGCGAAGCTGTGCCGCATCTGGTGCGGGTGGACGCCGCCGGGGATGCCCGCCGCCTTCGCGTGGCCCAGGATGCGCTCCCAGAAGTTCTGGCGGGTCATGGCGCTCCCGAGGCGCGAGAGGAACAGCTCGCCCGCCGCGTCCAGCCCCCGCGCATGCAGCCCCCGCACCTCGCGGACGTACCGCACCACCAGC
The DNA here is from genome assembly GCA_040376255.1 of Alphaproteobacteria bacterium. Classification (GTDB taxonomy): domain Bacteria; phylum Myxococcota_A; class UBA796; order UBA796; family SXON01; genus JBEIQZ01. The sequence goes on from JBEIQZ010000014.1 coordinate 4,476, forward strand.
GCCGCTGCGCGCTCCCCCATCGGCACCAGCCGCTCCTTGCCGCCCTTGCCCCGGATCCTGAGGAACCCGCCCTCCAGGTTCAGCGCCGCCGCCGGGAGCGTCACCAGCTCGCTCACCCGCAGCCCCGCGCTGTACATCAGCTCGATCATCGCCAGATCCCGGAGCCCGAGCGGCGTGGTGTCGTCGGGCGCGGCGAGCAATTGCTCCACCTGCGCCTCGGTCAGCGGGGTCGGGAGCCGCCGCGACGGCATCGGCGCCTCGATCAGCAGCGAGGGATCGATCGGGATCAGCCGCTCCGTGTGCAGGAACCGGAAGAAGCCCCGGAACGCCGCCCGGTGCCGCGCCATGCTCCGCCGATCCAGCCCCTCATCGTGCAGGGCCGCCATGTAGGCGCCCAGATCGGCCTGCGTCACCTCCGCCGGGCCGTCCCGCCCCGCCCGGACGCCCGGCTCCGGCGCCATCATCCACCGGCACAGCCGGAGCAGATCCGCCCGGTAGGCCAGCAGCGTGTTTTTTGACAGCGCCCGCTCCACCCGCAGCATCGCCAGCCAGGCGTCGAGCGCCGCGTCGAAGCCCTGGCTAAGCGGCAGATCCGCCCCGCCGCTCATCCCGCCGCCCCGCTCATCCCGCCGCCTCCAACATCCCCCGCAGCCGGTAGAGCGCCTGGTGCGCCTCGCGCGGGCTGAGCTGATCCGGATCGATCTCCGCGAGCGCCAGCCGCACCGGATCCGGCGGGGGAGGGGAGGGCGGCTCCGGCGCGATCTCTGTCCGGGGCTCCGGCGCGCGCTCTGTCCCGGCCTCCGGCGCGATCTCCGCCCCCGCCACCCCGAACAGCGACAATTGCGTCGGCTCCGGCCTCGGCCGCCGCAGCTCCATCTCCTTCAGCACCGTCTTCGCCCGCCGCACCACCGCCAGCGGCAGCCCGGCCAGCCGCGCGCACTGGATCCCGTAGGAGCTCGACGCCGCCCCCTCCCGCAGCTTCCGCAGGAAGGTGAGCCGGTCGTTCTGCTCGCTGATCGCGACGTGCATGTTGCGGAGCCGCGCGCAGGTCTCGCGCAGCGCCGCCAGCTCGTGGTAGTGGGTGGCGAAGATCGCCCGGCAGCGCACCCGGTCATGGAGATCCTCCGCCACCGCCCACGCGATCGACAGCCCGTCATAGGTCGAGGTGCCGCGCCCGATCTCGTCGAGCAGCACCAGCGAGGAGGCCGTCGCGCTCTGGAGGATCGAGGCGGTCTCGCTCATCTCCACCATGAACGTCGACTGCCCGTGCGCCAGATCGTCCGAGGCCCCCACCCGCACGCAGATCCGGTCGCAGATCCCGATCCGCGCCGCCGCCGCCGGGACGAAGCTCCCGATCTGCGCCAGCAGCGCGATCAGCGCCACCTGCCGCATCAGCGTGCTCTTGCCCGCCATGTTCGGCCCGGTCAGCACGATGAACTGCGCCCGCGCGTCCATCTTCAGATCGTTCGCCACGAACGGCGTGTCCGCCAGCAGCGACTCCACCACCGGGTGCCGCCCGGCCCGGATGTCCAGCTCCCCGGAATTGTCCACCGACGGGCAGCAGAACCGGTGCCGCACCGCCACCTCAGCCAGCGTCGAGAGCGCGTCCAGCGTCGCCACGCTGCGCGCCAGCACCTGGATGCGCGCCACCTGCTCGCCCACCCGCAGGCGCAGCGCGGTGAAGTGCTTGTACTCCTGCGCCATCGACCGCTCGTCGGCGGTCAGGATCGTCTCTTCAAACTCTTTCAGCTCTTGCGTAAAATACCGGTAGTTGTTGGACAGGTTCTGCTTCAGGATCCAGTCCTTCGGCACCCGATCCTTGTTCGCCAGCGACACCTCGATCAGGTAGCCCATGTTCGTGATGTGCTTGATCTTCAGGCTCTGGATGCCGCTCACATTCTTCAGCTTCGTCTCCAGCCGCGCGATCTCGCCCTTCCCGTCCCGCGCCCGCATCCGCATCCGATCCAGATCCGGATCGGCCCCCTCCGGCACCAGCCCGCCCTCCGTCGGCGAGATCGGCGGCTCCGGCACCAGCCACGCCCGGATGTCGTCTGCCACATCCGCCGCCAGATCGTCCGGCAACAGCGCCCGCAATTCTTCCCCGCTTAGCGCCTCCACCACCGCCGGGAGCTGATCCAGCGAGGCCCGCAGCGCGTTTACGTTGCGCGGCGTCGCCGTCCCCTGCGAGACCCGCGCCGCCAGCCGCTCCAGATCCGACACCTGCGCCAGCGCCGCCCGCAGCGCCCGCCGCGCCCCGGTGTCCGCCACGAACCGCCCCACCGCCCCCTGCCGCTCCCGGATCTTCTCCACGTCGAGGAGCGGCGCCCCCAGCCACTCCCGCACCAGCCGCCCGCCCATCGGCGTCTGCGCCATGTCCAGCAGCGACAGCACCGTCCCCGCCCGCCCCTGCCCGCGCAGGTTCCGGAACAGCTCCAGGTTCCGCCGCGTGGACTCGTCCATCAGCAGGCTGTTCCCCAGCTTGTACTGGTGGAGGCTCACCACGTTGCTGAGATCCGATCTCAGGTTCTCCCGCGCGTACCGCAGCAGGATCTGCACCGCCTCCAGCCCCGAGGTCAGCCCGTCCAGCGACCACACCCCCACCTGCTGCCGCAGCGCCTCGATGTCCACGCTCCGATCCTTCACCACCGTCACGCAGATCCCGCCGAGCGCCTGCCGCACCGCCGGCGTGTCGCTCTCCTCCGTCAGCAGCGCCTCCCTCGGCCCGTGCCGCCCCGCCTCTGCCACCGCCGCCTCCAGCCCCTCCACCTGGCACACCCGCAGATCCCCCGTGCTCGCGTCCAGCAGCCCCACCGCCGCCCCCCGCCGGTTCTGCGTGATCGACACCAGCCACGCCGACTCGTGCGCCGCCGCCGTCGTGTCCCCCGACAGCCCCGGCGTGATCACCCGCACGATCTTCCTGTCGATCAGCTTCTTCGCCCCCGTCCCGATCACCCCCACCTGCTCGGCGATCGCCACCTTCTTCCCGACCTCCACCAGCCGCTGGATGTACCCCTCGACCGCGTGGAACGGCACGCCCGCCATCGGGATCGGGTCAGCCGCGTTCTGGTTCCGGCTCGTCAGGGACAATTCCAGGATCGCCGCCGCCCACTTCGCGTCCTCCCAGAACATCTCGTAGAAGTCGCCGAGGCGGAAGAACAGGATGGCGTCGGGTACCTGCTTCTTCAGATCTTTGTACTGCTGATAGACCGGAGTGTCTGCGCTGATCATCTCACTCTCCTCCCTGTCTCCTCATCCTGCACCCCCAGAACGCGTCCTCCCCCTCCGTCGGCCCGTTGGAGAAGACCTCCTCGATCTTCCACCCCAGGCTCTCCGCCACCATCGGCCCCTCCTCCGGCTCCGGCGAGCAGACCGCGTAGACGAGCGCCCCGCCCTCCGCGACACAGGCCGCCGCGTTCCTCAGGATCGTGCGCTGGCGGGCGGCGAGCGCGGCGATGTCGGCCTCCCGGCGGGCCCAGCGGATGTCCGGGTGCCGCCCGAGCAGGCCGAGGCTGGTGCAGGGCGCGTCGACGAGCACCATCGGGAACTGCTCCGGCAGCGGCCCCTGCTCCCAGTCGTGGAGGCGGGCCTGGACGGACAGGCCGAGGCGGGCGGCACCGCCGCGCACGCGCTCCAGCCGTTCGGCGGAGGTGTCGGTGGCGGTGACGGGGTGGCCGCGCGAGGCGAGGCGGAAGCTCTTGCCGCCGGGGGCCGCGCAGCAGTCGAGGACGGGCTCCGGCCCGCCGGGGAGCAGATCCGCCACCGCGACCGCCGCCGGATCCATCACCCACCAGCGCCCCTCCTCATAGCCGGGGAGGGCGGGGATCGCGCCGCTGCCCGCCGGGAGGCGGAACACGCCCTCGCGCCCCTCCGCCGGGACGAGCACGAGGCTGCGGTGCTGGAAGTCCCGGCTGACCCCGGCGGGATCCTCGGTCGCGACGATGTGGATGGGCGCAGGCCGGTTGTTGCCCTCCATCCAGCGCGCGGTCGCCGCCGCCCCGTAGCGGGCCTCCCAGCGCCGCCGCAGCCACTCCGGGTGGCCGCCGCCCCCGTCCGCCGTCACGCCCTCCTGCCGCCGCAGCACCGCGTTGAGGAACCCGGCGGCATGCCCCGCGCCCAGCTTCCGCGACGCCTCCACCGCCTGATCGACCGCCGCGTGGGGCGGCACCCGGCTGTAGCGCAGCTCGTAGATCCCCTGCCGCAGCAGCGTCCGCGCTGCAGGCTCGATGGTGTACAGCGGGCGCTTCGCCACGGAGACGATCACCCCGTCCAGCTCCAGCCGGTTCCGCAGCACCCCCATCACCAGGTTCCAGCCGAAGGCCCGCTCCGCCGCGTCGGGCGGGGCGTGGCGCGCCAGCGCATCCTCGGCATGCGCGCCCTCCTCGATCTCCATCAGCGCCCGCGCCGCCGCCAGCCGCCCCGCGCTGACCTTCCCGCCGCTCCCCCTCGGCCTGCCCTGCCCGCCCTGCTTCAGCTCAGCCACCCAGATCCCCGTCGTTGAGCTCGATGTCGATGAGCTTGGAGAAGATGTCGAGCGGCTGCGCGCCCTTGACCTTGTAGCCGTTGACGAAGAACATCGGCGTGCTGGTGATCTTCAGCTTCTCAGCGCGCTGCATGTCGGCCTGGACCGCCTGATCGATGGGGAGGCTGGCCCGGTCGGACTCCCAGCGGCCCATGTCCAATTCCAGGCTCTCCGCGATCTTCTTGATCTCCGCGTCGTCCATCTTCGGCGCGGCGAACAGCGCGTGGTGGAACGGCCAGAACTTGCCCTGCGCATGGGCCGCAAGCGCCGCCTTCGCCGCCGGGATCGCCTGCTGGTGCATCTTCAAGGGCAGGTTGATGAAGAACTTTCTAATCTTGTCGCCGTACTTCTCGTCCAGGCCGTCCATCGTCGCCTGAGCCTTCTTGCAGTACGGGCACTGGAAGTCAGAGATCTCGATGATCGTCACCGGCGCGTCCTTCGGCCCGTGCATCGGCGCGTTGCCCGGATCGAGCGGGATCCACACGCCCAGATCGACAGCGTCGCGGATCGCGTCCGGGGAGGCGCCCTTGCCCGCGAGGCGGGTCACGCGCTGGGCGAGCTTCGGGATGTTGGCGCAGGTCTTGGCGTCGCGCAGCTTCTCCAGATCGAGGAAGCACTGGCCGAGGCTCCGGTTGGAGTCGTTGCAGGGCTGGCAGGCGCCGCGCACGTTGTTGAAGGCGTAGACCGCCTGCTCCAGCTCCTTGCCCTCCAGCCCGTCCATCCCCGGCAGCCCGGCGAGCGCCGCCGCGTCGAGCGTGGAGGGCGCGAACGGCTCCTTCTCCTTCTTCGCGCCGCCCTCGCCGCCCCCGCCCCCGCCCCTCGCTGCCGCCGCCTTCGCCTCGACGACCTCCTTGTCCTTCTGCGCGAGGACGATCTGCGCCTCCAGGCTGGCCCGGTCGTAGCCGTAGCGGTACCCGCCGTAGCCCGCCAGCCCGCCGATCAGCAGAGAGAAGACAGCGAAGAACATCACCATCACCGTGCTGTTCTGGTTGCTCTGGGCGCTGTTATGCCTGCTCTCCTGCACGTCTACCTCCAGCTGTCCATTTCGTTGTTGAGGGGTGCGCTCTTCCGGGGCTCGGCGCCCCGATCCCCGGAGCGGGGGGCGCCGAGCGCGACCTCCTGCTGGAGCCGCCGGATCTGCCCCTGGAGCTGGAGGCCGCGCACCCAGCCCCACCCACCCGCCACCAGCAGCCCCGCCGTGAAGGCGCCCCCGATCAGCGCCGGGACCGGCGCCGGGCGCGTCATCTTCCAGGCGGCGAACCAGAGATCCAGCGAAAGTTCGGCGGTCCGTAGGCTGTTCTGCATATAGAAGGCGTAGAGCACCATCGCCGTAAGCAGCAGAGACAGAAGCTTCAGCCAGCCCGTCGTCGTCATCCCCGCCGGTATATCCTGCCCGCCGCCCGGAGGCAGCCCCGGAACGCAGCAGCGCCGCAGAGGGGAGCCCCTGCGGCGCTGCGTCGCTCACGCTCTACGGGAGAGCGGAGCGTGCCGGCTGACTGTCCGGCTGACTACTCGTTGCGCTCGCGCATCCGGCGCGACAGGTCGCCCATGATGTCGCCGAGGCGGGTCGTGGAGTCGCGCTGGCGGCGCAGGATCTCGCGCATGTCGCCGCCCTTCGCGCGGTCGGTGGCCGAGCGCTCGGAGAGGCTGATCTTGCGGTCGTGCGCGTCGACGTTGAGGATCTCGACGTTCATCTCCTTGCCGTCCGGGTACTGGCTCTGCCAGTCGCCGCCGCTGATCGCCAGCTCGGAGACGTGCACCAGACCCTCGACGCCGTCTTCGATCTCGACGAACACGCCGAAGTCGGCCTTGTTCACGATCTTGCCCTGGCAGATCTGGCCCAGGTAGTAGCGGCCCGGCACGGAGATCCAGGGATCTTCGGTCAGGTCCTTGATCGAGAGGGAGAAGCGCTCGCTGTCGATGTCCACGTTGATGACGCGGGCCTCGACCTCATCGCCCTTCTGGAACCGGTCGGAGGGGTGCTTGATGCGCTGGCCCCAGGACAGATCCGAGATGTGCACGAGGCCGTCGATGCCGTCCTCGATGCCGACGAACACGCCGAAGTCGGTGATGTTGCGGATGCGGCCGCGCACCACGGTGCCGGGGGGGTACTTGTCCTGGACGACGATCCAGGGGTTGACCTCCAGCTGCCGCATGCCCAGCGAGATGCGCTTGTTCTCGGCGTCGATGCCCAGCACCTTCGCCTCGATCAGATCGCCCGGGTTGACCAGCTTCTTCGGATCCTTGATCCGCTTGTTCCAGGTCATCTCGGAGATGTGCACCAGGCCCTCGATCCCGTCCTCCAGCTCCACGAAGGCGCCGTAGTCCACGATGTTGACGACCTTGCCGCGCACGATGGCGCCGACCGGGTACTTGTACTCCACGTTCTCCCAGGGATCGGCGCGGAGCTGCTTGTAGCCGAGGCTGACGCGGCCGGTGTCCTCGTCGTACTTGAGGACCTTGACCTCGATCTGCTGGCTGACCTCGAAGATCTCGGAGGGGTGGTTGATGCGGCCGTAGCTCATGTCGGTGATGTGCAGCAGGCCGTCGATGCCGCCCAGATCCACGAAGGCGCCGTAGTCGGTGATGTTCTTGATCGTGCCGATCATCACCGCCTGCGGACGCAGGGACTTCAGGGTCTCCTGCTTGCGATCCTCGCGCTCCCGCTCAAGCAGGACGCGGCGCGACAGGACGATGTTCCCGCGCTTCTTGTTGAACTTGATGATCTTGAAGTCGTGGGTCTCGCCGATCAGCTTGTCCAGGTTCTTGACCGGGCGCAGATCGACCTGCGAGCCGGGGAGGAACGCCTTCACGCCGATGTCGACCGCGAGGCCGCCCTTCACCCGGCTGGTGATGAGGCCGCGCACCGTCTCATCGCGCTCGACCGCCTTGGAGATCTCCTCCCAGGCGCGCATGTTGTCGGCCTTCTCCTTGGAGAGCTCCAGGAGGCCGTCTTCCTCGCTCATCTGATCCAGGTAGACGTCGATCATGTCACCGGCCTGGATCGTCAGGCGGCCGTCCACCTCGAACTCCTTGCGGCGCACGACGCCCTCGGCCTTGTAGCCGATGTCGACCGTGACGTACTCATCGCCGATCTCGATGACCCGGCCCTTGACCACGCTCTGCTCGCGCACGGAGCGGTTGGTCAGGAAGTCGTCGAAGAAATTCTTGAAATCTTCGCGGGAGACTTTGTCGAGAGGGGCATTGAGATCGAGAATCTGGTTGCTCATCCGTATTCTTTTTGGTCGGTGCGGGTGAAGAGGGATGCTGGAGAACAGGGAGACTGTCCTGCAGGCCGGGGTTCTAGACGGAGGGAGCGACAACCGCGCCCGCCGAATTGCTGTGCCCCATCCATGACCAACGGACGGGGCATAAAGCTGGGCGGCGGTCTATTCAACCCCGCCCGATCTGTCAAGCTTTGTCTGTCAAGCTCTGTCTGTCAAGCGCGCTCGAACACCGCCGCCGCGCCCATGCCGCCGCCGATGCACATGCTGACGACGCCGTAGCGGCTGCCGCGCCGCGCCATCTCGGCCAGCAGCGTCGCCGTCAGCTTGGCCCCGGTGCAGCCCAGCGGGTGACCGAGCGCGATGGCGCCGCCGTTGACGTTGACGCGGGCCGGGTCGATCCCCAGCTCCCGCACGCAGTAGACGGCCTGGGCCGCGAACGCCTCATTGATCTCGTACAGATCGATGTCGTTCACAGTGAGGCCCGCCATCGCGAGCGCCTTCGGGATCGCCGCCACCGGGCCGATCCCCATGATCTCGGGCGGGACGCCCGCGACCTGGTAGGAGCGGAGCACGGCGAGGATCGGCAGGCCCATCGACTCGGCGGCCTCGCGGGAGGCGATCACCACCGCCGCCGCGCCGTCCGAGGTCTGGGAGGAGTTGCCCGCCGTCACCGTCCCGCCCTGCTTGAACGCCGGGCGGAGCTTCGTCAGGCCCTCCAGCGAGGTGTCGGCGCGCGGCCCCTCGTCGGTGGCGAAGGTGATGTCCTTCCAGACGCCGTCCACCGAGACGCGGGTCTGGATCGGCACGATCTCGCCGGTGAACTTCCCGCCGTTGATCGCGTCGAGCGCCTTCCGGTGCGAGGACACCGCGAAGGCGTCCTGATCGGCGCGGCTCACGTTGAAGCGATCCGCGACGATCTCGGCGGTGATGCCCATCGGGGTGTAGGCCGCAGGGCGCGTCTCCATGAGGCCCGGGTGCGGGGAGGGCTTCTGCCCGCCCATCGCCACCTGGCTCATGCTCTCGATGCCGCCCGCCAGCACCACCTCCTGCCAGCCCGCCGCGATGGACGCCGCGCCCTGCGCGAGCGCCTGCAGCCCGGAGGAGCAGAAGCGGTTGATGGTGATGGCCGGAACCGAGTCCGGGATCCCGGCGATGAACGAGCCGATGCGGGCCACGTTCATCCCCTGCTCCGCCTCCGGCATCGCCGTCCCGATCACCACGTCATCGATCCGCGCCGGATCGAGGCCCGGCAGCCGCGCCAGCGCGCCAGCCATCACCTGACCGAGCAATTCGTCGGGGCGGGTGTCCTTGAGGCTCCCGCGTCCGCTCTTCCCCACTGCGCTGCGGACTGCAGCGCAGACGACGACTTCACGCATCGTAGACTCCTTTCATCCAGAAAAATGATCAGTTGCGGAGCGGCTTGCCCTTCTCCAGCATGTGCTGGATGCGGGCCTTGGTCTTCTCAGTGCCGAGGAGGTGCAGGAAGATCTCCCGCTCCAGATCGAGGATGTCCTGCTCGGTGCGGACGGTGCCGTTGGAGCAGTCGCCGCCGGTCAGCACATAGGCCAGCTTCTTGCCGATCAGCGCGTCGTGCTCAGAGATGAAGCCGCCGAGCTGCATCTGGTACAGGTACAGCTCCACCGCCGCCCGGCCCTGCGAGCCCGGCACCTTGAACGTGCGGCGCCGCTGGCCCTTGTAGCCGCCCTCGACGAGCCCGAGCGCCGTCTGCTTCGCGTCGTAGATGAGCCGATCCGGATCGAGCGTCACCCGGTCGCTGTGCCGCAGGAAGCCCTGATCGCGGGCCTCTTCGACCGAGACCGCGATCTTGGCGGTGCCGACGTATTCAAAGACCTTCTGCACGAAGGGGTTGGGGTCGTAGGCCACGCCGGGGTGGATGTCGCCCAGGAACCGCGCCAGCAATTCCTTGCAGCCGCCGCCCGCCGGGATCAGGCCCACGCCCACCTCGACGAGGCCCGCGTACAGCTCCCCCGCGCCCTGCGTCGCCGCCGAGTGCATCGTGACCTCCACGCCGCCGCCCAGGGTCAGCCCCCACGGGGCCGTCACCACCGGGCGCCGGTGATACTTCGCCCGCATCAGCAGGTTCTGCATCCGGGCCACCGCGTCGTTGAGCTGGCCCCACTCCTCCTGCATCGCCCCCATCAGGATCATCATGAGGTTGGCGCCCGCGCAGAAGGCGTTGCTGGAGTGCGTGCCGCCCTGGTTCCCGACGACCAGCGCCTCGTAGCGCCCGGCGTCGAGGTGATCGAGCGCCTTGTCGTACATGTCGAACACCAGATCGTCGAGCGCGTTCATCTTGGAGTGGAACTCCAGGCAGAGCACGCCGTCGCCCAGGTCGAGCAGGCTGGCAGAGGGGTTATTGTCGATCTCGCCGCCGTGCGCGCGGATGTCGTCGAGCATCAGGTGCTCGCGGCTGTCCGGCACCGGCTTGATCATGCCGCCCCAGCAGGTGCGGTCGCCGTCCAGGCGGGCGTAGAACGAGGTCCGGCCCGCCGCCAGCATCTCCTTCACCCAGCCCGGCACCGTCCGGCCGTCGGCCTCCATCCGGGCCACCGTCTCAGCCACGCCGAGCGCGTCCCAGGTCTCGAACGGGCCCATGTCCCACGCGAAGCCCCAGCGCATCGCCCGGTCGATGTTCACGATGTCGTCCGCGATCTCGCCGAGCAGCCCCGCCGCGTAGAGCAGCGTGTCCGCCGTCACCTTCCACGCGAACTGCGAGGCCTCGTCGCCGTGGCCCAGGATGATCTTCAGCGCGTCCGCCGGGCTCTCAGCGCCGCGCGCCGCGCCGAGGCTGGCGAAGCGTACCTTGGCCTGCGGGCGGTAGGCCATCGTCTGCAGATCGAGCGCCAGGATCTCAGTCTTGCCGTCCGCGTTCTTCGACTTCTTGTAGAAGCCGGTGCCGGTCTTCTCGCCGAGGTCGCCCCGCGCGATCAGCGCCGAGAGCGCCTCAGGCAGCACAAACACCCCGCGCTCCGGATCGGCGGGGCAGTTCTGGTTCAGCCCCTCGATGACGTGCTTCAGCGTGTCCAGCCCGACCAGATCCGCCGTGCGGAACACCGCCGAGGCGGGCCGACCCATCGGCTTACCCCAGATCGCGTCGACCTGCTCGACGGTGAAGCCGCCCGCCTGCATGTGCCTGAACACCGAGCAGATGCCGTAGGTGCCGATGCGGTTGGCGATGAACGCCGGGGTGTCCTTGCACCACACGATGCCCTTGCCCAGCACCGCCTCGCCGAACCGCGCCGCCTCGTCCAGCGCCGCCTTCGACGTGTCCGGGCCGCCCACCAGCTCCAGCAGCCGCATGTAACGCACGGGATTGAAGAAGTGCGTGATCAAAAAGTGCTGGCGGAAGTCCTCAGTCCGGCCCTCGCCCAGCACCGCGAGCGGGATGCCCGAGGTGTTGGAGGCGATCAGGCTCCCCGGCTTCCGGTTCTTCTCCACCCAGTCGAACACGATCTTCTTGACCTTGATCACCTCGGCCACCGCCTCGATGATCAGATCGCACTCCGCCAGCCGGGCCGCGTCGGCCTCGTACTCGCAGGGTGAGATCAGCGCCGCGTCCGCCGCCCGGTACATCGGCGCGGGCTTCAGCTTTGCGAGGTTGGCGATGCCGGCCTTCGCCGTCGCGCGGGGGTCGGCGCTGTTCTTGGCCGGAATATCGAAGAGAAGACTCGGGATACCGGCGTTGGCGAGGTGAGCGGCGATGCCCTGTCCCATGACACCTGCGCCGAGCACGGCCACCTTGGAGATGCCCATCCTTGACTCCTGAATGAATCCTCATTCAGCTATCCTGCCCTCCCGCCCCGCACAAGAGACCCCGCGCCGATTCTGCGCCGATTCTGCAGGCGCTGATCCTGCCCGCGCCGGGATGCGGTACAATACCCCGCATGCCACGACTGGTCATCAAGTTTCCGCAGCAGAAAAGCCTTGTCTTTCCTCTTGTTTTTGGTGAAAATCTCATCGGTCGTGGCGATGATTGCCGCCTGCGCCTGCCGAGCGTCTCAGTGAGCCGCCAGCACTGCCGGATCCTCGTCGGCAAGCAGAACGTCAACATCGAGGACATGGACAGCCAGAACGGCATCCTCGTCAACGGGAAAGCTGTGAAGCAGCATACGATGAAATCCGGCGACGAGATCCAGGTCGGCAGCTTCATGCTGGTCTATCTCACGGAGTCCAACAAGGACAAGTTCTATCAGGGCCGCTTCGTCGACTATATGCCCGCCTATGACGCCGACGATCTCGCCCGCTCGCTCGCGAATATGGAGGGCAAGGCGACCACCGTCCTCGGCGCGGGCGCCATCCTCCGCATCCAGAACGAGAACCACCTGCTCGAACACGCCCGGCTCGTCTCCATGACCGACCCGGATCAGTTCTGGTACCCCACGGATCGCGGCCTCACCTTCGGCGGCGGCGGCATGATCCCCGTCGAGGGCTGGTTCACCTTCGGGGTCGTCGCCGCCCTCCAGTGGGACGGCGCCCGCCACTTCCTGGAGAAGCGCGCGTGGTGGATCAGCGTAAGCGTCAACAACCAGATCGCGTCGCGCACCCACCTGAGCCACGGCGCCCGCATCCGCGTCGGGGACTCCAGGTTCCGGTACGACCTCCCCCCGATCGGCAAGGGGTGATCGCTCCCGGATCGGTCGATCAGTCCGCCCCCCGCTCCCGCGCGCGGGCGAGCACCTGCTCCACCACCGCGTCGATCGGGTAGCGCGTGCTGTCGATGTGGATCGCGTCCGCCGCCGCCCGCAGCGGCGCCACGGCCCGGTTCATGTCGCGGTCGTCGCGCAGGCGCAATTCTTCATAGATGTCGGCGTAGCCGCGCGCCGGAAACTCCCGCTGCCGCCGCCGCGCCCGCTCCTCCAGCGAGGCGTCGAGGTAGATCTTGAGCTGCGCCTCCGGCAGCACCACCGTCCCGATGTCCCGCCCGTCCATCACCACCCCGCCGCGCCGCCCCAGCTCCCGCTGCGCCGAGAGCAGCGCCGCCCGCACCCCCGGGATCGCCGCCACCCGCGACGCCCCGCTCCCGATCTGCTCCCCCCGGATGATCGCGCTGACATCGCTGCCGTCCACCCGCACCCGCACCGCGCCGTCCACCAGCGGGAAGGCGAATTCCAGCGACGCCGCCACCGCCGCCGCCCCTGCTGCGTCTCCCCAGTCCACCCCGCGCTCGCTGCATGCCCACGCGACCGCGCGGTACATCGCCCCGGTGTCGACGTGATCGTAGCCGAGGCTCGCCGCCACCCGGCGCGCCACCGTCCCCTTGCCCGAAGAGGCGGGCCCGTCCACTGCGATGCTGATCTGCGGCATCATCCCCTCTGCTCGGGCGCACCCCTAACCGGCCCCCGGCGCCCTGTGCAGGCGTTGTTCAGGCATGTGGCGGATCGCCCCCGGATCGGGTACACCGGCCACCCTCGTGCGGGAGCCCCATGATCGAGCGTCGCGCCACCTACTTCTCCATCGATATCGAGTGTTCCGGCCCGGTGCCCGGCCTCTATGACATGATCTCGCTCGGCGCGGTGGTCGTCGGCCCCGACGCGGATCGGCAGCTCACCATCGGGCAGACCTTCTACATCGAGCTCCGCCCCGAGGCCCCCCGCGTCGATCCCGAGGCGATGAAGGTCAACGGGCTGGATCTGGATCGGCTCCGCGCCGAGGGCGTCCCGCAGCGCGAGGGGCTGGAGCGGCTCTCTGCCTGGGTCAAGGCGAACACCGCCCCCGGCACAAAGCCGGTGTTCGTCGGCCACAACGCCCCGTTCGACTGGAGCTTCGTCGCCTACGGCTACCAGGCCCACGACCTGAAGAACCCCTTCGGCTACAAGGCGCTCGACACCAAGGCGCTCGCCACCGGCCGGCTCGGCATCCACTGGTTCGACTCCGGCAAGGAGACCCTCGACCGGATGCTCGGCCTCGCCGCCGAGGACATGAGCCAGAAGCACAACGCGCTCTACGACGCGCGCTACCAGGCGGACATCCTCATCCGGCTGCTGGAGCGATAGATGTGCGGCTTCGTCGGGATGATCGGGCAGCCGCAGGCCTCCACCGCCCTCGGCATCGCCCTGCAGGCGCTCCAGCACCGGGGCCAGGACGCCACCGGGATCGCCACTTTCGACGCCGGGCGCATCCACATCCACAAGGATCTGGGGATGGTCAGCGCGGTGTTCACCCCCGACGCCCTCCAGCGGCTCCGGGGCAGCAGCGGCATCGGCCACGTCCGCTACCCGACCGTCGGCGGCGGGCTGCGCGAGGACTCCCAGCCGTTCTGGACGCGCCGCCCCGGCGTGGTGATGGCCCACAACGGCAACGTCACCAACCTGCCCTCCATCGCCGCCTGGCTCCGGAAGCGCAGCGTCCACCTCCAGTCCTCCTGCGACGTGGAGCCGATCCTGATGGTCTTCGCCGAGGCGCTCGTCGAGCAGCGCAACTACAAGGACGGCGACAAGAACAGCCCGGGCGGCGATTACTCCCCGGCGGACGTCGTCGCGGCGGTGACCGAGGTGTTCCGGCAGGTGCGCGGCGCCTACACCTGCGTCGCGCTGATGGAATTGGAGGGCCGCGAGACGCTCGTCGCCTTCCGTGACCCCGACGGCATCCGGCCCGGCGCCTTCGCGCGCGGCCCCGGCGGCGCCTGGATGGCCGCCTCCGAGACCGTCGCCTTCGACGCGCTCGGCTTCACCCGCGAGGCGGATCTGCCCCCCGGCAGGGTCGTGCTGCTCCGCGCCGGGGAGGAGCCGGTGATCCTCCCCGCCTCCCCGGTGCCGGATCGTCCGTCCCGCAACTGCATCTTCGAGCGGATCTACTTCGCCCGCCCCGACTCTCAGATGGAGGACGGCTTCATCTATGACATCCGCTGGCGCATGGGCCAGCAGCTCGGCGAGGAGTGGCGGCGGCGCGGCCTCTCCGCCGACGTCGTGATCCCCGTCCCCGACACCTCCCGGCCCGCCGCGCAGGCGATGGCCGAGACCCTCGGCCTGCCCTTCCGCGAGGGTTTTATAAAGAACCGCTACTCCGGGCGCACCTTCATCATGCCCGACGCCCCCACCCGCGACGCCGCGCTCCGGGTAAAGCTCAACGTCCTGCCCCAGTTCTTCGAGGGCAAGCGCGTCATCCTCGTCGATGACTCCGTCGTGCGCGGCACCACCGTCCGCCGCATGACCGACCTCATCCGGCAGGTGCGCCCCGCCGAGGTCCACCTCGCCATCTTCTCCCCGCCCGTCCGCAACCCCTGCTTCTACGGCATCGATATGCCCTCCCGCGACGATCTGGTCGCCGCCCGCCTCCCCGAAGAGGCCTGGGCCGCCGCCTTCGGCGTGGACACCGTCACCTTCCTGAGCCTCGACGGCCTCCGGAGCATCGCCGGGCGCCCGATCTGCATGGCCTGCTTCGACGGGGACTACCCGGTGCCGGTCAGCCAGGAGGAGGAGTCGCTGATCGTGGCGGATCGGCGGGGGTAGCCCGGAGGGCCGCCCGCGCCTGCTACCACACCCCGTTGGTGATCGTCAGCTCGTAGGGCGAGCAGTTCAGCCCGCCGTCCGTGCGGATGATGTGGACCCAGTAGGTCGTCGAGAAGTCGGTGCAGTTGTTGTAGTCGCCGGTGTTATCGTAGCAGGTGCGGGTGTCACCGGGGACCGCGTGGTTGGCTGCGTCGCCGCGATCGGTCTGGTACACATTGTACTCGGTGTAGCCGGCGCCTTCGGGGTCGGAGCTGTTCCCGGTGCCGCAGTCGAGGTCGGTGGTGCTGTAGCCGCCGTCGTAGACGACGAAGGCGTAGTGGCCGGAGCCTGCGGTCAGCTCTACATGGAAGTTGTAGTAGTTGATCCCGCTGGTGACCTGATCGGAGGTGGTGATGGCGAACCAGTCGCTGTCGCCGCTCTGGATGATGTTCCCGGCGGCGGTGAGGGTGGTGCTCCCGGCGTCGGTGAGGGTGCCCCAGTCGATGATCGGGTTGTTGCCGCTGTCGCCGTAGCCGGTGGTGTCCTCGTACTCGTCCCAGGGGGTGCAGGCCTCGGTGGAGACGAGGTTGGAGCTGCCGCTGGTGTTGCCGTTTGTGTCGGCGGCGGTGGCGTAGAAGGTGTAGGTGAGGCCGCGCGTGAGGGTGAGGCTGAAGGTGAAGCTGCCGGCCCCGTTCGCGGTGGTGGAGGTGGTGGTGATGCCGGAGCCGTTGCTGATGTAGAGCGTGATGCTGGCGAAGGCTTCGGAGGAGCCGTAGACGGTGACGGTGTCCTCGTTCCGGTAGGGGTCGATGCCGGAGAGGTACGGGGCGCTCGGGGCGGTGTAGTCGTCGACGATCACCGAGTCGGAGGCGGAGGCGCCGGAGGTGGTGCCGTCCGAGGGGGTGACGGTGCAGACCCAGACGTCGCCCTCAGCGGCGTTCCCGGCGGGGACGGTGTTGGTGGTGATGCCGGTGGCCGAGCCGTTGTTGGTCCAGGCGTAGGTGTAGGTGATCGCGTCGCCGTCGGCGTCGGTGCTGGCGGTGATGTTGCAGGTGAGCGTGTCGTCGGTCTCGGGGCGCTCCGGGGTCACGGAGACGCCGGGGGCGGTGGGGGCGGCGTTGCTGATGGTCAGGACGCCGGAGCTGACAGTGTTGCCGGTGTCGGCGCCGTCCCAGGCGGTGACGCTGACGGTGAGCTGATCGGCGCGGACGAATTGCGTGCCGGAGAGCGTCGGGTCGGTGGCCCCGGCGATGGCGGTGCCGTTGAGGGACCACTGGTAGAGGTAATTCTCGGCGTCGCCGTCGGGGTCGGACCAGCCGGAGGGGACGGCGGTGAGCGTGCTGTCGGTGTAGGCGGTGCCGGGGCTGATGCTGACGCTGGCGACGGTGGGGGCGCCGTTGCCGACGGTGATGCTGTCGAAGGCCGGGGTGCCGGTGCTGAAGCCGTCGGTGGGGGTGACCACCACGTCCCAGACGTCGCCGCGCACGGTGGCGCTGTCGGGGATGAGGTTGCTGGTATAGGCGGTCAGGTTGCCGTTCTGGTACCAGACGTAGGTGTAGCTGACGGTGTCGCCGTCGGCGTCGTAGCCGTCCTGAGTGATCGTCACGCGCAGCGTGTCGTCCGAGCCCGCCGGATCGGGGGTGATCTCGATCAGCGGCGCCTCGGGCGGCACGTTGACGTAGAGCGTTATCGAGTCCTGCCCGATCAGCCCGTCGGTGTCGGTGGAGGCGCAGACGATGGTGTGGGTGCCGGGGGTCAGCGCGTCGTAGGAGAACTCGGCGGTGCCGTCCGAGGAGGCGCCCTGCGAGAAGAACAGGCCGTCGATGCTGGAGGTCCAGTCCACCGAGAGCGCGGAGGCGCGATCCTCGACGTCGGAGACGGTGGCCGAGAAGGTGAGCCGGTCGCCGATGTTGGCGACGTAGCCGGTGAGCGGCTCGACGATCTGGACGTCGGGCGCGTTGCCGACCGCCACGAGGATCGAGTCCGAGCAGTCCTCACCGACCTCGTCGGTGACGTTGATCGTGATCGTGTGCGTGTTCACCGAGAGGGCGCTGTAGCCGAACTGCACCGACCCCGACGAGGTCGGGCTGAGCGCGCCGATCTGGCCGTCCTTGTCGGAGGTGAAGGTCACCGTGAGGTCGCTGGCGTCGATGTCGGCGTCGCCGGCGGTGGCCTCGAACAGGATCGTCTCGCCGATGTCGAAGTTGCTGCCGGAGGCGGGCGACACGAAGCCGCAGGAGGGCGGGCTGTTCTCGCCGGCGACCTCGATGCTGACGGTGTCCTGGGCGGTGCGCCCGGTGGAGTCGGTGACGAGCAGCGTGAGGAAGTGGTTGCCCGCGCTCAGGGTGGTGCTGGCCGAGAACTGGCCGTCCGAGGTCGGGGCGCCGCCGATGGGCAGCGTGCCGTCCAGCGAGGACTCCCAGGACACCGTCAGCTCGTCGGGGCTGTCCTCAGTGTCGCTGGCGGTGGCGAGGAATTCGATAGGATAGTCGCCGTAGTACAGCCGCCCGACCTCCGGGGAGAGGATGGTGGCGGTCGGCGCGTCGTTGTGGTTGACGGTGACCGAGATCTCCGCCACGCCCTGCAGCCCGTCCGGGTTCACCGCCGAGAAGCTGATGCCCGCCGTCCCCTCGTCGAAGCTGGTCTCGCAGGAGCTCCGCCCGCTGGCGTCGATGGTCGCCTCCGGGCAGACCCGCGCCCCGTTGACCGCCCAGGTCGGGATGAGGGCGGTCATGTCCTCCTTGTAGTAGTTGTCAACGACGATCCCCGACAGGATGACCGCCACGCCCTCATTGAGGATCGCGCCGTCGGTCGGGGTCTCGATGGAGACGGAGGGGGCGGTCTGGAGCTTGTCCAGCGGGGTCTGGTTGCAGGCGGCGAGGAGGAGGATCAGCAGAGAGAAGGAGCGGATGGCACACCTCAACCAGAATGGAGGGCCGGAGCACAGACAGGCCACAGGGATCATCAGTATACGGGATCTCCGACGCGCCTTCAAGCGGTATAGAGGCGGTATACGCTCTGCGGAGAGCCGACAGCGGATCAGCCGGAGGGAGATCAACGGAGATGCAGATCTGGAGCACCACAGTCGGCCTGCTGCTGCTTACGTCTGCGCGCGCAGCCCCCGATCTCCCTGAGAACGCCCGCCTCACCGACCGCGACCCGATCGGCGCCGCCGGGGAGGTGATCGCGGGCGCGACGCTCGATCCGATCCTGAGCCACCCTGAATTCAGCCGCTACACCTTCCGCTGGCCCGGCGGTGCCCTCACCATCCTGGAGATCACCGGCGCCACCCCCGGCCACGAGGGCGTCTGCACCTCCGGCGGCGCCACCCTGTTCCCGCGCCCCGATCTGGCCCCGCCCGGCCTCCCGCCCGCCCCGCAGCCCGATCCGTCCGCGCCCGTCGAGGGGCAGCGATCCGAGGGCGCGCTGATGGACGCCGTCTGCGCGCGGCTGGCGCAGCGCCCGCCGAAGCTCGCCCGCCTCCCGCTCACCGGATCGCCCCCCCCCGATCACCCGGCAGGCGCCCCGGCAGGCGCCTTGGCGCCGCTCCCGGTGGAGCGCCCGCTGATCCCGTGGTGGGTCGCCATCGGCGGCGGCCTGCTCCCCCTGCTGACCCCGCGCAGCCTCGCGGGCTGGCGGGCGGGGGCGATCCGGCGGGCGCGGCTCGCAGAATTGCGCGGGGTGATCGGCTGGTCAGCGCTGGCGCTCGCGTGGCGGCTGGCGGTGGCCGATCCCGGCATCTTCAACGGCGGCAACGCGGGCTACGAGAAGATCCGGCTCGCGCTCGGTCAGGTGCAGAACAACCCCTACGGCGACGGCTTCGGCTGGGTGCTGGAGCCGTTTTTTCTCCTGCTGGGCCGGACGGCGGACACCATCTTCACGGCGAACCTCTGCATGTCCGCGCTGTCCGTCGGGCTGGTCTGGGCGTGGGTGCGGCGCGAGCAGGGCGGGCGGGCGGCGGCGGCGGCGGCGGCGCTGGTGGCGCTGCTCCCGGTGCCGGTGATGCTGTCCCGCACCGAGGAGATGTCGGTGCCGGTGGTCTTCCTCGCGCTGATCGCGCTCTGCGCGGCCTCCGCCTCCCGCGCCGCCCCGCGCCTCTCACACGGCTGGATCGCGGGCTGGGCGCTCGGTATGGCCCTCCATGTCCGCCCGGAGGCCGCGCTGCTCGTCCCGGCGGTCGCCTTCGCCGCGCTGCCGGACGCTCCGCTCCGGAACATCGGGTCGCGCCTCCCCGCCCTCCTCACCGCCGCCCTCCTGATCGGCGCGGCGGTATGGCTGCGCCTGCCGATGGACACCGGCCAGCAGGTGCTCCAGTGGCGCAAGCTCCTTGAGCTTGACACCCTGCTCCATATCTGGCTCCCGCTCACCGATTACCGCTCCGTCTCCGCCTTCCAGACCGCCCTCCACCTCCGCCTCACCCCCCCGCTGCTGCCGCTGCTCGCCCTCTTCGGCATCGCCGCCGTCCCCCGCGCCGACCGGCTCCGCATGGCGGGCATGTGGGCCGTCCTCACCCTGCCCGTCGTCATCAAGGCGTGGCCCCTCGCCGACGCGATCCGCCTCCAGCACCCCGCGCTCCTCATCTGGCTGCTCGCTGCAGGCGCCGGCGCCGCCCGCCTCCTCTCCCGCCCCCTCGCGCTCCCCCTCCTCCTCTCCCTCCTCCCCTGGATCATCTCCCCTCAGATGCGCTGGGTCAACCAGGAGGAGTACCGCTTCCTCGCCTCCACCGTCCCCGCCCTCGGCGGCGGCCGCGTCATCGCCCCCCTCACCGGCCCGCGCCTCGACCGCTTCCGCGAGGTCATGGAGGGCATGGGCTCCGCCCGCTGGCTCCTCTCCACCCCCGATCACCCCGTCACCCCGCTGCCGCAGGATCGCATCTGGCGCGGCTGGCAGTGCGCCACCCCCGACGCCCCCTGCTCCGACCTCCTCTCCCGCTGCACCCTCGCCCCCGAACAGACCCTCACGCTCGCCCCCCTCTCTGATATCGACGTGGAGATCCAGGGAGAAGTCACCATCGGCTTCTACCGCATTCTCTCCTGCCCCTGAGATCTCACGGATGTCTGTGTGTCGAGCGGCTCGACGGGCTGAGAACCCACAGTTGTCAGTGTGTTGAGCAGCTCGACGGCCTGATCTTCAAGACACCCGCTCCACCGACAGCACCCCCCGCACCCGCCTCAGCTTCCCCATCACCTGCGAGAGCTGGACGACGTCCCGCACCGCCACTCCCAGATCAAAGATCGCCCGGTCATTGACCGTCCGCACCTCCGCCTTCCAGAGGTTGATGTGCGCTGAGGCGCAGAGCGCGGTGATCTCGGCCAGCAGCCCCTTCCGATCCTCGGCCACCAGCTTCAGCATCCCCTGGTGGAGCGTCTGCGCGTTCCCGTCCCAGGCGACCGGCAGCAGCCGATCCTTGTCCAGCCCCTTGACGGTGTTGCAGTCCGCCCGGTGGACAGACAGCCCGCGCCCGCGCGTGATGTAGCCGATGATCGGCTCGCCCTTGAGCGGGGAGCAGCAGCGGGCGTAGTCGACCATGATGTCGGTCTGGCCGCTGACGA
Organism: Alphaproteobacteria bacterium; assembly: GCA_040376255.1. Taxonomy (GTDB): domain Bacteria; phylum Myxococcota_A; class UBA796; order UBA796; family SXON01; genus JBEIQZ01. The sequence goes on from JBEIQZ010000014.1 coordinate 25,222, forward strand.
CGATGGCGGTCTCGTTGGCCTTCTTGAGCTTCTCCTGGATCCAGCCGCTGATCCCGGTCGGTATGGGCGCGGGTTCGGGCGCGGGCTCGGTGAGGATGCGCGCCGCCTCTCCGTGCGAGAGCTTCCCGGCAGCGACCTGGGTGTAGACCTCGTCGAGCGTGGAGATGCCTGCCGCCTTTATGCGATCCGGAACAGCAGCGTCCTGCTGCACGCGCTTCAGCGAGGAGCCGAGCTTTGTCAGCGCCACGTCGAGCACCTTCTGGCCCCACGGCACCTCGGCGTCGATGAGCTGCTCGCGCAGGCGCTTGCGGATCTTGTCGAGCGCCCGGTGGGTGGTGGCCCACTCCAGCCACTCGCGCCCCGGCTTCGCCTCCTCGCTGGTGAGGATCTCCACCGAGTCCCCCGACTTCAGCGTCGTCCGCAGCGGCACGAGCCGCCCATTGACCTTCGCGCCCTGCGTGCGGTGGCCGACCTCGGTGTGGACGTGGTAGGCGAAGTCGAGCGCGGTCGAGCGCTCAGGCAGCAGCAGGACGTCTTTTTTGGGCGTGAAGATGTGGATCGTCGCGGCGAGCGCGGAGCGGGCGGCCTCGATGAAGTCGGCGGGATCCTCGATGTCCTGGGCCATCTGGATGAACCCGCGCAGCCGGGCGGCGTTCTCAAGCTGCTGCTGGCTGACCGCGAGCTTGCCGTTCTTGTAGCGCCAGTGCGCCGCGATGCCGGTCTCCGCGACGCGGTGCATCGCCTCGGTGCGGATCTGCACCTCGATCATGCGGTTGTCGGGGCCGTAGACGGTGGTGTGGAGCGACTGGTAGCCGTTGGGCTTGGGGACGGCGATGTAGTCCTTCAGCCGCGTCGGCACCGGGATGTACTCGGAGTGGACGAACCCGAGCGCGATGTAGCAGCTCTCCCGCTCCGGCACGGTGATCCGGAACGCGAGGAGATCGTAAAGATCGTCGAGCGTCTTCTCGCGCTTCTGCATCTTGCGGAAGATGCTGTAGAGGTGCTTCACCCGCCCGGTGACCTTGGCCTGGATGCTGTGCTGGGAGAGCAGCCCCTCCAGCGCCGCGCAGGTCTCCCGCACATACGCCTCCCGGCGGCTCTGATCCTCGGCGAGCATCGTCACCAGCGCGTCGTATTCGGCCGGCCAGAGGTAGCGGAAGCACAGATCCTCCAGCTCCACCTTGACCACGTCGATGCCGAGCCGGTGGACGAGCGGCGCGTAGATCTCCAGCGTCTCGCGCGCGATCGCCTTCTGGCGCTCCGGCTTCTGGTGCTGCATCGTCCGCATGTTGTGGAGCCGATCCGCCAGCTTCACCACCACCACCCGGATGTCCTTCCCGAAGGCCAGCACGAACTTGCGGAAGTTCTCGGCCTGCTCCTCCAGCTTGCCCTTGTAGGACAGCTTCGAGAGCTTCGTCACCCCCTCCACCATCTCCGCCACCGGCTTCCCGAAGCGCGCCTCGATCTCCTGGAAGGAGGCCAGCGTGTCCTCGATGGTGTCGTGGAGCAGGCCGGTCACGATGGTCTCCACGTCCATGTGGAGATCCGCAAGGATGTTCGCCACCTCCAGCGGGTGGATTACGTAATCCTCTTTGCTCTTCCGCACCTGCCCCCGGTGGCAGAGCGCCGCGTACTGGTAGGCCTCCAGCAGCATGCGGATGTCCGCGCCGGGGGCGTAACTCTGGAGCTTCTGGACGACGGTGTCGATCTGCATGCAGCCCTTCAGCATTGATCTTGCCCCGTCTGCGCGGCTTGTCAAGCGGCTGTCAGGGAGGTGTCAGCAGCCGGGGTTGTTGGAGCGGGTGGGCGTTCCGCCGTGACGCTTCGTGCGCAGGGGGAAAAAAGCAGAAAGCCCGGAGAGTATCCGGGCCTTTGATCGAGAGCCGAAGATCGGACTTGAACCGACGACCTGCTGATTACGAATCAGCTGCTCTACCAACTGAGCTACTTCGGCACCCCACACCCTTAACTGGCGCCTCTTCATGCGTCAAGATCGCCCCGCTCCGCCCGCTGCTCCGTTTCGTGCTAAGCCGCAGGCATGCTGCTGTGGCTGTGCGCCTGCCTGACGGAGATACCGGCCGGGAACCTTCCCTCCAGCGAGGCTTCGCCTGAAAAACCGGCAGCCGCGCCCGGCCCGACGATCCTGGAGATCACCGGGCGGGCCACGCCGGATGGGCTGGACATCCCGCCGCTGCCTGAGGCGGCGGGGCTGGTGGCGGATCGGTGCGCGGGGCTTCGGCGGGGCTGGTGGCCGCAGAGACAGGGGAAACAGGGAGCGGCGGCGTCAGCGGAGATCTGCTCGGTGGAGCGGCTGGCCGATCCGGCGAGGCCGGAGGCGCCTGCGGTCTACGCGCTGCGGCTGGGCGGCGCGATGGTGCTGACGGCGGGACTGGAGCCGTCGATCCCGGCGCGCCCGGCCCGCGCCCGATGGGAGGCCATCGACGCGATCCTGGCGATCTGCCTGGGCGACCCGCTCGACCTCCCGCCCGCCCGCGACCCGCTCGGCCACCGGAGCATGGAGGGCGACACCTGGGCGCTGGATCTCTCCGGGCGCGGGCCGTGCAGGCTGGACGGGCGGCTGCTGCTCGGGGTGCGGGCGGATCGGGCGGACGCGGCGCGGCTGTGGGCGGGGGGGCTGCGCTGGTCGGCGGGGGGGCGGGAGCGGGTGCGGGGCTGGATGAAGGAGCGGTTGCAGCGCGACGCCGGCGATCCGGCCTCGGCGCTGTCCGGGGCGCTGACAGAGGCGCAGCGGGAGCAGATCCGGGATCTGCCCTGACGGTGTCCGCTCCCGCGCTCAGCGACGCTCAGCGATCCACGATCCGGCGGAGGTGCGCGCGCCCGGGGTCCTGCACCGGCGGCTCCAGGCAGTCGCGGATGCAGGCGCGGACGGAGGCGCTGTCTTCGCAGATGCGCTGGAGGTAGCCCATCTCCTCGGAGGGGTCGCGGAGGCTGTGGGTGCCGATGCGGCCGACCGGGCGGACGCCGCGCTCCTCCAGCGCGAGCGCGTAGCGGCGGAGGCGGCTCAGGTGGATGCCCGACCACACCGGCTGGCCGTCCGGCTCGCGGCGGAGGATGGCGCCCGCGCCCTGTGCGGGGATCCCGAGCCGCACGAGGCCGTCGACGGCGTCCTGGATGAGCGCGCTGTCCGGCAGGGCGGCGGCGTTGGCGTCGAGGGCGTAGTGGGCGATGAGCCGATCCGCGAGGTGGGCGAAGCCGGGGAGCAGGCCGGGGCGCGTGATGCGGTAGAAGCGGACGCTGCTGTCGAGGACGTGGGTCTCGAACGGCAATTCCTGGCTTCCGCGCACGCAGACGGTGACGCGGCTCCGCGCGGTGAGGCGGCGCGCGTCGACGTGGACGCCCTCCTGCTCCGGTACGCCGAGCCAGCCGAGGACGGTGGCGGGCGGCGCATCGACGAAGATCCGCCCGCTGAACGCGCCCTCAGGGGTGTGGACGGCGCCATCGGCGATCCGGTCGACAGGAGCGCGGATCACCTGCACCGCTGCGGGGAGCGCGAGCGGCTGGAGCGGGGCGTGGAGCGCCCCCGGCGGCTGATCGGAGGCGCCGTGGATGAGCCGCGCGACGTTGCAGGATATCTCCGCCGGATCTCCGAAGCGGCGCTGGCAGTAGTCGGCATAGATCAGATCAAAGGCCGTCGACCCGAAGCGCCGCCGGAACCAGTCAGCGAGCGAGCGCTGCTCCTGTCCGCCGCCGATGAGCTCCGCCAGCTCGATGGCGCCGCGCGCCCGCGCCCAGCCGCGCCCCGCCGGGATCAGCGCTGAGGCCGGGATCGCCTGCGCGAGCGTCCGCGCCGAGAGCGGCAGCGCCAGCGTGCGGCCCCCGATCCGGACGCCGCGATCCAGGGAGAGCGCCTGTGTCCCGCCGTAGAGCAGGCGGCCCGGCGCGCCGCCGTCTCCGATCCACGCGCCGCGCCCCTCAGGCAGCGCGCCCTGATCGGGCTGATCCGGCCCGCCGGTGATCAGCGTGACCGCCCCGCCCTGCGCCGCCAGCCACCCTGCGGCCCGCCGCGCGCCCGCCCCGCCTCCGATCACCACTGCCTGCATCGCCCGCTCCTGTCAGGCCCGGTAACCGGTGGGCTGGCGCTGTTCCATAACCTTGCAGATCACGGGCGATAGATCGCGAGCGCCGTGTCCCCGTACACCCGCACCCGATCCAGCGTGAGCGCCCCGACCGTCTCCGGCCACGCCGCGCCCTCCCGCGCCTCCGCCACCAGCACCCGGCTGCAGCGCGCCGCCGCCACCGGCAGCCACCGCCCGGGATCATCGGCGTAGGGCGGATCGGCGAACACCAGATCCGCCGGTTCGAGCCGGAGGGTCAGCGCGTCCCCCTCGATCACCTTCGCCGTCTCTGCGCCGACGCCGAGCGCCGCGAGCCGCTGCCGGATCAGCGCCGCCGCCCGGCGATCGCGCTCGACGATCCGCACCGGCCCCGCGCCGCGCGAGATCGCCTCGATCGCCATAAGCCCGCTCCCGCCGAACAGATCGATCATCGACTGACCGCTCAGATCCTGCCCGATCATCGAAAAGAGCGCCTCCCGTGTCCGCCCCGACGTGGGCCGCACCCCCGCCGGAACCGGCCCGTCCAGCACCCGCCCGCGCATGCTCCCCCCGGTGATGCGGATCACTGGGGGGCTCCGCCCGGCTGGCCGCCCGGCTGGATCTGGATCGGCAGCGGCCGCAGGAGGGGCGGGGCCGCAGTCGCCAGCGTCCACCGGCACTCGCCCGCCTGGCAGCCGCAGCTCCCCAGGACGCGGAAGCAGGGGTCCATCTCACAGGTCGTCATGACGTCCGCGACCTTCGCCGCTGGCACGCAGACCTCCGAGGAGCAGCCCGCCCTGCCGCAGTCCGCGTCCGTCGCGCACTCCCCCGCGACCTGCGCGCCCTCCACCCGCGCCTGGCAGCGCGCGTAGAGCGCCGCCGCCTCCTCAGGCGGGATCGGCTCCAGCGCCGGCTGCGCGACCGGCGCCCGGCCGACCGGGCCGGAGGGGGCGGGGCCGGGATCGGGCAGCGGGGCCGCCGGGTCGGGCGGCATGGTCACCGTCATCACCGGCGCCCCGGAGGGCGGCGCGGGGGGAGGGGAGGGCTCGCGCCCGCCGCAGGCGGACAGCATGCTGGCGCAGAGGAGGAGTGTGGAGAGCAGCGGGGGGATCTTCATCGGTACAACTCAGAGGAGAGCCTGGCGCGCCAGCGATCCGAGAGCGGCGAGCGGATGCCCACCGCCTCGAAGATGTGCAGCATCGCCTTGCGTGCCGCGTCATCTTTCCACGCCCGATCCTTCTTGACCAGCCCCAGCAGCAATTCCAGCGCCGCCTCCGGGTCGCTCCCCGCCTGCGCGAGCGCCAGATCGTAGCGCGCCTGCATGTCCTCCGGCCGCGCCGCATGCGCCGCCCGCGCCGCTTCCAGCGGGGGCGCCGCGAGCTGCAGCTCCAGCCGCGAGATCGCCGCCGCATGCTCCCCGCGTGCCGAGGGCGCGATCCGCCCGAGCAGGCGCTTCGCCTCCTCGCGCTCCCCGGCTCCGATCATCGCCCCCGCCGCG
>JBEIQZ010000361.1:0-6430 GCA_040376255.1 Alphaproteobacteria bacterium
CGCGCGCGGGCGAGCGCCTCGGCGCGCTCCCCGCTGGGGGTGCCGGGGCCGGGGGCCGGGACCGAGTCGCCGGCCGGCGGCGGCCGACCCGCCGCCCGCAGCGCGCGCCCCATCGCCAGCCCGGCCCCGCGCCCCTCCGGGTGGGGGGCGGTGACGTTCCAGGCGTCGATGCTGCTCCCGGCGCCGAGCCAGCGCGCGAGGATCGGGGCGCCCCTGGCGCGGGCGTCCGCCTCGCGCTCCAAGTGCAGCAGGGCCGCCCCCTCCCCCAGCAGAAAACCGTCGCGTCGCCGGTCGAAGGGCCGGGCCGTCCCGGTGGAGAGCGCGCCGAGCACGACAAAAGAGAGGATGCCGAGCGCATGCAGCATCGAGTCGTGGCCGCCCGCGATCGCCACATCGACCTCCCCGGCGGCGACGGCCCTGGCGGCGCGGGCGATGGACTGAGCGGCGGCGGCGCAGGCAGAGAAGCTGGTCTCCGCCTGGACGGCCCCGATCCGGCGGGCGAGCGCCTGCGTCACGCGCTCCGGCAGGTGCCGGTGGACCCAGGCCGCGCCGCGCAGATCGCGGGCCATCGAGGCCCGGTCAAAACGCTCCGGGGTCCCGTCCGGCCGGCGGGCGAGGTGCGGGTAGAGATCCTCCTCCAATTCCCCGACCGAGAGGCTGGACAGGCCCGTCCCCAGGTACAGCCCCCGGCGTGCGCCATCAGGGACGCTCCCGATGAGATCGCCCAGGCAGGCCGAGGCGAGCCACGCCTTCCGGTCGCCGGGAAATTCCGGATCGGCGGGCAGGTGGTCGATGGACGCCAGCGACGGCACCCCGAGCGCAGCGGCGGCGGGATCGGGGCGACCGAAGCAGCGATCCGGCAGGAAGGGCCGATCGCGGCTCGCCCCGCCGGGGCCGCCTGCCACCCGGAGGGCGGCGGCGGTGATGACGACCGCGCCGGGCTTCGCTCCGTTCTTCACGGTTGAGGCTGGCACTTCTTCTCGCCGCCCGCAAAGCAGATCCAGGTGCCCGCAGTGACCGGCGCGACGTCCGCGACCAGCCGCGACCGATCCGCGAGCATCGCCGTCACCACGCACCGCCCGGCGCTGTCGAGCTGCACCCCGACCTCCATCCCCGACGCGCCTGCGCTCCCGGTGAACGGCTTGCCGTCGCACTCGACCGACAACTTCTTCAGATCCGCGACGGCGGAGCGGAACACGATGGGCGCGGCAGACGGGGTGCCGACCGGGGTCGCCGGGGTGCCGACGGGGGTCACTTCCGGGGTGCCGACCGGGGTGCCGACCGGGGTCACTGCCGGGGTCACTGCCGGGGTCACTTCCGGGGTGCCTGTCGTGAGGGTCGCGGGGATCGGCGCGGGCTGGCCGTAGCGCTGCCAGGCGTACCAACCGGCGCTCCCGACCGCGCCGACGACGATGAGGCCGAACAGGAAGGCGACGCCGAGGACCGGCAGGAGCCAGGGGCGACCGGCAGGGGTCGCCTCCTCCTCGCCCTCCTCGCTGACCGGCGCCGGGCTCACCGGCTCAGGGCGGGGGGCCGTGCGCGCGGCGTCCGGCCGGGTCGCGTCCGGGCGGACAGGCGGGGGCGCGGGGCGACCGGCAGGCATGAACGGGCCGGTGGGGCCGGTCGCGCCGCCCATCTCCTCCGGCAGCGTATGGAAGTCCGGGCGGCTCATGTTGAGCATCGTCGCGTCTTCCGTCTGCGCCTTCACCGGGGCGGCAGGGGCAGACGCCGCCTGCGCAGGCATCGAAGACACCTGCACGGCCCCGGACTGCACCATCTCCTTGACGCGGGTAGGGGCGTCGTCAAAATCGGAGGCGGGCGCGGGCATCGGCTCGGCGGGCGCGGGTTTCTCGATGGTGAGCGGCTGCCGGGCGAGGGGCTTCTCGTCGGCGAGGGCGGACGGGTCGGGGGGCTGATCCAGCTCAGCGCGGGCGGCCTCCGCCAGCATCTTCCAGCGGTCATCCTCGCGCGAGACCTCTGAGGGCTGCGCGGTCGGCTCATCCGGATCGACGCCGCCGTAGCGGGCGAGGAGATCGTCGGGGCTCGGGATGGTGCTGGGGGCGAGGCCGCTGTCCTCAGTGAGGATGCTGTCGACGAGCGGGTTGGGCTCGCGGGGCGCCTCGCGGGCCGTCTTGACCAGCGGGCCGACGATCCGCTCAGCCCACTCGGACAGCCCCTCCCCTTCGAGGGTGCGGGCGAGGGCGCGGCAGCGCGTGACGACGTCGGCGGCGGCGGGGCGCTGATCGTGCTGGTAGGCCAGCATCTCGCGCAGCAGCCCCTCGATGCTGTTCATCGTGCTGCTTGCGGCGGCGTCCCCGGCGCCGCTGAGCTCCGGGCGGGTGCGGAGGGCGACGAGGCGCTCCTGCAGGAAGGTGACATGGCGCTCAGCGCGGCCCTTGGCCTTCCCGAGCTTCTCCAGCGCCAGCATCTCGTAGAGCGTCGCGCCGAGGGAGTACATGTCGCTGGCCGGAGTCTCCGGCTCAAAAAACAGCCGCTCCGGAGGCATATAGTCTACGCTCCCGAAGGGGAGCTCCTGAGTGTGGCTCTCCCGCATGTCGAAGTCGGCGCGGGCGACCCCGAAGTCCAGCACCTTGATCGTGCCGGTCTCGTCCGCCATGATGTTGCTGGGCTTGATGTCGCGGTGGATGACCCGCAGCGGCTTCTCGCCCTGGTAGGGCGGGCGGTTGTAGGCGGCGTCCAGCGCGGAGGCGACGTAGCTGGTCAGCTCGAGCGCGGCGCGGGCGGGGAGCGGGCGCCGCTCTTCGATGTGGCGCTGGATGACCGCCTTCAGATCGACGGCCTCCAGGTACTCCATGATGACCGCGACGCGCCCGTTGATCGTCGTCAGATCGATGACATCCACGATGTTGCGGTGCCGCAACCAGCCGAGCAGCCGGGCCTCGTCGCGCATGCGTTGCGCGATCTCCTGGTTGGCGCTCCAGCGCTGATGCAGGAGTTTTACCGCCGCCAGACGGGAGAACCCATCTGAGTGCATGATCTTGGCGAGGTAGACGCTTCCGAAGCCCCCGGAGGCGATCTCCCGGAGGAAATGGAACCGACGCGTATTATCCCGACTGGCCACTCTACCACCTGTGCGCGCCAAGGGTATCATGCTGTGCGCTATCTGCGTACCGCATCCACCGCAGCCTGTAAGCTCTTTGTCCCCAGATAAGGCGTTTGTGCGAAGCTCTCCAGGGAGGAGAACGGTCGTTTTTCCAGGATGATATTGACTCCGCGCGTATAGATGCCCGCCGCTTTCAGTTCGCTCTCAGAGGCGCGGTTCACCCAGGCGAGCACACGCCCCTCAGTCGCCGCCTCCACCCACACCCCGTCGATCATGCGCCCCGCGCCCGTCGCCGGGGCAGGCTTCGCCGTCGCCGGGGCAGGCTTCGCCTCCGGCGCGGACTTCGCCGTCGCCGGGCGGATCACCGGGGCGGACGGCGGAGCGGCAGACGGCCCGGCGGCGACTGCGGGCGACGCTGCGGGCGACGCTGCGGGCGCATCTGCGGGCGCATCTGTGATTGTCGCGCCGCTCAGATCGACGTCCGGCTCGGAGAGTCCGGGCGGGGTCTCTGCGACAGGGGACGGGGGCGCAGGCCAGAGCATCCAGCCCAGACCTGCGGCGAGCGCGACCGGCAGCAGCCAGCGCAGGGGGGCGCGCGCGGGACGCGGCTCAGCGGGGCGGGCCCGATCCTGGCTGTCCGCTGCCGCCGGGAGCAGGGTGGCGGCGGAGATATACGCCGGGGGCGGGGGCGGGCGGGGCAGGCCGGAGGCGTCCTGCAGGGCGTCCTGGCGGGCGTGCCGCTCGGCGCGCTGGAGCCAGCCGTCGAGGCGGGCGATCAGGGCGGCGGCGTCGGCGGGCCGATCGGCGGGATCCTTGGCCATGCAGGCGGCGACGATCTCCTCCAGCGCGGGATCGACCTGCACATCGGCGCGGGTCTGGATGGGCGGGTAGGGCGCGTGGACCTGCTTGTAGGCGATCCCCATGATGGTGTCCGCCTCGAACGGCAGCGTCCCGGCGAGCATCCGGTAGAGCATGCAGCCGAGGGCGTAGAGATCGGAGCGCCCGTCGATGGGGCCGACGCCCGTCGCCTGCTCCGGGGAGGCGTACTGGGGGGTGCCGAGGAAGCGCCCGACGAGCGTGGTCTCCTCGCCGTCCATCTCCTTGCCGATGCCGAAGTCCAGCAGGCGCGGGACGTCCCGGTCGGCGGGGCTGACGGTGATGAGGACGTTCGACGGCTTGATGTCGCGGTGGATGATGCCCTGCGCGTGGGCATGGCCCAGCGCGTCAGCGACGGCGAGGGCGATGCGGGCGGCGCGCATCGGCTCCATCGGGCGGCCGAGGAGGCTGGTGAGCGGGCGCCCGCTGACGCGCTCCATCACGAGGTAGACCGCGCCATCCGGCAGCGTGCCGAAGTCGTGGATGTGGACGATGTTGGGGTGGGAGAGCCGGGCGATCATGCGCGCCTCCCGCAGCAGCCGCTCCGCGAGCTTCCCGCGATCAGGGTCCTGCGAATCGCGCAGATCGCTCCTCAGGATCTTGATCGCCACCTCGCGCCCGATTGGCTGCTGGAGCGCGAGGTAGACATCGGCGGTGCCGCCGACGCCGAGCTTCTGGAGGATCTGGTAACGGCCCTCCAGGATGCGCCCCTCGAAGGGATCTGTCGGGGAGACCATGCCAGGCAGGCCCTCCTGCCTGATCTCCTTCATGCTCTCCTTCAGCTTCTCTGCCATACAGCAGACATAGCACGATGTTGTCACAACAGATATACTGACGACGTACCGCCCTGGTACAGAGGTTCTCATGTTGCTGCTCCTGGCTTGCACCTCGCCCAACCCGGTCACCCAGTCCGACCTGATCCAGCCCCGGCCGGATCGGGAGCCGCCGATCCTCGACACCGGCCTCCCCTACCCCGACGACTCCTCGGGCGGGGACAACGGGACGGACACCGGCGACAGCACCCCGGTCGTCGCGGAGCCGCCGCGCGTGGTGCTCAACGAGGTGATGAGCAACAACGCCTCCTACGCGGACGGCTGGGGCGATCTCTCCGACTGGATCGAGATCTACAACGCCAGCACCGAGACCGTCCCCTACGAGCAGCTGATGCTCACCGACAGCTCCGGCCAGATCTGGATGGGGAGCGACGGCGAATTGGCGCCGGGCGGGTTCCTGATCATCATCGCCAACAGCGGGGCGACCCGGACGGGCGCGCCGTTCTCGCTCGACGCAGACGGCGAGGAGATCACGCTGCTGGTGAACGGGCAGGTGACGGATCGGCTCGCCACCGGGCGGCTCGACAAGGACATCGTCTGGGGGCGCTATCCCGACGGCGGGGACTGGTTCCCCTCGGCCTGGGTCACCAAGGGCGACACCAACGGCGACGCCCCCTCCGACACGCTCCAGACAACGCCGTTCCGCCCCGGCTACGTCTACGACGTCAACCTGATCCTCGACGCCGCCTCTGATCAGCACCTACAGAACTACAACACCGCCCGCACCTACACTGAGGCGGCGGTGGAGATCGACGGGCTGGAGGTCGATCCGGTCGGGGTGCGGCTGGCGGGCAGCTACACCTACCGCTCCTACCCCGGCCAGAACGCGCGGTTCAAGATCGACTTCAACCGCTACGAAGACCTGCGCTACCGGGGAATCCAGAAGGTCAACCTGCTGAACATGATGGCCTACAGCAGCGGGATCAAGGAGTACTCGCTCTACGAGATCGGCGGCTATGTCGGCGTGCCTTCGGTGCGCAACTCCTTCGCCGATCTCTCGGTGAACGGCCAGCCCTACGCCTTCTACCTGTTCTCTGAGACCTATGACGACAACTTCCTGAAGTACTGGTACGGCTCGGACGACGGCGGCATGATCTGGGAGCCGCAGTACGGCGACATCAACGGCAGCTACGGCTACTGGGAGTGCAAGAGCGGCGCCTGCGATCTGTCCGTCGTTCAGCGCGTCAGCGACATCCTCAACGGATCGGCCAACGAGACAACCTACGCGGAATTGCAGCGCTACCTGAACATGGACTCGGCGCTGAAGATGATGATCCTGGAGACGATGGGCGGGGACTGGGACGGCTACTGCGCCAGCCACAACTACTACGTCCTGTACTCGCCGATCACCGACCAGATCGAGCTGGCGCCCTCCTCGCTCGACCTGACGTTCTACGGCTCCACCCCGTCGATGACCAGCTGCAACCAGTCGATCATGCGGTTCTGCAACCAGGTCGACTCCTGCCAGGATCAGTACGCCAATATCCTGCTGGAGATGGCAGACGGGATCGAGGCGTACGGGATGTACGAGCACCTGCTCGCGCTGCGCCCCGTCCTGGAACCCTACATCACCAGCCAGGCGAAGAACGTCATCTCCCAGTCGCAGTTCGACGCGGAGTACGACCAGATGCTCACCTACTGGCAGGCGCTGCCGGAC
>JBEIQZ010000464.1:0-4999 GCA_040376255.1 Alphaproteobacteria bacterium
CCCCCCGCCGGAGATCCTGTACGCCCGCCAGCGCCTCCTGCTCTGGCTCGCCGGTCAGGCCGCGCGCCACGGGCTGCCCTGGCTGCTGCGCGGCAGCGTCCTCACCTGGCAGCTCATCCACCCCGCCCCCCGCGAGATCAAGGACGTCGACTGGGTGGACCCCGGCGCCATCGACGTCCCCGCCTGGTCCGCCGCCCTCCCCCGCCTCCTCCAGAACATCCCCTCCGGCTTCGGCGCCGTCGAGCCCGGCCTGCTCCTCCACCCCTTCGCCGACTCGCCCTTCCCCGGCGTCCGCCTCCCCTTCACCGTCCACGACGCCCCCGGCGCCCCCGTCAGCTTTGACGGCCAGCCCTGGGAGAGCCACATTGAGGTCACCGGCGGCGACCCCCTCACCGCCCCGCCCCTCCAGACCGCCGCCGGGATCCCCGCCGTCTCCGCCGCCGATCTGTTCGCCTGGAAGGTCCATGGCCTCTTCGAGTACGGACGCGGCAAGTGGCGCGCCAAAGACCTCCTCGATCTCGCCCTCCTCCTCCGCCACGCCCCCCCCGATCCTGCCGCCCTCCCCCCCGCCCTCCGCGCCGCCTTCCGCAACCGCCAGACCTCCTTCGGCCTCACCCTGCCGATGATCTTCGGTGAGTGGGGGCGCAGCTTCTCTGCCGGGCGGAAGTGGCGGAAATTCCGCAAGCACTACGCGCACGTCGGGCAGGAATTGGAGGAGGTGCGCGATCCGGTCGCTGAGGTGCTGGTGCCGATCCTGAAGGATGAATTGGAGCGGGAATTGGCGGAGGGGTGGAAGGCTCAGGGGGTGGAGAAGAGGGAGGAGGAGCGGTGTGAGGGGGCGGAGAACGATCGGTTGCCGCAGTCGTTTGAAGGGATCATGGATCCCTGATCCACCCCTCCACCTCCCCCCGCACCGCCCGCCACTCCTCCACCCACCCCCACACCCGCGCTCCGTCCCGCGCCGCCGCCCCCAGGAACGTCCCCACCCGATCGGACAGCAGGTGGATATCCAGCAGCTCCGGGAAGCGCCCCCGTATCCCTGGCAGCCGCGCGAACGCCCCGGCCAGATCTTTTCCGGCGATGATCCAGGGGTGCCAGCAGGGGCCGCCCGGCAGGCAGAGGGGCCGGAGGCTGAGGAAGCGCTGGACGATCTCCTCCTCGGTGCGGGCGGTGGGGCTGCGGGCCCTGCGGTGTCGCTGACGGAGCTCTGCGAGGAGGGCGTCGCCGGAGAGGGCGGGGTCGAAGGGCTTGACGACGGGGCGCTCAAACTTCGGCAGGAGCTTCAGGATGGCCATACGGGCGGCGGTGCGCTCGGCGCAGGCATGCATGGCGTCGGTGAGGACGGCGGTGTAGTCCTGCTGCTGGCGGGCGGACCAGCCCATGACCCAGCCGAGGACCTCGGGATCGAGAAGGTAGTTCTCGATCTCTTTACGGCGCCAGCGCCACCCGGCGGATCGTCCGGCGCTCCAGCCCTGCCAGTCGGATTCGCCGGGCCACGGGGCGGCGGCGGGGTCTGGTCGCCAGGCGGCGGGATCGTCGGGGAAGTCGCCGTCGCGGAGGGCGCGGGCGTCGGGGTGATCGAGGAGCATCTGGCGGAAGATGCCCCGGCTCCCGACGGGCCGGACATCGACGGGGAGGCCGTGGAGGATGGCGCGGAGGACGGGCGCATCGGGGCTGCGATCGTCGCCTTCACAGAACAGGACAGCAGGTGGCATTCTGCTGAGTGTACGCCGGTGTGCAGAACCTGAGCAGGCGCTGCTGAGAAACGGTGCCGGACTTGCCGCCCGTGGCTGCGCAGGGCATACCCACATCCATGTCTCAGACGATCTGGATCAGCGCCTCCGGGGAGGAGGGCGGGCGGCACAGCGTCCCCGCTGACGCGCTGATCTGCCCATCGCCGACGCCTGATCAGCTCCAGGGCGCGTCGCTGCTGCTGTTCCCTGCGGCGGACTGGGAGCGGCTGCGGCGGTGGCGGGTGGCGGGGCACCGGGCCGTGGCCGTTGTCTGCGCCGACGATCCCCCCGAGGAGGGCCGCGCCGCCCTCGAACCCCTCCTCCTCGTCCGCGCCTTCACCCCCGACGTGCTGGAGCAGGCACGCCAGACCGGCGCCCCCTTCGGCCGCCTCACGCTCGGGCCGGTCACCGTCGACCTGCTGCGGCGCACGGTGCTGGCCGGAGAGGCCCGGGAGCCGGGAGAGCCTGCGCGGGAGGCCGGGCGGCTGTCGGCGCTGGAGGCGGATCTGCTGGCCTACCTCGCGGCGCGGAGCGACCGGGACGTGAGCCGGGAGGAGCTGCAGCTGCAGGTGTGGGGGCACCGCAAGGTGCTGGCCACGCGGGCGGTGGACATGGCGGTGTCCCGCCTGCGCCGCAAGATCGAGCCGCAGGAGCAGGACATCGGGCCGGACGAGCCGGACAGCGAGCCGCGCTTCCTGCTCACCCGCCGGGGCGGCTACCGCCTGCTGCTGGGGGCGCCTGCACCGCCCGCACCTGCGCCCGCGCCTGCGACGCCCAGGAGCGCGCCGCTCCCTGCGCCGGGGCGGCTGTCAGCGCTGATCGGGCGGGAGGCGCTGATGCGCGAATTGCTGGTGGAGGTGGCGCAGAGCCGGCTGGTGACGCTGCTGGGGCCGCCGGGGGTGGGCAAGACCCGCCTCGCGCTGGAGCTGGTCGCGCAGGCCGCGCCCCTGCACCTCCGCCACCTCTGGTTCTGCGATCTGACCGCCGCCACGACGGTCGGGGCGATGATCAGCCAGGTCAGCGCGACGACAGGGCAGGCAATCGCCGGGGCCGACACCCGCGAGCTGGCCGAACGGCTGGGCAGCGCCCTCAGCGCCGCCGGGCCGGGGCTGCTGATCCTCGACAACGCCGAGCAGCTCGTCGACGCCTGCGCGCCCGTCTGGAGCCTGTGGATCGACGCGGCCCCGGAGGTGCGGTTCCTGGTGACCTCGCAGATCCGCCTCCACCTCCGCGCCGAGCGCGTCTGCGAGATCCCCGTGCTGCCCCCCGACGACGCCGCCGCCCTGTTCCGCGCCCGCGCCCGCGCCATCGGGCAGCGCGGCTTTGAGCCGGACGATCCGGACACCCCGCAGGCAGCGCGCGCCGGGATCGACCGGGAGATCCGCGCCATCGTCGCCGCGCTCGACGGGCTGCCGCTGGCGATCGAGCTGGCGGCGTCGCGCACCCGCCTGCTCTCCCTGCCCGATCTGCAGCGGCAATTGCAGCACCGCTTCCGGCTGCTCCAGGATCGCGCCACCGACCGCCCCGAGCGCCACCGCACGCTCCGCGCCGCGCTCCAGTGGTCGTGGGAGCTGCTGACCCCCGCCCACCGGCAGCACCTGAGCCGCCTCTCCGTCTTCCTGACGCCCTTCGATCTGGAGCGCGCCGAGGCCGTCCTCGGCGCCACCGCCCTCTCCGATCTGGAGGAGCTGCTGGATCGCTCGCTGCTCCAGCGGGAGGGCTCGCGCTACCGGATGCTCTCCTCCATCCGGGCGATGATCGCCGAGAACGCGCCATGCCCGCCGGACTGCCTGCCGACACATGCCGCCTTCTTCGCCCGGCAGGCGCCGCGCTGGATGGACATGCTCATCGGCTCAGGGTCGCCCGCCGCCCAGCAGGAGATCGCCACCTGCGAGGCCGATCTGGACGCCGCCTGGCGGCAGACTGACTCTCCTGCCGACTGCCTCGACATCGCCGAGATCCTCGAAGCCTTCTACGCCTGCCAGGGCGCCTGGGATCAGCGCGCCGCCCTCCTCCCCCGCACCATCGGGATGGGCGCCGCCGAGCCCCCCATCCTCCTCGCCCGCGCGCTCCTGCTGCGCGCCCAGATCATGAGCACCGAGACCCCCGCCCTCGCCGCCTCTGATCTCCAGCGCGCCATCGACCTCCTCGCCGAACACCCCAGGGTCCTCGCCCTCGCCCGCCTCCAGCAGGCGCTCTACAGCCGCGCCCACGCCCGGAACACCGAGTCCCTCCAGCAGGCCCGCCTCGCCGCCGCCGCCGCCCTCCAGGCCGGCGAAGCCCCGCTCCTCGCGCACGCCCGCTGCCTCGTCATCCTGCTCTGCCAGATCACGGGCGGCTCCGATCCGGACGCCTGCCCGGACGCCGCATACGTCGCCGGCATCGAACGCAACATCGGCGTCCTCCTGCGCCACGACCACCTCCTCCCCGCGTTCAACTCCCTGAGCTGGCTCGCCCTCCTCACCCGCAACACCGGCGACCTCACCCGCTCTCTCGCCGCCCGCCGCCAGGCGCTCGCCGTCGCCCGCCAGCTCAACCGCAAACGCGCCATCGGCCACGCAAGCTTCAACCTCGCCTTCGCCCTCGTCTGGCAATACGAATACGCCGCTGCCCTCCACGAGCTCGACGAGGCCACCCGCGTCCTCTCTCAGTGCCTCCCGGAGTCCGGCTGGCGCATCCGCGCCGCCTTCCGGGGCAGCATCCTCGCCCACGCCGGCCGGCTCGGGGAGGCCGAGGCCGCCCTCCTCGACGGCTACCACTTCAGCCTCTCCTCCGCCCAGACCGAGGAGACCGCCCAGTTCCTCCGCCTCCTCTGCGTCGTCGCCACCCTCCGCCGCCGCCCCGACGCCGCCCTCCAGTACGCCCTCCTCGGCCCCCCCCACGCCCTCGCCGCCGCCCACCGCCTCCTCCAGACCGAATTGCTCCTCCAACAGTCCCTCGCCCTCGCCCTCCTCCACCGCCCCGATGAGGCCCGCGCCGCCAGCGACGCCATCACCGCCCTCCCGCCCGGCGAGACCGCCGCCCAGATCCACCTCCTCCGCCTCCGCCTCGCCGCCGATCCTGAGGAGCGGGCCGCGATCTGCGACCGCCTGGAGAAGACCCTCGACACCTCGTTTTTCCCGGGGGACAGCGAGATCCGCGAGGCGCTGCCAGTGCTGCGGGAGACCGGCAGGCTGCCCGACAGGGGGCGGCTGCTGTCATGGTTCAGGCAGTTTACGGTTTGATCCCACACCGTCACCCGCTTCTTTGTCGAAGGTGGCAGCCGG
>JBEIQZ010000128.1:0-12103 GCA_040376255.1 Alphaproteobacteria bacterium
ATCTCCCAGTCGCAGTTCGACGCGGAGTACGACCAGATGCTCACCTACTGGCAGGCGCTGCCGGACTACCTGCGTTCACAGTGAGCTTCACCGAGACACATACGGAGTCGGGATGTTGACATGGATGTTTCTGGCGGCCTGTTCTGAAGAAGGGATGAAGAAGGGCGATCCCTCGGACACCGGAGAGGTGCAGGACACCGTGCCGGTGCCGGGGCCGGTCGCGGAGATCTCGGACGGGGAGTGTCCGGCCATCGGGGCGCGGGCTGAGACCTTCTCCTCGGACGGGCTGAGCCGATCGGTGGCGATCTACGCGCCCGATCCGGTGCCTGAGGGGCTGCCGGTGATGTTCTACTGGCACCCGCTGGGCGGGTCGGCGTCGATGATGGACAGCTACCTGGATCTCCAGGGCTGGGCGGAGGAGCACCAGATCATGGTGATCGCGCCCAACGCCCGCAGCGACAACATGTTCGAGTGGGACTTCTGGAACAGCCAGGAGCACGACCTGATCCTCTACGACGACCTGCGGGCCTGCGCCTCGCAGGAGTGGGGCGTGGATCTGAGCCGGGTGTACTCCAGCGGCATGAGCGCGGGGGCGCTCTGGACCTCGTACCTGTCCACGCGGCGCGGCGACACGCTCGCGGCGATCCTGCCGTTCTCCGGCGGCGACGGGAGCATCTGGGCCTACCAGACGCCCACCTCGGTCTTCCCGGCGGTGCTGGCCTATGGCGGCGACTCCGACACCTGGGGCGGCGGCGGCGTCACCATCGACTTCCAGGAGGCCACGCTGCAGTTCGCCGGGGAGCTCCAGGCGGACGGCCACCCCGTCCTGCTCTGCAACCACGAGGGCGGCCACACGCTCCCGGCGGCGACGATGGACATCACCACGGCCTTCCTGCTGCCGCAGACCTACGGCGTCCTGCCGGACATGGCGGCGCTCCTGCCGGAGCTACCGGGGTACTGCTACCTGCCTGAGTGAGCGCCCGGGGCGGACTCAGTAGTAGTAATACGCCGGGAACCCGCTGTTCCGATCCAGCAGCACGCGCCACCACTCCAGGCTGTCGCCGTCAACGGCGGTGCGGTAGATGGGCGGGTAGTCGAGCGTGAACACGAACCAGTCGTACTGGGCGTAGTCGGGCATGTACATGTACAGCGCGGCGCGCCCCATCCCGCTGTAGTCCCCCGTCCCCACCCCGATCTCCAGCCCCTCATAGACGCCGGGATCGGGCGTGACGCGGGTCACCGTGGGGATCAGCCGGTCGCAGCGCGTCCCCTCCTTGATCGCCTCTGAGGTGCCACGGAAGGTGTAGGAGAACGCGCACTGCTGGCAGCGCGGCACCTCCAGCTCCTCCTGGAGCAGCCCGGTGGCGCTCAGGCAGAGCACCTGCTGATCGTCCCAATTCCCGCTCGCGGTGTTGACCGGGTAGAACTCGAACCCCATATGGCCGGTGACCGGCTCTGCGCCGAAGTCGATCCGGCCCGCCCAGGCGACCACCGCCGCGCCGGCCGGCCCCGGATCAGAGTCATCCGGGCCGATGGTCGGGGTGGAGTCGTAGGTCCAGGTCGTGTAGTCCGACTCCGGATCGGAGGAGTCGGGCTTGGTGAACCAGCAGGCGGAGAGCAGCAGCAGCATGACACCTCAAGAGACTACGGGATGTAATATCCGTAGCTCGGATAACCTGTGGCCTGATCCTTGATGATGCGGGTGCCTTCGACTGCGTCCCCGTTGATGCGGGTCGTGTAATAAGGCGCGTAGTCGAGGCTGAAGACGAACCACTCGTAGTCGGGGTAGGCCGGCAGGTACAGGTAGGTCGCCGCGATCCCGTAGCGCGCGTAGTCGGAGACCGCGCCGATCCCGTAGCCCGCGTAGCCCGCATACCCGCCGGCAGGGATGGCGGTGTTCACGATCTGGCTGCAGTAGGCGCCCGTCTCCTGGCCGCTGCCGGTGCCTTCGTAGGAGTAGGCGAAGTCGCAGCCCCGGCACTCCATGTAGTCAGCGGTCGGCGTCAGCTCGGTGTCGGTGTAGCAGAGCGAGGTGCGCTCGTCCCAGGTGTTCTGGTTGTAGTCGTAGGGGTAGCTGTCATAGCCGAAGGTGCCGCCGTTCGGGTCTGCGGTGATCACCCAGGCGACGGTGAAGAAGGCGGGATCGGCGTCGCTGTCGGAGTCGGAGTCGGAGTCGGAGTCGCTGTCGGAGTCGCTGTCCGTGTCGCTGTCCGTGTCGCTGTCCGTGTCGCTGTCCGTGTCGCTGTCCGTGTCGCTGTCTGTGTCGCTGTCCGTATCGCTGTCGCTCTCGTCGGTGAGCGGGCCGGTGTCGGTGTCGAGCTTGATACCGGAGCTGACACAGCCGGTGAGCAGAACGGGGAAGAGGATGCGGGTCATCATGGCTCCAGGCAGTGGAGGATAGAGGATCAGGCAGCGATCCGCAACCGGCAACGCTGCGGGCAGGAGGCTGGTGGGCCAGACGCAAAGAGGACAGGCGTTGCGCCTGTCCTCTCTGTCCATCAAGTCGGTCCACCCGGAGGATGGACCTCAGGATGTACCTTCAGCCCCTACGGGGTGTAGGTGGCGTAGGCGGGGTAGCCGCTGGCCTGATCCTTGATGATGCGCGCGCCTTCGACCGACTGCCCGCTGATGCTGGCAGAGTAGTAAGGGGCGTAGTCGAAGGTGAAGATGAACCACTCGTAGTCGGGGTAGGCGGCGAGGTACAGGTAGACGCCCGCGAGCCCGTAACCGGCGTAGTCCGAGGTGGCGCCGAGGCCGTAGCCCACGCCTTCGGCGTAGCCCTTGGCGGGGATGGCGACGTCGATGAACTGGTCGCAGTAGTCTCCGTTCTCACGGCCATCGGCGGTGCCGGTGTAGGAGTAGGAGAACTCGCAGCCGGCGCACTCCATGTACGGCTCAGCGGGCGCCAGGGTGGTGTCGGTGTGGCAGAGGATGGTGCTGTCATCCCAGGTGTTGCTGTTGTAGTCGTAGGGGTAGGCGTTGTAGCCGAAGCTTCCCTCGTCGGGACCGGCGCTGACGCTCCAGCCAAAGGTCGCGTAGGTGGCGTCAGTGTCGGCGTCGGTGTCCGAGTCGGTGTCCGAGTCGGTGTCGCTGTCGGTGTCAGAGTCGGTCTCGTCCGTGACGGCGGTGTCGCTGTCTTTGACAGTCCCGGGGCAACCGGCGAGCAGGGCAATTCCGCCCATGAGGAACGTCAGCTTGAGGGTCTCCATCGTCTCTCCTGCGCCCATCCGGGCATGTAGGTGCGAAGCGGTGCCACCTTACCAGCATCCTGTATGACCTGCAACGGCTCTGTGATGAAATGTCTCAGCTGTGTTGCAGGTCCTCGTCGCGCTGGCGGAGAGGCACCCGGGCCATAGTAGCATGCGGGGGCGATATGTTAAGCCCATCCATGCGGCTCGCCTTCACCTCCGACATCCACACCGACAGCAACGGCCCGGAGATGATCCAGGCGCTCGCGGATCGCGCCCGCGCCCTCGCGCCCGATGTTTTGCTGATCAGCGGCGACATCGCGACCGACCCCCGGATCTGGCTCCAGACGGTGCTGGCGCTGCGGGCGGCGGCGCCGGAATTGCTGCTGGTGGCGGGGAACCACGACGTCTGGACGACGCCGGAGCTGGCGGCGCAGGGGCTCGACTCCTGGGCGCGGCTCGACCGGCTGCTCCCCGCGCTGGCGGCGGAGGCCGGGGCGCGGCTGCTCGACGCGGGGCCGGTGGTGATCGGCGGGGTGGGGTTCGTCGGGAGCCTCGGCTGGTACGACCTCAGCACCCGCGATCCCCTGCTCGACGCGACGGACGACGACTATGAGCGCGGCGTCTTTGGCGGGCTGCGCTGGATGGACGGCGCCCGCGCCGTCTGGCTCGACGCTGAGAAGCGCCGCATGCGCCACCCGGAGGTCGCCGCCCGGCTGCTGGCGCGGCTCGATCAGCACATGCTGGCGTGTCCGGCGGATCGCCTCGTCGTCGCCACCCACACCCTCGCCTTCGAGGGCCAGATCCACCGCAAGGATCACCCGGGCTGGCGGTTCGTCAACGCCTTCATGGGGTCGCTCCCGATGGGCGAGCGCATCCTGCGCGATCCGCGCGTCGCGCTCCATATCGCCGGACACACCCACCTCCGCTCAGATATCCAGCTTCCGCGCCCCGACGGCCCGCTGCGCGCCGTCGTCTCGCCGGTCGGCTACCGGCGCGAGTGGCCCGGCGCGACGGCGGAGGAGGCGGCGCAGCAGGCGATGCGGGTCGTCGAGCTGGCAGGTTAGACTGCGGGGCGCGCTTGCGCCCTGGAGGATCGATGTTGGAGGTTCAGCAGTACCTGCATACGGGCCGCACCCTCGCAGATCTGTGGACGGATTACGCCGTCAAGTCTGTGATCTCGGAGGACGGGCGCCTCGTCTCGCTGAAGTACGACCAGATCAAGAGCGGGGTCAACGCGATCACGCGCCAGTGCCGGGGGCTCGTCCTGGAGGTCGGCACCTGGGAGGTCGTCGCGCGGCCCTTCGACCGCTTCTTCAACGCCGGGGAGGGCCACGCCGCGCCGCTGACCGGCGGGGCGGTGCGCGCGCAGGAGAAGGTGGACGGCGCGCTCGCGATCCTCTACCGCTACGGCGGGACATGGCAGGTCGCCTCCTCCGGCACCCCGACCGGGATGGGGGCGATGGAGAAGGGCAGCCCCTTCACCTTCCGCGACGCCTTCTGGCGGGTGTGGGGCGCCTCCGGCTGGAAATTGCCGGAGGACAGCGAGGGCGGCACCGCCTTCCTGTTCGAGCTCTGCGTCCCTGAGAACCGCGCCATCTGCCGCCACGACCGCCCCTCGCTCACCCTGATCGGGGCGCGCGACCGGGACGGCACCGAGCATCGCCCCGGAGAATTCTCCGACCGCTGGGCCGCCGTCCGCGAGTTCCCCCTCCCCGACCTCGCCGCCGTCCGCGAGAGCTTCCGGGCGATGAACCCGCTCCGGCAGGAGGGCTATGTGCTGGTCACCGACGGCGACCCGGCCCGCCCGCAGGCCGGCTTCACCCGCCAGAAGTGCAAGCACCCCGGCTACGTCGCCCTCCACCACCTCCAGGGCCAGCAGCTTGAAGGCGACACCCTCGACCGCGCCCGCGCCGTGAGCATCGTCCGCTGCGGCGAGATCAGCGAGGTGATGGCCGTCTACCCCCGCCTCGCGCCCGCGCTCAGCGACGCAGATCGCCGCTTCAAGGCGCTCCTCGCCGATCTGGAGCAGGAGCGCGCCGACCTTGAGCCGCTGAAGGCCGACCGCCGCGCCTTCGCCCTGAAGGCCCAGTCCGGGCGCTTCCCCCCCGTCCACTTCGGGATGCTCACCGGGAAGCTCTCCAGCTTTGAGGAGGGGCTGGTGCAGGCGCCGCTGGAGATGCTCGTCAAGGCGATGTGGGGGGCTTGACAGGCTGCGCGGTGACCAGTTAATAGGTGCGGGCTTGAGGCTTTGTAGCTCAGTTGGTCAGAGCATGCGGTTCATACCCGCAGGGTCGTCGGTTCAAGTCCGACCGAAGCCATTTCTTCAAATCGCCCCTCCCCCTCAAAGCTTCCGCAGCCGCAGCGCGTTCCCGACGACAAACAGGGAGCTGGCGGCCATGAAGACCCCCGCCATCGCCGGGTGGAGGGTGCCGGAGAGGGCGGCGGGGATGGCGATGAGGTTGTAGGCGAACGCCCCGGCGAGGTTCTGGCGGACGTTGCGGAGCGTGGCGCGGGCGATGCGGACGGCATCGACGACGGCGGCCGGTTCGGTGCGCTGGAGGGTGACGGCGGCGGCCTCCACGGCGATGTCGGTGCCGGAGGCCATCGCGAGGCCGACCGTGGCGGCGGCGAGGACGGGCGCGTCGTTGACGCCGTCCCCGACCATCGCGACCCGCCGCCCGTCGGCGAGGAGGGCGAGGAGGCGCGCGAGCTTCTGCGCGGGGAGCAGGCCGCCCTCGGCGGGGATGCCGAGCTGCGCGCCGACGCGGGCGGCCTCGGCGGGGTGATCACCGGAGAGCAGGAGCAGCGAGAGGCCCATCCCCTCCAGCGCGCGGAGGGCGTCGGCGGCGCCGGGGCGGAGGGGATCCTGCAGGATCAGCAGGGCGGTCAGGACGCGGGCACTCTCGCTGTCTCCGGGGGCGCTTGCGGGG
The DNA here is from genome assembly GCA_040376255.1 of Alphaproteobacteria bacterium. Taxonomy (GTDB): domain Bacteria; phylum Myxococcota_A; class UBA796; order UBA796; family SXON01; genus JBEIQZ01. The sequence continues at coordinate 6,122 of JBEIQZ010000128.1, forward strand.
GCGCCTGCGGGGGCGGCGTGGATGGCGACGCGGGAGCCGGGGATGTCCGGACCGGCCCCGTCCATGCCGAGCCATACGGGGCTGCCGACCCGGACGACCCAGTCCCGATCCTGCCAGCGGACCGTCCCCTCTGCGCCTGCGCCGGGGATCTGGCGGACCCCTCCGGCGGTGAGGAGCGGGAGGCCGGGCGCGGGCTCCGGGGCGGCGGCGCAGACAGCGCGGGCGAGCGGGTGCGGGATCTGGCGCTCGACGGCGGCGGCGAGGGCGAGGACGAGCTGTTCAGGCGGGGGCTGTTCAGGCGGGGGCTGTTCCGGAAGATCGGCGGGGACGGAGAGGACGGCGGTGTGGACGACGACAGGGCGGCCGACGCTCAGGGTCCCGGTCTTGTCGAACAGGACGGTGTCGATCTCCGAGAGCGCCTGGAGGGCGGCGCCGTCGCGCAGCAGCACCCCCCGGCGGGCGGCGGCGCCGAGGCCGAGGACGAGGGAGATGGGGGTGGCGAGGCCGAGGGCGCAGGGGCAGGCGACCACCAGCACGGCGAGGGCGGCCTGCACCCCGGCGGCGGGCTGCCCGGCGAGGCTCCAGCCGAGGAGGCCGAGCAGCGCGATCCCGATCACCCCCGGCACGAAGACGGCGGCGACGCGATCTGCGAGGGCGGCCACCGGGGGGCGCGTGGCCTGCGCGCGCTCGACGAGGGCGTGGACGCGGGAGAGGGCCGCCTCCTCGCCGACGGCGCGCACCGAGATGATCAGCGCGGCCTCGTTGTTGATCGCCCCGGCCTGAACCTGCGCCCCCGGCCCGACCGGCTCCGGCAGCGGCTCGCCCGTCAGGAAGGAGCGATCCAGGGTGCTGCTGCCCGCGATCACCTCCCCGTCCGCCGGGACCCGGTCGCCCGGCCGCACCCGGACCCGATCCCCGACGCGCAGCGCTCCGACCGGCACCTCCTCCTCCGCCGGGACGACCCCGGACATCGGCCCGTCCGGATCGACCGGCGCGCTGAGCCGGATCGCGCGCGCGGGCAGGATGTCCGTCAGCGAGGCGAGCGCGTCGGCGGTCTGCCGGCGGGCCTGCGCCTCCCACGCCTGACCGGCGAGGACGGCCCCGATGGTGATCGGCACGCCGTCGAGGTAGAGGTGACCGTGCGGATCGATCCAGAGCTGGACGGCGCCGTGGATGAGGGCGGCGCCGGTGCCGAGGGCGACGAGGGTGTTCATGTCGCCGGTGCGCTGGAGCAGCGCGCGCCACGCGCCGGTGAAGAAGGAGCGGCCAGGGAACAGCACGACGGCGAGGCAGGCCAGCCAGAGCAGCGCGTGGACCTGCGCCATCCACGCATGCGGCACCAGCCCCGGCACCATCATCCCGAGCGCCGGAACCCCGACCGCGAGCGACTGCGCCGCCCGCACCCACTGCGCGCGGATCGCCGCCTGCGCGCGGGCCTGCTCAGCCGCGTCGAGCTGCGCGCGCGGGAGCCTCGCCCCGTAGCCCGCCCGCTCCACCGCCGCGATCAGCGCCGCGATCCAGGCCACCTGCGCTGCTCCGCCGCTCACCCCGCCGCTCACCCCGCCGCTCACCCCGCCGCTCACCCCGCCGCTCACTCCGTCGATCACTGCCTGACCGGTCGCGAAGTTGACAGACGCGCCGCTCACCCCCGGGACGCGCCGCAGCACCCGCTCGACCCGCCCTACGCAGGCCGCGCAGTGCATCCCGTCGATGCGGAGCTGAACCCCGGGCCTGCGCCCCGCGCCGGCCGGATCGCCCGCAGCGTCAGAGGCCACGCGCCTCCCGCTCATCGGCCCGCTGCCGGAGGAAGGCCCGCTGCCGGACGTCAAAGGCGCCGAAGCCGTCCGCGCTCTCGTCGAAGCGCACGCCGATGCGCCACCCGGACTCCTTCTCAAGCTTCCAGGGGATCCCGTAGGCGATCGCCCCGTACAGATGGAAGCTCTCAATGGTGACGGCCTCGACGTCCTCGATGACCTCCTCCTCCAGCTCTCCGGCCTGGATCGTCGCCTCGTCCTCGTCGCGCTGAGGCGCCTCAGGGAGCGTCTCGATGGTAAGCTCGAAGCTGACGCGCTGCTCGTCAGAGATGCGGCCGGGGAACCAGAGCGACGCGCCCTTGCGCGACAGATCCAGCAACACAACGCCCTCCAGAAGCTCCGGCACTGGATCGGGGTTCCGGACAGAGGGGATCGCCGAGAGCAGCACGAGCGGCAGCCGCTCGTTCAGCGGCAGCCGGTAGAACTGACGCCGGTTGTCAGAGATGATCTCGCGCTCCAGCACGACAAGGATCTGCCGCTCGGTCGGCGGGGCGCGGCGGTTGCGCTTCGGATCGACCGGCTGCCACTCCCGCAGCATCCCGGTGAGCAGGAAGCGCCCGCGCGCGTTGGCAACCTCCAGCCGCACCGCGAACGGCAGCGGCGGCGGCTCCACCACCCCGTCGAGCTTCAGGCGCAGCTTCCCGCCGAACGGCGCGACCGGCACCCGCTCCCGCCCCGCCAGCTTCTGGTGCCCGCGCCAGAGGTTCACATAGCTCGCCGGGCCGATGATCCCCTCCAGCAAAGAGTTGTCTGCCTGGTTGTCCGGCGGGAACCACGCGGGATCGACGAGGTGCTCCTCCAATTCCTGGATGCAGCCCAGCGGCTCCTGCACCACCCACTCCCCTGTGTTCGACGCGTCCGTCCCCACCAGCAGCAGCCAGACCGCGCTGCCGCGACGCGCGGGCTCGATAAGCTCCAGCACGCCCTCGCGCCGGCGCGGGATCAGCAGCTCGACCGGGGCGCCCACAGGGACGAAGCACAGCCCCTCCGTCAGGATCGCCAGCCTGCCCATCCGGACGCTCAGCCCGTCCTTCCGCAGCGCCAGCCGGCTCCATGTACAGTCCTGCCGCTCCTTCACCTCCGGGGTCGCCAGTTGGAACCAACGGCTCACCAGCAGATCCCGGACCTCCACCGGCGCGTCACAGCCGAAGGCAAAAGTGCCTTCCCCCGTCTTTATCTGGATGCCGGGGTACTCCAGCCGCAGCCCCTGGATCTCCAGGACGCCGATCCAGGCGGTCGTCGACGCGCCGCTGAACATCCGATCCGTCGTTGCCCCGAACCCCATCCCCACCCGCCCGATCGCCAATACTCCATCGATTTTTGATTTCTTGTGTAGAGTTACAGCCAAAAATATAGGCTGCACCCTGTATACAGTATCTTCAGCTTTCTCCTCCCAGATATCCTCCCCTCTCCCCTCCCCTCTCCCCTCCCCTTTTTCCTCCCTGCTCCGACGCTCCCCCAGCGTCTCCTGCATCGCCCGGATGATCACCCAGGCCTGCTGCGCGGCTGCCCCACGCAGCACCCACTGCTCGTCCTCCAGCACCAACACCACCCGCCGCCCGCCGTCGATCCGCTGCACCCCCCGGAGCCGCTCCACCGTCGTCTGCCGTACGCGCTGCCCGAGCAGCCGTGCGTCCAGCCCCGGCTCAAACCGGATGCTGCCGTCCCGCCCGATCCCCAGCGCCCCGTGGACGGTGAGCCACGCATTCAGCTCCAGCTGCACAGGCTGGGACAGCAGCGACGCCCCCTCGCCGATCTCTTTAAGGAGCCGGGGCAGGGTCGTGCTGGTGTGCTCCGGCAGCGGCGCAAGTCTCCCCTCGCTTGCCTTCTCCGTCTCCTCCTGATCTATATCGAGCGTGCCCACATCCGCCTCTATTCTGTACCTTCAGTAGCCTGAGAGACCGTCTGCTCGCAATGTCAGGACGGTATCTCCCCACAAACTCTACAATCCTGGACAGCTATACACGGCCATCTTCCCTCACTTATCGCCCCCCCTCTATCTCCTCGCGGAACCACGCCACCGTCCGCCCGATCCCCTCCGCGAATGGCACCGTCGGCGCCCACCCCAGCACCGCGCCGGCCCGCCCGATGTCCGGTCGGCGCTGCGCCGGATCGTCGGGCGGAAGCGGGCGATGCACGATCCCGGCGGTGTTCCCCGTCAGCCGGTTCACCGCCTCAGCCAGCTCGATCATCGTCATCTCATGCGGGTTGCCGATGTTGCACGGCTCTTCCAGATCGCTCGCGATCAGCCGCGTGAACCCCTCCACCAGATCGCTCACGTAACAGAAGGATCGTGTCTGCTGCCCCGCCCCGAACACCGTCAGCGGCTCCCGCCGGATCGCCTGTGAGCAGAACGCCGGGATCACCCGACCGTCGTTCAGCCGCATCCTCGGCCCGTAGGTGTTGAAGATCCGCACGATCCGCACCCTCACGCCCCGATACCGCAAAAACGCCATCCCAAGCGCCTCCGCGAACCGCTTCGCCTCGTCATACACCGACCTCGGCCCGATCGGGTTCACGTTGCCCCAGTACCCCTCCGGCTGCGGGTGGACCAGCGGATCGCCGTACACCTCCGACGTCGAGGCCAGCATCACCCGCGCCCCGTCCCGCTCGGCGCGCTCCAGCACGTGCCGCGTGCCGTCGCTCCCCGCGTACAGCGTCTCGAACGGGAGCTGCACGTAGTCGATCGGGCTCGCCGGAGAGGCAAGATGGTAGATCTGATCGAACGGCGCGTCGCCAACAGGCAGGTGCTTCGTGACGTCCGCCTCGATGAAGGTGAAGCGCCCGGGCCAGCGGGAGAACACGGCGAGGTTCTTCCGGTTGCCAGTTATAAAGTTGTCGACGATGACCAGTTCGTGGCCCTCGCCGAGGAGCCGTTCGCAGAGGTGGGAGCCGATGAAGCCTGCTCCGCCGGTGACGAGTATCCGCATGGGGGGAGCGTAACATGAGGGGATCACGGCGACACGGCGGCACGGCGAAAGGCGAAAGGCGAAAGGCGGGGGGCGGGGGGCGGGGGGTGACGGCGCACTGGTTGCCGGGGTAGACCTGGAGGGTCGCTCTCCACCCGGGAAACCCATGCAGGTGCGCCCCACCACCGCTGAGATATCTCTCCCCGCTCTCCGCCGGAACCTGATCAGCATCCGCGAGCGCACGGGTCCCCGCCACATCTGGGCTGCGGTGAAGGGCGACGCTTATGGCCACGGCGCGATCCGGGTGGCGCGGACGCTGGAGGCGGCGGGGTGCAGCGGGTTCGCGGTGGCGCTGGTGGAGGAGGGCATCCGGCTGCGGGAGGCGGGCATCCGGGCGCCGATCCTGTGTCTCGGCGGCATCCACTCGGCGGGGCGGGAGCCGGGGAATTCGCGGCAGGCGGCGGCGGAGGTGCTGGCGAACGGGCTGACGCCGGTGGTGTTCGACGAGGGCGAGGCGGAGGCGCTGGCGCAGGAGGCGCAGGCGCGGGGGGTGCAGGCGGCGATCCACCTGAAGGTGGACACCGGGATGGGGCGGCTGGGGGTGCCGGTGCATGAGTGGGGGCGGTTCCTCGACCGGATCGCGCGGTTCCCGCTGCGGATCGGCGGGATGATGACGCACTTCGCGACGTCCGAGGATCCCGATCCGACCTTCCTGCTGGAGCAGGCGCGGCGGTTCGATCAGTGCCTGCTCACCGCGCGGCGGCGGGGGGTCGCGCCGGAGCAGATCCACCTCTGCAATTCGGGCGCGATCCTGAGCCGCCCGGAATTGCACCGGGACGCGGTGCGGCCGGGGCTCCTGCTCTACGGGATCTCCCCCGACCCGGAGCGGCTGCCGGTGCCGGGGCTGACGCCGGTGCTGACGGTGCGGACGCGCGCGCTGTTCGTGAAGAACCTCCCCCCGCAGGCATCGGTCAGCTACGGGCGGCGCTTCCAGACGGCGCGGCCGAGCCGGATCATGACGCTGCCGGTTGGCTACGCCGACGGCTACCCCCGCGCGCTCGGCGGGCGGGCGTCGGTGCTGGTGCAGGGGCGGCGCTGCCCGGTCATCGGGACGGTGTGCATGGATCTGATGATGGTGGACGTCACCGATCTCCCGCGGCCGGCGATGGCGGGCGAGGAGGTCGTGCTGCTGGGGCGGCAGGGCGATGAGGAGGTCAGCGCGGAGGAATTGGCGCGGCTGGCCGGGACGATCTCCTATG
>JBEIQZ010000146.1:0-11399 GCA_040376255.1 Alphaproteobacteria bacterium
ACGGCTTCTACTATGACTTCATCCTCACTCAGCCGATCACGGAGGCGGACTTCCCCGATATCGAGCGCCGGATGAAGAAGATCATCGGGCGCAACCAGCCCTTCGAGCGCGAGGATCTCAGCGTCGAGGAGGGGCTGGCCCGGATCGAGGCGATGAAGGAGCCGTACAAGCGCGAGTACGCCGCAGAATTGTGCGAGAAGAAGGGCGTCAGCACGCTGTCGTTCTACAAGAACGGCCCGTTCCTCGACATGTGCGCGGGGCCGCACGTCGGGAAGACCAGCGAGCTCCCGGCGGACGGGTTCAAGATCCGCAGCACGGCGGGCGCCTACTGGCGCGGCGACTCGCGCAACGTGATGATGACCCGGCTGTACGTCTGGGCGTTCGCGTCGAAGGCCGAATTGGACGCGCACGTCCAGGCGGTGAAGGAGGCGCTGGAGCGCGATCACAAGAAGCTCGGCGCGGAGCTGGACATCTATGTGATCGATGACGAGATCGGCAAGGGGCTCCCGCTGTGGCTGCCGAGCGGCGCGGCGATCCGGGAGGAGATCGAGAAGCTGGCGAAGGAGATGGAGTTCAAGGCGGGCTACCACCGGGTCGCCACCCCGCACCTCGCCAAGGCTGAGCTGTACTACCGCACCGGACACCTGCCCTACTACAAGGACGGGATGTACCCGATGATGGAATTGAAGGAGACGGTGGAGGGCGCGGACGGCAAGGAGGAGGTGGTGCGCGAGACGTACTGCCTGAAGCCGATGAACTGCCCGCACCACCACCGGATCTTCGCCTCCCGCAAGCGCTCCTACCGGGATCTGCCGCTGCGGCTGGCGGAGTTCGGGCATGTCTATCGGTTCGAGGACTCCGGCTCGCTCTCAGGGCTGCTGCGGGTGCGCGGGATGTGCCAGAACGACGCGCACATCTACTGCACCCCGGAGAACCTGAAGGCCGAGTTCCTCTCGGTCATGGATCTGCACCGCAGGCTCTACGACATCCTGGGGCTGAAGAACTACTACATGCGGTTCTCGACCTGGGACCCGGAGGACCCGAAGGGCAAGGAGAAGTACATGCACGACCCGGCGGCCTGGGAGCAGAGCCAGAACCTGATCCGGGAGGCGCTGGTGGAGTCCGGGCTGTCCTTCCGCGAGGTCAAGGGCGAGGCGGCGTTCTACGGGCCGAAGATCGATATGCAGTTCCGCACGGTCACCGGGCGCGAGGAGACGGCCTCCACCAACCAGCTCGACTTCGGCGTCCCGGGGCGGCTGGGCCTGCACTACACCGGCGCTGACAACCAGGAGCACACCCCGTTCGTCATCCACCGGGCGCCGCTCGGCACGCACGAGCGGTTCATCGCCTTCCTGATCGAGCACTACGGCGGGGCGTTCCCCACCTGGCTGGCGCCGATCCAGGTGCGGGTGGTGACGGTCTCTGACCGGTTCAACGCCTACGGGGCGAAGCTGGTTGAGGAATTGCGCGGGAGCATGGTGCGGGCGGAATTGGACGAGTCCAACGAGCGCATCCAGAAGAAGATCCGCAACGCGGCGACGCTGAAGATCCCGAACATCCTCATCATCGGGGAGCGCGAGGAGGCGGAGGGGACGATCACCCTGCGCCGCCACGGGGTGCAGGAGCAGCACGCCATGCCCTTCGCGGCGTTCTCAGCGAAGCTGGCGCGCACGATCCAGAGCCGGTCACTGACCTTTCTTCTGGACGACTGAAGGCAGCCGGTCGAGGATGAAGGACAGCGCGGTGTGCGCGACCGTCGCCATGTCCCCGCCGTAGGTGGCGCCCCCCGGCAGGGCGCGCACGGTGATCGCGTCGGCAGCCCCTGCCGCGCCGTCCGCTGTCGGAGCGGCGGCGGGCAGGACGCAGGGGGAGTCCGCGTGATCGGTCGGGTGGATGCAGAGCAGGGGCAGGGGGCTCTCGCGGAGGAAGTCCTGCACCGGCCAGGAGGCGCCGGGCCTGCTGCTGCGCGCCCACTCGGCCGGGCTGACCTCGAAGGCGGCGTTGTTCGAGGGGGAGAGCAGCAGCCCGCCCCGGAGCCGGGCGGCGGCGACGGACTCCAGGCGGCGGAGCGAGGCGGCGGCGACGGCTGCGCCCTGCCCGCGCCCGCCGATGAACAGCGGGATCGGCAGCGGGACCGCGTTCAGGATGCGGCTCAGATCGGTGGCGGTCTGGAGGGGGGAGCGGGGCGTCCAGAAGTACCGGAGGGTGTCGAGGGCGACGACGGCGTGGCCCTCGCGCACGAACACCTCGACCATGCTGCGGTCGGAGTCCGTCCAGCCGCCGTCGCCGGTGAGGTAGATCAGGGCCGAGCGCGGATCTTCAGGCCAGCTCACGATCAGCGGCAGGTCGAGCGCGGAGAGCGCCTCCGGGCCGGGCCGGGTGTCCGCGATGGGATCGCCGGAGGAGGAGAGCCACGCGTCGATCTCGGCGGTCACCTGCGCGGGCTGGAGCGGGGCGGCGGCGGGCATCTCAGCGATGAAGGCGGTGAGATCGACCTGGTTGGCCGGGGCGAGCTTCAGCCGGGGGGTGCCGTCCGGGCGCGGGGCGATGCCAGCGCGGGGGCTAAGCAGGATGATGCCGCCCTCAGACCACGCCTTCCAGCCCGCCCGCTCGCAGAACGGGGTGCGGAAGTCCACCTGCAGCCGCAGATCGGTCGCGAGCAGCCCGGAGAACATCTCGGCGGGCGCCTGCGCCATCGCCAGGTAGGCGAGGGCGGAGGCGGTGCCGTCGGCGTAGATCAGGGGGCGGAGGTAGCTCCCGAAGCCGAGGAGGCGCTGCGCGGACTGCGCGAGCATCTCCAGATCGTCGGCCATGTACCAGCAGCGGGCGGGATCTGCCTCGCCCTGCCGCCGCAGGACGCGCGTGGGGATCTCCAGCACGACCGCCTTCTTCGCGATCTCCGGCGCGAGGGGGGAGGGCTTGTCCGAGAGCAGCAGCACCAGCCCCTGCGCGTCCGACACGGGGACAGGGTGGAGCGCGCTCAGCGTCCCGTAGCGCGGCAGCAGCAGCGGCTTCCGCAGCACGCCCTGCGGCAGCGCGGCCTTCCCGGCAGGGGGCGGCTTCACCGGCTCCTTCGGCCTCTGTCTGCAGCCAGGGGAGACAGCGAGCGCGGCCAGCAGCGCGGCCAGGATCAGGGGGGTGCGCGTCAGGTAACTGAGCATGGAGGTTGAGCATAACTGATCACAGCGGCGTGACGACGCTCCCCTCGATCCTGAGCGCCGAGAGGTGGCGCCCGTAGTGGTCGGAGATGCCGGTGTCGATCGCGTAGAGCGCGCCGCCGCAGCGGGCGCCGATCTTCCCGCTCTCCTGCGTGGTGTGGCCGACGACCATCCGGCTCGCGCCGAGGGACTGGAGCGCCTGCGCGAGCTGCGGGCAGGCCACCGTCTCCTCCTCCAGCACCAGGGAGCGGTTCCACAGCGGCCCGTCCGTCCCCAGCACCGGCGCCTTCGCGCCTGCGGGGTCGCCCGCAGGATCGATGGACAGCAGCACCTGCCGGTTGATCTCCGCGATCCCGATCCCGGCCCAGTGTGGATCGATGCCCCCGTGCGCGAACACGGTGCTGCCGACCTGCACCGTCGCCCCGAGCCCCCGCAGCCACCGCCCGTCCTCGCCCCCCGGCGCCTCAGCCGCCCGCCGCGCCGCCTCCCCGCCGTAGCCGCTCAGATCCGCCGGGCTGACATAGCGCCAGTCCCCCTGCATGTTCATCACCTCGTGGTTGCCGAGCAGCGGGATCACCCGCCCCCCCGCCGCCGCCGCCTCGGCCTGCAATTGCCGCAGCAGCGCGATGACCCCCTTCGAGTCCGGCCCGCGATCCGTGATGTCCCCCGTCTGCACCAGCCACCGATCCCCGCCGATCCAGCGGCCCTCCGCGTCCACCAGCCCGGCGAGCTGGAGCGCGGCGATGGCGGAGGCCCGGTCGCCGTGGAGATCGCCGACCGCGAAGAGGATCGGCGGGGCGGGCAGGACGGAGGGCGGTTCGGCGGGAGCCGGGGCGGGCGCCGGGGCGGCAGGCTGCGCGGCAGGCTGCGCGGCAGGCTGCACGGCAGGAGCCGGCGGTGCCGGCGCGGGGACCGCCGGGGTCTGGACACAGGCGAGCAGCAGGAGCATCGGGGCGCTCTATCCCGTTGTCCCTGCGCCCGGACAGGAGTTCGGGCGGGAGGATGGCGGGCGGCTGGAGGCTACGCTATACCTGCTCCGGGCTGACGGCCCTGGAGGAGCGGTGGAGCGTCGGGCAGAGCTGTTGAACCTGATGAACACCGCGCGGCAGCGCGGCGCGGTCGCGGTGGAGATCCTCCGCGTCCACCGGGAGCTGCTGGAGCAGCCGGACGCGCGGAGCGTCGCGATCCACCGGGAGGAGCAGCGGTGGCAGATCCGCACATGGCGGGCCGATCACCTGCACGGCACAGGCGAGGGCGCGAGCCGGGAGGAGGCGCTGGATCGGTCCTTCGCGGACAGCCAGCCCACCGACCTCCACTCCGGCCCTGCAGAGCGCATGGCGATCCGGAGCAGCGGCCTCGGCATCGACGACCGGCGCCACCTGAGCATCGGAGACGCCGACCGCGTCGAGGTGCTGCAGGCCGCCGAGCGCACCGGCCACAGCGCGCTGTTCCGCCCGCGACGGCTCCTCTACCGCCAGGAGCGCTGCACCCGCTCCTTCGTCAACAGCCGGGGCGTGGAGGCGGAGGAGGCGGCCACTGCCTACAGGCTCTACGCCGAGACGCTGGTGGAGGGCAGCCTGCTCACCCAGCAGATCGCCTCCCGGCACTTCTCCGACGTCGCCAGCCTCCCCTTCGGCACCGAGCTGAAGCGGCGGATGGATCCGCTGTTCCGCAGGATCAGCAGCGTCCCGGATCTCCCAATCGTGCTGGAGCCCCGCGCCACCGCTGAGCTGTTCCGCTCCCTCGCTCCGGCCTTCGCGGCGGACGCCGTCCTGTCGAAGCGCTCGTTCCTGCACGCCTTCCTCAACAAGGCAATCGCCTCCCCGATCTTCCACCTCACCGATGACGCCGGGATGTTCGGCGGGCTGCTGACGCACAGCTTCGATGATCGCGGCGTGCCGCCGATCCCGGTGACGCTGTTGAAGGAGGGCGTCGTCACCGGGCTGTACCACACGCCTGAGACGGCCCGCCAGAACGGGCTGCGCGCCACCGGCCACTCCGTCGCCGACGCGCTGCACCCGTCCAACCTCGTCGTCCGCCCCGGCGCGCGCACCCGCAACGTGACGCTGGGCGAGCTCGGCACCTACCTGCTGCTCGACGCGCCGCCGCCGCTGGACACGCAGACCGGGCGGGTCGAGGGGGCGATAGATCTGGTGCTGGTCGAGCGTGGGGAGCGCCGGGGCAGCCTGCGCCGCCCGATCTCCACGACGATCCAGGCCATCCTCGGGAGCGTGGTGGAGGTGGTGTCGGATCACGAGCGGAGCTGTGAGATCGACGCCCCCACCGCCATCTTCGCGCCGCGCTTCGGGCTGGCAGCATAGTTGCTCACCGCAGCCCCCGCGCTGTCCCCGCCCGCGCTGTTCCCGATGGAGGGCAACGGGCCGTACCGGCTCCTGCGGGGCTTCCAGGCGGCGACGGTGCAGCGGTTTGAGGCCGGGCTGCGCGATCCGGAGGCGGCCCAGCGGGCGCGGCTCGCGGCGCTGATCGGGGGGGCGGCCGGGACGGCGTTCGGACAGGAGCACGGGATCGCCGCCGGGATGTCTCTGGATCAGTGGCGGGCGGCGATGCCGATCCGCACCCACGCCGGGCTGCTGCCGTGGCTGGATCGGGTGGCGGCCGGGGAGCCGAAGGTGCTGACGCAGGCGGCGCCGTCGATGCTGCTGGAGACCAGCGGCAGCACCGGGCGCCCCAAGCACCTGCCGGTGACGCCGGGCTGGGCGGCGTCGGTGCGGGCGGCGCAGGAATTGTGGATGCTCGGCCTGCTGCGGGACGACGAGGGGCTGGCGGGCGGGCGCGCGCTCTCCGTGGTGTCCCCGGCGGTCAGCGCCCGCTCCCCGGGCGGGCTGCCAATCGGGGCGAACACCGGGCGCATGTTCCTCGCCCAGCCGTGGTGGAGCCGGTGGCGCTCGCCGGTGCCGTACCGGGTGTTCTGCATAAAAGACCCGGACCTGCGCGCCTATGTGCTGCTGCGCCACGCCCTCTGCGCGGAGATCCGCTCCTGGACGACCGCCAACCCCTCGACGCTGCTGCTCTACTGCCGCCACCTGCGGCGCTTCTGGGAGGATCTGAGCCGGGACTGCCGGGACGGGACGCTGAAGCACGGCCCGGCGGCGGCGCTCGGCGCCTGGGATCGGCTGCGGCTCGGCTGGGGGAGCGGGCGGCGGGCGCTGCCGCCGGAGCCGCTCCCGGCGCGGATCTGGCCGCTGCGCCGGATCAACTGCTGGAAGGGCGGGTCGGCAGCGTTCTTCCTCGACCGGCTCCCCGCCGCGCTCGGCGCGCCGCCGGGGGCAGACATCCCGGTGCGGGAGGTCGGGATCACCGCATCAGAGGGCTTCTTCGCCGTGCCGGTGGACGAGGGCGATCCGCTGCTCTGGGCCGACGGGCATGTGCTGGAGTTCGTCGCCGAGGACGGCGCGGTGTGCTGGCCCTGGGAGCTGGAGGCGGGGCGCGAGTACCGGCTGATCCTCTCCACCGAGGCGGGGCTGTACCGCTACGATCTCCAGGATCAGGTGCGCGTCACCGGGTTCACCGGGCGGCTGGCGCGGCTCCGCTTCGTCGGGAAGTCGGGGAACGTGCTCAACGCCACTGGCGAGAAGGTCAGCGAGGAGCAGATCGCGCTCGCGATCCGCGAGGTGTTCCCGGCGGCAGCGGGCGGCGCGGCGTCGATGGCGTGGGGGGAGGTGCCGCGCTTCCGGGTGGCGGTGGAGGGGGAGGCAGGCGACGACGCCGCGCAGGCCGCCCGCCTCGACGCCGCGCTGCGCCGCCTCAACCCGGAGTACGACAGCAAGCGCGAGACCGCGCGCCTCGGGGCGCTCTCCCTCTCGCGGCTCCCGGCAGGCAGCCTCGCCGCGTGGCGCGCAGCGGCGGTGCGGGCCGGGGCGCCTGAGGCGCAGGTGAAGGACCCGTGGGTGCTGTCCCCGGAGCGGTGGGATCGTCTGGTGTCGGGCGCGGCGGACGCGCGTTGAGCAGGGGGGTGACATGATCTGGGTGTTCCGGTTGTATGTGCTGGCGGTGGCGGCGTTCTGGATCGGGGTCGTGCTGGACACCCGGCGCAAGCAGCAGCGCGGCGAGTGGCGGCTCGGGCGGGACGCCCCCGTGCTGCCGGATCTCCCCTGGCTGCGCGTGATCATCCCCGCCCGCGACGAGGCCCGCAACATCGGGGACTGCCTGAGGTCGGTGTACGCCGCCGGACACCCCCGGCTCCGCGTCACCGTCTTCGATGACGGCTCCGCCGACGGCACCGCCGACATCGCCCGCGCGCTCGGCGCCGAGGTCGAGCAGGGCGATCAGGGCGCGCTCCCCGACGGCTGGCGCGGCAAGACCTGGGCGCTCCAGCGGGCGACCCGGGGGCCCTCAGGCCAGGGCCGCGAGGAGGAGTGGCTGCTGTTCCTCGACGCCGACGTGCGGCTGGAGCCGGGATCGCTCGCCCGCATCCACAGCTTCGCCGTCGCCGAACAGACCGCCTTCCTCTCCGGCTTCGGGCGGCTCACGATGGAGAGCTTCTGGGAGCGCGTGATCCAGCCGGTGATGGGCGGGATCATCCTCTCCGGCAACCCGCTCCACCGCGTCAACGACGACAATGAGCAGGAGAAGGTCATCGCCAACGGACAGCTCATCCTCGTCCGGCGCGCCGACTACGAAGAATTGGGCGCGCACAGCGCGGTCGCCTCAGACATCCTCGAAGACGTCGGGCTGGCGCGGCACTTCCGCAAGAACGGGAAGAGGATGCGCGCGCTCCTGATGCGGGATCTCTTCTCCTGCCGCATGTACACCAGCCTGGAGGAGATCTGGCTCGGCTGGACAAAGAATTTTTATGTCGGGCTGAGGAAGAAGCCGCTGGTGGCGGTGGGGCTGGCGTTGTTTCTGTTCCTGTACAACGTGCTGCCGTGGGGGCTGGCGGTGGCGGGGGGGATCGCGGGCGGGGAGTGGGCGGTGGGCGGGGTCGGGCTGCTGCTGATCGTCCAGGGGGCGCGGCTCTACCTGGATACGGTGATGGGGCAGGATCGCCTGTACGGGCTGATGCAGCCGCTCGGGAGCCTGATGGTGATCGGGATCGTGCTGGACTCGGTGCGGCGGGTGAGGATGGGGCGGCTGGTGTGGAAGGGGAGGGTGTACGGGGGGTGAGGGGCGGGGTGGCTGAGCGGGGGGGGAGGAGGTAAAGATCGGGGATGCTGTGGTTGCTCTGGGTGGTGGCGTGTAACGGGACGGGGAAGGTGGACTCTGAAGCGGCGGAGTCCTCTGCGGGCTGTGATGACGGGGGGCAGGTGTACTTCGCCGACGCGGACGGGGACGGGGAGGGGGACGCGGGGGTGACGCGGGTGGCCTGCGGGGCGGAGGCGGGCTGGGCGGAGGCGGGGGGGGACTGCGACGACGGGGACGCCTCGGTGTACAGCGGGGCGGCGGAGGTGTGCGACGGGGCGGACAACGACTGCGACGGGATCGCGGACGACAGCCCGGTGGATCTGGTGACGTCGTGGCGGGACGGGGACGGGGACGGCTACGGAGACGCGGAGAGCAGCTACGCAGGGTGCGGGGTGCCGGAGGGCTATGTGGAGGACGCGACCGACTGCGATGACGGGCGGGCGTCGGTGAGCCCGGCGGGGATAGAGGCGTGCGACGGGCAGGATCTGGACGAGGACTGCGACGGGCTGGCCGACAACGATGATCCTGACGCCGCCGATGAGACCCGCTACATGCTCCACCCCGACCGGGACGGGGACGGATACGGGGCGGCCGAGGTGATCCGGGCCTGCGATCCGGCGGACGGGCTGGTGGAGGACGGGTCGGATTGTGACGACGATCAGCCCTCGGTCAGCCCGGGGGCCGTCGAGGTCTGCGATCCGGATAACGTGGACGAAGATTGCGACGGACGGGCGGACGATGCAGACGACGCGGCAGGGGCCTTCACCTGGTACCAGGACAGCGACGGCGACGGGTGGGGCGTCCTGATCGCCACCGTGAACACCTGCGATGTCCCGGCCGGCTACGTCGACCAGCCCGGCGACTGCAACGACCTCGACGCCTCGACCCGCCCCGGCGGGCAGGAGGTCTGTGACATCCTCGACGCCGACGAGGACTGCAGCGGCGTGTCAGACGACAACGACGCGACCGCCACCGGGCAGATCTGGTGGTACCTGGACAGCGACGCCGATGACTACGGCGCAGGCGCAGGCTTCCTGAGCTGCAACGCGCCGTTCGGCTACATCTGGCGCGACGGGGACTGCGACAACGGTGAGCCGCTGATCAACCCCGACGCGGCTGAGATCTGCGGCAACACGACGGACGAAGACTGCTCAGGGGCCGCCGATGGGTGCTGACGGCGGAGCAGGCTGGCTGCCCCACGCGCGCGCCGCCGCGCTGCTGCTGGTGTTCGTGATCCTCGGCGTCCTCGGCACGCCCGGCCTCGACTTCCTGGGCGAACAGAACCTCCAGAAGCCCTCAAAGCGCGAACAATTCCTCAACCGCTTCGGGCCTGCCTGGGGGGCCGTCGGCCTCGGGATCTTCGATCTGGATCGGACGCTCCGCCAGCCCCTCGTCCGCATGTTCGAGCCCGTCCAGCGCCCGTTCCGCGTCTCCCAGAGTTGGTCCCTCTACCGGGACGGCCCCTCGCGCGTGATGCGGATGGAGATCCAGGTGGACGGCCGCACCGTCTATCGGAGCGTGGACGATGAGTACACCTGGATGCAGGAGATCTTCCGCAACCGCCGCGTGCGCCCGATGGTGGAGACGACCGTGATGGAGGTCGACGCCCCGAACCGGCTCGGCCTCTCCCGCTTCATCCGGCAGCGCGCCCAGCAGGATTTTCCCGGCACAACGCGCGTTGACATCCTCGCCCTCTGGGGCCCCTTCCCCGGGACCGCCATGAAGGAGCACCACCGGCTCACGATGGAGGCGCCAGAATGGGCGCTCGTGGTCACCGAAGCGCAGAATAAACCGCCGCAGGATCAAGCACCACAGGATCAACCGCCGCAGGAGACGCCATGAGCCGCCTGAAGGCAGCATGGGCCGCGTGGGTGGCGTGGTGCGCCCGCGAGGAAGACCCGCGCCCGCAAGCCCTCGTCCGCATCCTCGTCCCGCTGATGATCGTGCTGGATCTCCTCCGCGTCGCACAGCTCGGCCTGTTCGGCACCCTCTTCCGCCCCTTCAGCGAGGGCGGCCTCAACCGCAACGTCGACAGCGCCTACGTCCTCGACCGCTGGCTTCCCGCCGACACCGCAGGGCTGTGGGCCGCCGGTGTCACCGTCGTCTGCATGCTCCTCACCAGCCTCGGCGTCGCCTCCCGCCCCGCCGCCGTCATCGGCGTCCTCGCCTACGCCCAGGTCGGCCACCTCTACTCCCCCGGCGATCGCGGCATCGACCGCATCCTCCGCACCGTCATCCTGATCTGGGCCTTCGGCCAGTCCCACCGCGCCCTCTCCCTCTCCCGCGCCCCCCGGGCCGCCACCATCCCCGCCTGGCCCGCCTCGCTCGCCCGCTTCCTCATGGTGATCGTCTACCTCTCCGCCGGCCTCGGCAAGCTCATGCAGCAGCCCCGCTGGCTCGCCTTCGACGGCACCCCCGTCCTCTACCGCATCATGACCGACCCCCTCGCCGCCCACATGGACCCCGTGGCGATGCAGGCATGGTTCTGGCCCCTCCGCATCATGGGCTGGGGCACCCTCGCGCTCGAACTCTCCTCTCCCCTCATCCTCACCCGCTACGCCCGCTACTGGGCCATCCCGGGCATCTTCATGCACCTCGGCATCTTTTATACGATGGACCTGGGCATGTTCTCCTGGGGCATGTTGTCTTTGTATCCGTTGTTTTTGCGGGGGTTACCCCCCGCACCGGGACGGCGCTGACGCTTGTCCCTCCCCCCGCGCCAAAGATGGCGCGACGGCTGGCCCGTGCCCTTGGTGAACGGAAGGGGCGGTAATATCTGTGATGTCGGGGGCTCTTTTGGGGTTTACGCCCCTTCCGTCCACCGGGCCAGCCGGGGCGGGTCAGGGAACAGTCTTGACGAGTGGATGAACAGAAAGAGTCTACTCCTCCCTGCATCCCAGCGGACAGCCAGCGGACGGTGCCAAGCGCAGCATGCAGCGTGCATGCCGGACAGGGACAGCGGGCCGGGACGATTTGCAGGCTGCATGCCCGGCCGGGACAGTCGCCCGACGCAGCACGCAGCCTGCATGCCGGGCAGGGACAGCCGCCCGACGCAGCACGCAGCCTGCATGCCGGGCAGGGACAGCCGCCCGACGCAGC
>JBEIQZ010000057.1:0-17095 GCA_040376255.1 Alphaproteobacteria bacterium
CAGAGGCTCCTTGATCCACCCCCTGATCGCTCCCGCGCCCCCGCTCCTCCACCCCGCCTGCTGCCTGCTCCGCTTCGACGATCGCGCCGTCCTGTTCGACCGCCGCACCGGCGCGTCCCTCACCCTGGCCGATCCCGATCCGCTCCGCGCGCCCCCGCCCGCCCTCCGCGCCCGCCTCCGCGCGCTGTGGATGCTCGCGGACGGCCCCCCGCCCCCGCTCGCCGATCTCTACGCGCTGCCCTCGCGCCTGAGCCTGCTCCACCCGGACGGCCTCTGGCACCCCGATCCGCTGGAGGCCCCGCAGGGCGGCCTCCGCTGGCGCATGATCCCGCTCTCCCCGCCGGAGCGCCGCGTCTACGATCGCCTCGCCCGCGCCGCCGCCGCCCGCCGCGCCATCACCGTCGCTGATGCCGCGCACGGCGCCGATGTCCCGCTGGCCGACGCGCTCGCCCTCACCGCCCGCCTCTGCGCCCCGGAGGCCCAGGCGATGAAGCTGCGCGATCAGCCGCCGCTCCGCCCCGATCCCGCGCTGGAGCGCCTCATCGGCCCGCCCGCCCGCCCCGGCCCCCGCACCCCCGATCAGCACGGCGCCCTGCAGGAGACCACCCTCGCCGCCTGGCACGATCGCATCACCGACGGCGCCCGCCACTTCGACGACGTCGAGACGACGATCGCCCACGCCCACGCCCTCCCGCACCCCGGCCTCCACGGCCTCCCCTACGGCGCCCGCCTCGCGGACACCTTCGCCGCGCGCGGCATGCTCCAGACCCCGATCCTGGAGATCGGCCCCGGCGACGGCGAATTGGCCGAGGCGTTCCTCGCCCGCGCCGCCCTGACCCCCGCCGCCCCCGTCACCGCCGCCGACTACACCCGCCTCGACGCCTCCCCCGAATTGCTCCGCGTCCAGGCCCTCCGCGCCCCCGGCACCCGCGCCCTCCTCGGCGACGCCACCCGCCTCCCGCTCCCCGATCAGAGCGTCGGCCTCCTCTTCGCCAATGAGGTGATCGCCGACCTCAGCGCCGTCCCCTCAGGCGCTGACCACCCCGATGTCCTCGCCCGGCTCGCCCGCTACGGCATCGACCCGCTCCCGCCCGGCTCCTGGTACAACCTCGGCGCCTGGCTGCTCGTCGAGGAGATCGCCCGCGTCCTGCGCCCCGGCGGCTGCGCGTGGCTCTCCGAGTTCGGCAGCCCCGACAGCCCGCCCGAGGAGGCCGCCCAGCTCGATCACCCCGAGATCAGCATCCACTTCGGCCACCTCGAACAGATCGCCCGCGCCCTCGGCCTCCGCGCCGCCGTCGAGCCCCTCGACCGCTTCCTCCAGGTCGATCTCCACACCCTCCACCCCGCCCGCCACGCCTGGAGCGGCCTCCGCGCCTGGGCCCGCGCCCACGGTCGCCACCTCCCCGCCCGCGCCTGGACAGCAGAAGGGTTGCGACAACTGCTGGAAGGGGAGGGGGTGCCGCTTACGGGGGCGCGCATGGTGCCGCTGATCGAGGAGGGGCCGGGGCCGCTGTGGACGCGGTTCTGGGCGATCAGTCTGTCGCGGTAGGGGCGCCCGGCACCGGCTCCGGCGAGAACAGCTCCCGCCACGCCCGCGAGAGCCGCTTGTCCCCCGGCCACCGCCCCAGCCCCTCCCGCAGCAGCGCCTCCGCCCCGCCCGGATCTCCGGTCGCCACCAGCGTCCGCGCCACCTCCGCCTGGATCTTCCGGCTGTCGGGGAACCGCGCCCGGATCTCCGCGATCTGCGCCGCCCCGTCCCGCACCGGCGGATCCCGCAGCAGCCCCAGCATCGCCATCGCCGGCTCCTCTTCTTCAGGCGCCGCCGCGATCGCCGCCGCCAGCAGCGTCCGCGCCTCCGCCTGCCGCCCGAGCGCCTGATCCGTCTGTGCGAGCGCCACCTGATCGCGCCAGCCCGAGCCGCGCGCCGACCGCCGGAGCGCGGCCACCTCCTCCGGGTCGCTCAGGCTCAGATCGCGCAGCGCCCGGTCGAGCCGCCGCCCGACCTCCTCCGGGTCGCCGCCCTCGACGATGACCT
This sequence comes from Alphaproteobacteria bacterium, assembly GCA_040376255.1. GTDB lineage: Bacteria > Myxococcota_A > UBA796 > UBA796 > SXON01 > JBEIQZ01. Next base: position 2,036 of record JBEIQZ010000057.1, read on the forward strand.
CGTGGACATAGTGGCCGCGCACCGCGATCCAGCCCTCCAGGTGGCGCTCCCCCGCCTTGCCCGTCCACCGGGCGCGGAGCCGCTGCCCCGGCTGATCGGCGCGGATCTCCGGGGCGGAGGATGTCAGCTCCGCCGCCGGATCGAGCGACTGCAGCCGCAGCAGCAGCGAGCGCTGCTCCTCGTCGATGGTGGTGGCCTGATCGAAGTGGTCGGTGGTCAGGCTGAGCGTCGTCGTGTCCACCGGGGATCGCCACGCCGACTGCCCGAGGTCGCTCCACCCCGCCTTCCAGAACAGCGGGCGCGCCGCCGCCACCCCGTCCGCCGCCAGCGGGGTCCACGGGGCCAGCTTCGGGCCGAGCAGCGCCCCGCCCCCGAACAGCGCCGCCAGCAGGACGCCGCACACCCCTTGCACGATCCGGTTGTGCCGCGCCGCCCCCGCCAGCGCCAGCGGTCGCAGCATCGGCGTCAGCACCGCCCCGCCCACCAGCCCGCCGAGGTGCCCCCAGTAGTCGACGCCCTCGCTGCCGAAGCTCCCCAGCAGCACATACAGCGTGAACGCCAGAATCATCGCCCCGAACGCCGGTCGCGCCCGCTTCGGGATGATCTCATAGTAGCGCCACCCGAAGACCACGCACGCCCCCATCAGCCCGAAGTCCCCCGCCGACGCCCCGATCGAGCGGCTGTCGAGCATGAAGACGCTGGAGAGCGCCCCCCCGGAAACGACCCCGATCGTGAACAGCATCAGCAGGTTCACCGCCCCGAACATGCTCTCCAGCGCCACGCCCGCATAGACGATGAACAGCATGTTCATCACCACATGCGGCACGCTCCCGTGCAGCAGCCCGTAGGACAGCAGCCGCCATGTCTGCCCGCCCTCCACGATCCCCGGCGTCCACCGCGCCATCCACCCGATCAGCCCCTCCTCCCACGCCGTCATGTGCGTCCAGAAGAACACCCGGAACTCCAGCCCCACGATCAGCGCCGTCATCCACGGGATCGTCCGCGCCGTCCACGCCCGCCGCAGCCGCATGTCCGGCGCGTCGAGGATGCTGCGGTATAATTCGAGCTGCCGCGCCTCCACGAACGCCTCGCCCGTCATCGGCGCGTAGCGCACCCGGCTGTGCGGGCGGATCGCGCCGCCGCGCACCATCTCCTCAAACTCGGAGAGCGAGCAGGCCCGCTCCTTCCCCTCCGATTGCTGAAGATGGACCAGCATCCCGCTACCAGGGCCGGTAGTTGCGGCTTACCACGTTCCCCCACCCGATGCCGAACGACACGCCCGCATGCAGCCCCGGCCGGTCGCCCGCCGCCGCCGCGTCGTAGCCCACCGGCAGCGACGCCGAGAAGCACCACCCCACCCGATCCGGCGAGCAGAACAGCAGCCCCGGCTGCAGCGTCGGCGAGAACGTCACCCCCGGCCGCCCCGGATCGGAGAGCAGCGACAGCCCGACATAGCCCGTCCCCCGCAGGTAGAACGAGATGTCCCCGCTGTCCGCCATCATGTAGCCGTGGATGCCCGGCTCGAACACCGAGTAGGGCGCCCCGTAAGAGCGGATCCGCCCGGAGAAGCCCAGCCCCCCCGCCACCCCGCTGTCCGTCCCTGGCCCTTCCATCCCGAAGCCGACGTGCATCGCCCCCGTCGCCCCCTCCAGCGGGCCGTTCACATGGTGGCTGTAGCCCAATTCCCCCACCCACAGCGTCGAACACCCGCCGAGCGCCGACAGCACCGCCACCCCCACAGCCCCCAGCACCGGTGACAACCGCTTCTTCATCCCCCCCTCATAACCCGCCCCGCCCCAGCCTGCCGAGCGCCCACTCCGCATGCTCCCGCACCCCCTCAGATCCCGTCCGGCACGCATGCTCCAGCGCCGGACGCGCCCGCACATCCCCGATGTTCCCCAGCACCACACAGGCGTTCCGCCGCAGCTTCTCCGGCGCCGCCCGACGGATCGGCGTCCCCTCAAAGGCGTCCATCAGCGCCTGATCCGGCGCCCACAGGATCGCCGGCAGCGGCAGCCACGCATGCCTCGGCTGGAAGTCCGGCTCCGCGCCCGCCCGCTCCCGCGTGTGCGGACACACCGACTGGCAGTCGTCGCACCCGAACACCCACCGCCCCATCATCGGGCGCAATTCCTCCGGGATGCTCCCTGCGTCCTCGATCGTCCGGTACGAGATGCACCGCCGCGCGTCCATCTGCCCCGGCCCCAGGAACGCCCCGGTCGGGCAGGACTCCAGGCACCGCACGCACCGGCCGCAGTGCTCAGCAGCCGGCGCGTCAGGCTGAAGGCTCCGATCCAGCATCAGCGTCGCCAGAAAAAAGTAGCTGCCCTCGCCAGGCAGGATCGCGCAGCAGTTCTTCCCGATCCACCCCAGCCCCGCCGCCCGCGCCCACGCCCGCTCATACACCGGCGCCAGATCCACCGAGGTGCGGATCCGGGTTCCAGGCCACGCTGTCTCCAGGGTCTTTTTGAGCTGCTTTAGTCTCTGCAAGAGCAGATTGTGATAATCGCGCCCGGTCGCGTACCGCGCCACCCGCCCGGTCAGGCCGCCAGGGTCAGGGGGCATCTTCGCAGCATACGGCATCGCCAGGACGACGACCGTGCGGGCGCCGGCCAGGAAGTGGCGCGGGTCGAGGCGGATGTCTGCAGTCGTTGACAGGTAGCTCATGCTGCCGTGGAAGCCCTCAGCGATGAAGGCGCGGTAGCGGTCGGCGTCGGGGGGGACGGCGGCCTCGGCGATGCGGAGGAGCGGGAAGCCGTGGTGGCGGGCGGCGGCTTCGAGGAGGGGGCGGTCTGGCATGAGATCACTGTAGCCAGTTCCCCCCCTGTTGAATAAGCCCCCGTTCTGGAGAACCGATGGCCCACGAACATGTTGTCATCTGCGGCAGCGGCCCTGCAGGCCTGACCGCTGCGATCTATGCCGCCCGCGCCAACCTCGCCCCGCTGGTGCTGGACGGGAACCTCCCCGGCGGCCAGCTCACCATCACCACGGACGTCGAGAATTATCCCGGCTTCCCGGAGGGCGTGATGGGCCCGGAGCTGATGGAGCGGTTCCGCGCGCAGGCTGAGCGGTTCGGCACGACCTTCAAGATGGCGACGGTGGATCGGTGCGATCTGTCGGCGCGTCCGTTCACGCTGTGGCTGGACGACGGAACGGAGATGACCTGCGACGTGCTGATCGTGGCGACCGGTGCGTCGGCGAAGTACCTGGGCCTGCCGAACGAGCTGCGTCTGCAGAAGAGCGGCGGCGGGGTGTCGGCCTGCGCGACCTGCGACGGGTTCTTCTACAAGGGCCAGGAGATCGCGGTGGTGGGCGGCGGGGACACGGCGATGGAGGAGGCGACGTTCCTGACGAAGTTCGCGCGCAAGGTGCACCTGCTGGTGCGGTCGGATCGGCTGCGGGCGAGCAAGGCGATGCAGGATCGGGCGAAGGCGAACCCGAAGATCGAGTTCCACTGGTTCACCGAGGTTCGGGACGTGCTGGGCGATGAGAAGGTGACGGGGCTGCTCATTGAGGACAACCGGACGAAGGTGCAGACGGTGCTGCCGGTGACGGGGTTCTTCCTGGCGATCGGTCACGATCCGAACACGGTGCCGTTTCGCGAGTGGATAGAGCATGACGCGGTGGGCTACCTGAAGCCGGTGCCGGGCAAGACGGCGACGAACATCCCCGGCGTGTTCGTGTGCGGCGACGCCTCGGACCCGTACTACCGGCAGGCGATCTCGGCGGCGGGGACGGGCTGCATGGCGGCGATCGAGGCGGAGCGGTGGCTGGAGGAGCAGAAGGCGGGCGCGGGTCATGGCGGAGGTGCGGCATGATGATGCTCTGGATCGTGGCGGCGCAGGCGCAGGAGATCCCGTTCGAGCGGTACGAGCTGGCGAACGGGCTGCAGGTGATCCTGCATGAGGATCACAGCCTGCCGCAGATCGTGGTGGACACCTGGTACCAGGTGGGGTCGAAGGACGAGTCGCCGGGGCGCTCGGGGTTCGCGCACCTGTTCGAGCACCTGATGTTCATGGGGACGAACCGGGTTCCGAACGGGGAGTTCGATCAGCGGATGGAGGCGGCGGGCGGCTGGAACAACGCCTGGACGATGGAGGACGCGACGAACTACTACGACGTTGGTCCGTCGAACCTGCTGCCGCTGTTCCTGTGGATGGAGGCGGATCGGATGGTGGATCTCGGGAACGCGATGACGCAGGACAAGCTGGACAAGCAGCGCGACATCGTGAAGAACGAGCGGCGGCAGAGCTATGAGGACGAGCCCTACGGCGTGGCGTGGCTGGAGATCCCGCGCCTGCTGTACCCGCTCGCGCACCCCTACGGCCACACGGTCATCGGCTCGCACGACGATCTGACGGCGGCGACGCTGCAGGACGTGAAGGATTTTTTTGCCACGTGGTATGTGCCGAACAACGCTTCGCTGGTGATCGCGGGCGACTTCAAGCCCGACGAGGCGAAGGAGCTTGTTGCACGCTACTACAGCGGCATCCCCGCCCGCGCGCTGCCGGAGCGGAAGGCGCCGGAGCAGCTCCGCGCCCCGCAGATGCCCCGGATCGACGTGCAGGATCAGGTGGACTACCCGCAGGTGAACCTGTTGTGGCACACGCCTGCAGCCTACGCGGCGGGGGACGCCGAGATGCAGCTGATCGCCTCGCTGCTGGGGGACGGCGAGAGCAGCCGCCTGTACCGGGCGCTGGTGCTGGAGGGGCTGGCGCAGGACGTGCAGGTCTACCAGATGCCGACGCAGTACGGCAGCAGCCTGATCATCTCGGCGACGGCGTCGGAGAAGGTGAAGCTGGAGCAGATCGACGCGGTGATCGCGGAGGAATTGGAGCGGCTGCGGACGGAGCCCGCCACAGAGGCGGAGATGGAGCGGCTGAAGAACCAGTTCGAGTATGGGTTCCTGACGACGCTGGAGTCGCTGCAGGAGCGGGCGGTCAAGCTCAACGAGTACGACGCCTACACCGGATCGCCCGACTATCTGGCGAAGGATCTGGCGCGCTACCGGGGCGTGACGGCGGAGGGGCTGCGCGCGGCGGCGGCGGAGTGGCTGGCCTCGGACAAGGCCGGTCGGATTGTTGTACAGCCTGAGGTGAAGGCGGAGGTGACCCCATGATGATGCTGTTGCTGTGTTCGTTGCTGGAGGCGAAGTCGGTCAAGCTGGCGCCGGTCGCGCCGCCGGTGGTGGTCGCGCCGCCGGTCGAGCCGCCGAAGAACCCGCTGGACACGCCGCCGGTGGTCGCGGCGACCGCCGACTTCAAGCCGCCGACGCCGGTCACGCAGAAGCTGGCGAACGGCGCGGGGCTGTGGGTGGTTCCGCAGCCGGGGCTGCCGCTGGTGTCGGTGGTTGTCGAGGTGCCGGGCGGATCTTCGACCGATCCACTCGGGGCGGAGGGGCTGGCGGCGCTCTCGGATCGGCTGATGTCGCAGGGGGCGGGGGAATTGGACGCGGAGGCGTTCGCGGAGAAGGTGGCGCGGCTCGGCATCCAGTTGGATGTGGGGACGGGCGTGGCCTCGTCGTTCCTGTCGATCTCGGCCCACAAGGATCGGATGGAGGATGCGCTGTCGCTGGCGGCGGACATGATCCTGTCCCCGCACTACAAGGGCGGCGAGTTCCGGCGGGAGCGCGGGTTATCGGCGATGGACGTGGCGATGTCGCTGGACGAGCCGGTGGCGGTGGCGCGGCGGCTCGCGAACGCGCTGTACTTCGGCGTCGGGAGCGCCTGGGGGCGGCCCACGGACGGGACGGTGGAGAGCGTCCGGCGGCTGAAGCTGAAGCGGCTGAAGGAGTACCACGCGCAGGCGTGGAAGCCGGGCAGCGCGCGGATCACGGTGGCGGGGGCGCTCAGCGCCGATGAGGCCAGGGCGCTGCTCGACAAGCACCTCGGCGCGTGGTCGGGGGCCTCTGAGGTCGCCGTCCCGACCCCGATGGTCCCCGCGCCCACCCAGCCCGGCACGATCTACCTCGTCGACCGGCCCGGCAGCGCGCAGACGGTGTTCTACCTGCTGTTCCCCGGCGTCCCCTACGGCGACAAGGGCGAGGCGGCCAGCCGCTCCGGCACCATCGCCCTCGGCGGGACGTTCACCTCGCGGCTCAACGCGCTGCTCCGCGAAGAGAAGGGGTTCACCTACGGCGTGCGCGCAGCGATGGTCCAGTACGCGCAGACCGGGCGCCTGCTCATCAGCACCCGCATCCGCACCGACGCCACCGCTGAGGCGATGACGCTGCTGGTGGGCGAGCTGAAGAAGATCCGCGAGGGTGGTATCTCGGCGGAGGAGGCCCAGAAGGCGCGGCTGGCCTGGCAGCAGGACAACGTCGAGGCCATGGAGTCCCGCAGCGGGATCGCCGGGACGTTCTCCGAGTACCACTTTGCCGGGATGGCGCCGGAGTCGCTCTCCGCCGCGCTCGGGGAGATGCGGGGCGTGGAGCTGACAGCGGTGCAGCAGGCGATGCAGGCCTATGATCCCGCGAAGGGCGTGATCGTGATGGTTGGGGATCGGGCGAAGATCGAGGCGGATCTGAAGAAGGCGGGGTTCACCAATATCGCGGTGATGGACGCGATCTGAGCGCCGGGTGGCGGATCAGCGCGCAGAGAGCTGTGCGGCGGCGGCCTGATCGTGCCGCTGCACCGCCCGCTTCAGCATCAGGTGGGTCAGCAGCCACACCATCGGCCAGGTAAAAAAGATGCGCGGCACCGTCTCGAACCGCCGCGTCATCCGTGTCCCCGCCCCGCCTGCGCCTCCCGGCTCCACCTCCACGATCTCGTCGATGTGCTGCATGAGGAAGGAGGCGGGCGGGCTCAGCTCCATGCGGATCGCGTAGCGCCCGCGCTGCCCGTTCGCGGCGGAGGGCGGTGAGAATTCGCGGACGACCTCGTGGTGGACGCTCCCGTCGGTGTTCCTCACCCGGATGCGGGCGCCCAGCCCCACCGGCAGATCTGCTCCCCTGTCGTCCTTCAGGCTCGCCTCGACGATGCCGGGGAGCGGCCCGTATCCGGTGAAGGCGGGCCAGTTGGACAGCGTGATGATGTAGCCGAAGACCGCATCAGGCGCGGCAGGATGGGCGGAGACGGTGGTGAACGCGGGCATAGCGCCAGCTATCCTGATCTATCCGCGCGTGAGGGCGGCCATGACGACCCGGTTGTGCCGCTCGACAGCGCGGCGCATCATCAGGTGGGAGAGGAGCGCCACGAGCGGCAGGAGGGCGCGGAAGCGGGGGATCAGCGTGAAGCGGCGCACCATGCGGCAACCGGTGCCGACCGGCTCCAGCTCGACCTCCTCTATGATAGAGGAGACCAGCAGGTTGCTCGGCGGCTCGACCCGCAGAGAGTAGCGGCGACCGGGGACGTAGATGTGGATCTCCTCGTGATGGACGCTGCCGTCGGTATTTTTTACCCGGATGCGCGCCCCCGGCTGGAGCGGCGCGTTGGCGGGGAGGGTGGTCTCAGCCCGCATCGCCTCGGTGATCCCCGGGACGATCCCGTAGCCTTGGAAGTTGGACCAGTTGTCGAGGGTCATCAGGTGCCTGAACACGGCATCCGGTACATGCGTGAAGTCGGTGGTGGTAGTGACGACCGGCACAGCGCCCTCACATCAGACCCACTGTATCACACGTTCCTGCCCCCACACCTTTCGTCGATCTGTCACCGCTCTGTTCTTCCCCAACCCCCGCCCCACCCCCCCGCTCCCCCAAAAAACCCGTCATCCCGGATACTTCCGAACCTCTTGCCCGACAGATTTCCCTGACCCGCCCCGGCTGGCCCGGTGGACGGAAGGGGCGTAAAACCAAAAGAGCCCCCGTCGTTCCAGATATTACCGCCCCTTCCGTTCACCAAGGGCAAGGGCCAGCCGTCGCGCGCCAGTGCGCGCGGGGGGAGGACAGCCGCCTTGTGCGGCCTGTCCGGTGTGGGGGGCAACCCCCGCAAAACCTAATGCACTTTGGCGACCGCGATGCGTTGAATCGCCGCGTCCATCTCCGCCCCGCTGAGCCCGCCCTTCAGCGAGATGCGGGCCTTGCGGGCGGCGCGGGTCTCGACGTCGATGACATCGACCTCCAGGATGTTGTTGACCGTGTAGCGGTAGACGACGTCGATGGGGGTGCCGCGCGGGCGCGGGGGGAGGTTGTCGAGGATTACCTCTCCGATGACGGTTACATCTTCACGGCGTTCGCCGGTGCCTTCGGTGACCTCGACGCGGATAGCGGTGAGCCTGTCATAGGGGTAAGCGAAGCGGCGGCGCTTGTCGTAGGGGAGGGGGACGCCCATGGGGATGAGGGTGACGACCTGCTCCTGGTTGAGCGCGTCGAGGGCGATCATGCCGAGCGGGTGGGTGGCGACATCGACGATGCTGACGCCCTGGGGGAGCCCGGTCTCAGGGGCGCCGGCGGCTTCGGGGGCGGGCCGGTGGCGGCGGGCGAGGGCGGGGTGGTTGGGGCGGTGGCGGAAGACCCCGGCGAGGGAGGCGCCGTGGGCGACGCACTCATCGGGGTTGATGCCGGAGGTGGGTTCACGGCCGGAGAGGCGGCGGACGAGCGCGTGGATCATCGGCATCCGGGTGGAGCCGCCTGCGAGCAGGATGTCGTCGAGGTCCGACCAGCGCAGCGCGGCGCGCTCCAGCACGATGGCGCAGGTCTCGGCGCACTGGTCGACGAGATCCTTGGAGATGGACTCGAATTCCTCGCGGGTGACGGTGACCACGGTGCGGTTCCCGGCGTAGTTCACCGGCACGACGACGCGCGGCTTGACGGAGAGCGCGATCTTGGCGGAGAGGACGCGCTCGTAGAGCTCCTGATGGACCTGCGGGTCATCGAGCGGGTCCATGCCGAACTGCCGCTGGAAGGCCTCTGCGACGTGGGCGAGGAGGCGGTCGTCCCAGTCCTTGCCGCCCAGCTCGGCGTTGCCCTCGGTGGCGAGGGTGCGGAGGGAGGAGCCCTGGATCTCCATGACGGTGACGTCGAAGGTGCCGCCGCCGAGGTCGAACACCAGCATCTTGCGGCGCCCGCCGAGGCGCTCCACGCCGTAGGCGATGGCTGCGGCGGTGGGTTCGTTGATGATGGAGAGGATGTTGAGGCCCGCGAGCGCCCCGGCCTCGGCGGTGGCGCCGCGCTGGGGGCTGTTGAAGTAGGCGGGGACGGTGATGACGGCGTCCTTGATGGTGACGCCGAGGGCGGCTTCGGCGTCCTCCTTGAGCTTCTTCAGGATGAGCGCTGAGAGCTCCTGGGCGCTGTAGGTGTGGCCGTAGTATTCGAGCGCGTAGCCCGGCTCGCCCATGTGGCGCTTGACGAAGCGGACGACGTTGTCGGGATCGAGGACGACGGCCTTGACCGCCTCCTCTCCGACCACGCAGGCGCCGGGGCCGTAGAAGTGGAGGACGGAGGGTGTGGTGCTCTGCCCCTCGCTGTTGGGGATGATGACCGGCTTCCCGTGGCGGTTGACGTAGGCCATCGCTGAAAAGGTCGTACCGAGGTCGATCCCGAGGATGATATCTTCGGCCATGGGAGGGTCCTACTCCCGACCGCTGCGGTCAGCCGGGGCGCCGGGGAGCCGGTACACGGCGACCTCCTCAGCGCGCAGGATGCGGTTCCCGCGCGTGAAGCCGCGCTTCAGCGTCGACTGGATCTTCCAGTCGTCCGCCGGGCTGTCGGTCGGGAGCACCTTGACGACCTTGTGGCTCTTGATGTCGAAGCGCTCGGCGGGCTCGCAGGGGAGGACATCGCGCCGGTAGAGCAGCTCAAGGAACTCGTCGATCAGGTACTGGAAGCTGTCTGAGATGACCTCCGGCGACATGTCCTTCTTCTGGAGGGACTGCTGGAACCACTGGAGGCTGTCATAGAACAGGAGGAGATCCAGGAGGAACGGCTTCTCTGCCTGGGTAGATGAAGTCCTCCTTGTACTGGCGGAGCTCGTCGTAGAGCTGATCAAAGGCGCGCTGCTGGACGTCGTCGCGCTCCAGACGGTCGCGGAACAGCCGCTGCAGCGCGTCCAACTTCTGGGCGATCTCCTGGGAGTCGGGCATCATTGTCCTCCGCTGAGCTCAGTGGCGAGGTTGATGAGGGTGCCTTTGAGCTCGACGGACTCATGGCAGAAGTGGAAGTCTTCAGCGCGGGAGGCGAGGGACTTCAGGAATTCAGGCTTGACCTGATCCCCGACGCCGATGGTGACGAGCCGCCCGCCGTTTGTGCGGATGCGGTGGGCCTCGGCCATCGCGGCGTCTGGATCGTCCGGGTGGCCGTCGGTGATGACGACGAAGATGCGCTGCACGCCGGCGCGCGACTTCATCATCTCGCGGGCCGCCAGCAGCCCCTCGGCCATCGGGGTCGAGCCGATGGGGGTCAGGGCGGCGAGCGCGTTCTGGATGCGGTCGCGGTCGGCGGTGAGCGGGGAGACGACGCCGCCGGGGAAGGCGACGACTGATATCTGGCGGTTGGGGCCGAGCGAGTGCTCGACGAAGCTCCAGGCGGCGCCGCGCGCGTCCTCGATGTTCTGGCCGTACATCGAGCCGGAGCAGTCCACCAGCATCACGATGTTCATCGGCGCCCGGTTGCGGGCGAGATCGTCGAGGGTGACGTTGGAGGTGGCCATCCGGTGCGCGAGCGTCTGCCCGCTGTCCAGATCCATCGCCTCGACCTCGACGATGCCGTTGGCGTTGTAGCGGAAGGTGACCGCCAGCTTGGAGCGGCCCGCCTGCCGGATCGGGATGCCGTAGAACTCGAAGTGGCCGAGCACGTTGCACTCGGTCGGGTCGGTGGACTCGCCCTGCACCAGCCAGAGATCCATCGTGGTCTGGCCGTCGTGGGTGGTGACGTAGTCGTCGCGGGTGCGCTCAGAGGGGATGCGGCTGTTCTTGTCGATGATCTTGCTGTTCCGCAGCACGCCGTCCCGGTACACCACCATCCCCAGCGAGTGCGAGGTGACGTCGTGGGTCCGGATGTCCACCGGGGGCGCCTCCCCGGCCAGCCGCGCCGACTCGATGGCGGCGGTCAGGGCCGCGCCGTAGGCCACGCACTCGTCGGGGTTGATGTCGGTGGCCGGCTCCTTGTCGAACAGCCGCCGCACCATCTCCCGCACCATCGGCATGCGCGTAGAGCCGCCCGCCAGCACCACCGTGTCGATGTCCTTCGCGCGGAGCTTCGCGTCCTCCAGCACCTCCAGCGTCAGCGCCTCGCAGCGCCCCACCAGCCCCATCGTCAGGTCTTCGAACTTCTCCCGGCTCACCTCCAGCCGCAGGATCTTGCCCTTGTAGTCATAGAACAGGCTGACCTTCGGGCGCTTGGAGAGCGAGAGCTTCGCGTTCGTGCACGTCGCGCGCAGGTCGTGGTAGGCCGCCAGATCGTCGAGCGGATCGAGGCCGTGGCGGGCGCGGAACTGCTCAGCGGTGTAGCGGATCAGGGTGTCGTCCCAGTCCTTGCCGCCCAATTGGTGATCGCCGGTGGTGGCGATGACGGTCAGATCCTTGCCCTTGAACTCGATGATGCTGACGTCGAAGGTGCCGCCGCCGAGGTCGAACACCAGCACGCGCCGGTTCTGGCCGGTCTGGTTGCCGAGGCCGTAGGCGAAGGCCGCCGCCGTCGGCTCGTTGAGGAGCTTCAGAACCTTCAACCCGGCGAACTCGCCCGCCCGGATCGTCGCCCGCCGCTGCTTCTCGCCGAAGTAGGCCGGGACGGTGATCACCGCCTGCTCGATCCGGTGGCCGAGCCGCAATTCGGCGTCGTGCTTCAGCTTGGAGAGGATGAAGCCGGACAGCCGCTCAGGGGTGTACTGCTCGCCCCGGTACTCAAACGTGAAGTCATCTTCGCCCATGTTGCGCTTGATGAACTCCACCACCTGAGTCGGGTACGCGACCGCCGACTGCTTGGCGTAGGTCCCGATGATGACCTCGTCGCCCTCAAAGAGGATGACTGAGGGCGTGATGCGCTCCCCCTCAGCGTTGTGGATGACCTCCGGGACGCCGTACTTGTTGACGTGGGCGATCGCAGAGAAGGTGGTCCCCAGGTCGATCCCGACCGCTCGGGTGTTCATGTAAGAGCTCCTCCCATCCAGCCAGCCATTCTATCCCTCTCCCGCCTGACGGCCACCCCTCTTTGCTCATTGTGCAAGAGGAGATGACCACCCTTCATGGCGTAGCAGCGATATAAGTTCAAACAATGGCATCCCAAGCACATTGTACCAATCCCCATCAATCCGCTCGATGAGCAGCGCGCCGCCCGCCTCAGCCTGGTACCCGCCCGCGCAGCCCGCGCCCTCGCCGCTCCGCACATAGGCCGCCAGCTCCGCCTCCGGCAGATCGCGCATCCGGATCCGGCTGTGCGTCAGGATGACCCGCTCCTCCGGCGCGGATCGCGCATGCCCCGGCCCCCCCGGCAGGCAGAGCGCCACCGCGACGCTGAGCGTGTGCTCCCGCCCCGCCAGCGTCTTCAATTGCTGGAGGTGCTCCTCAGGCGAGCGGGGCTTCTCAAACAGCAGCGCCGGTGTCCCCGGCGGCGCGCCCGGCGCCTCCATCCAGCACACCTGATCCGCCCCGATCACCCAGTCATCCGGCCGCAGCTCCGCCACAGAGCGCGCCTTGCCGACCGCCCGCGCCACCGCCATCTCCACCGGCGTCGGCGCCAGGATGGAGTACTCATCCACCGGGGGGGCCGCTCCCTCCGCCACCACCCCGGCCGATCTCAGCATCCCGATCCGCCAGGGACTCGTCGAAGCCAGCACCAGCATCCTTCACCTCTCCATCTCCTCTTATACGGTCAGCCCTCCATCCGGTTAAGCAGCCATCCCCATGTCTCCGCTGCCAGCCGCTCCCCCCTCCCTCCTCGACGAATACAGCGCCCTCGTCGCTGACACCCTCACGCTCCTCAATTCCTGGCAGCAGACCGGTCACCGCACCCTCATGGACGGCAGCCCGCCAGGCCTGGAACCATACGCCGAGCCGCCCGCCGCCCGCCCCGGCGCGCCCGCACCTGATCATCGCCCGCTGCCCGCGCCGAACCCCGCGCCCGCGCTGAACCCCGCGCCCGCGCCGAACCCCGCGCCCGATCATCGCCCGCCGTCCGCGCCGAACCCTGCGCCGAACCCCGCGCCCTACGCCGCCCCGCCGAACCCCGCGTGGGGTGCGCGCACGGCGCCTGCCGCGCCCTCCAGCAATTACGTCCCTCCGCCCCCGCGCGCCGCGCCGGTCGTCGCGCGCGCGGCGTGGAGCCCCGCTGCGGTGTCAGAGCCGATCCCGGCGCAGGCGCCCGCTGTGTCGCCGGTGACCGCCCCGGTCGCCGCCGCCCGGCCGGTCGATCCGTCGATCTCTGCCGCGTGGTCGAAGCGGCTGCACCCCGGCGACGCGCTCGCGGAGGTGCGCGAAGACATCGGGGACTGCCGCCGCTGCGGGCGCTGCAACGTGCGGAGCCGCATGATCTACGGGGTCGGCTCCGCGAAGGCGCGGCTGGTGGTGATCTCCGGGGCGCTGACCGCCGAGGAGGAGGCGGCCGGGACGCCATTCGTCGGCGAAGACGCGGAGATGTTCGACAAGATGCTGGAGAAGGTGCTGCTGATGGAGCGCGCCGATGCGTGGCTGCTCCCGGTGCTGATGTGCCGGGGCGCGCTGGCGCCGCAGCAGCACGAGATCACCGCCTGCCGACCGCTGCTGCTGAAGCAGATCGACGTGATCCGCCCGCGCTGCGTCCTGCTGATGGGCGCGGAGGCGATGATGCTGATGCCCGGCTGCGCGCGCGGCACCTGGGGGCGGCTCAGCGGGATCGCCACCCTCCCGACCTGGCACCCGCGCGAATTGCGGCAGGAGCCGGCGCAGAAGGCGGAGACCTTCCGGCACCTCCGCGATCTCCACGCGATGCTCCAGAAGGCCTGATCGGCAGGGAGCTGATCTACTTCTTCTTCGGCTTCACCCCGGCCAGCAGCCCGGCCAGCAGCCCGAAGCTGGTGCGCTGCCGCATCTCGCTGCCGCGCGTGTCGCCGATGGCGCCGGCGGAGTGCTCGGCCTGCTTGATGCCGAGGCTCAGGCGGCGGGTGGCGGGCTCCACGGACAGCACCTTGACCTTGACCTCCTGGCCCTCCTTCAGCTTGTCCTCGGGCTTCGCGATCCGCTCCTTGCTGATGTTGGACAGGTGGACCAGCCCCTCCAGCCCGTTCGGGAGCCGCACGAAGGCGCCGAACTCCTTGAGCTTGGTGACCGTCCCCTCATAGACGTCGCCTTCGCGCATCGCCTCGAACAGCTTGACCGCCGCGACCGCCGCCTCCTCCTCGGCGATGCTGCGGTGGGTGACGATGGCCTCGCGCCCCTTCACCTCCAGCACCCGGAAGCCCATCGTCTGCCCGACGTAGATCGCGGGGTCAGCGATGGGCTGGACGTCGATCTGGGAGGTCGGGCAGAAGCCCCGGATGCCGCCGTTCAGCAGGATCTCATAGCCGTGATCGTTCATGCCCTGCACCTTGCCGGACAGGATCGTGCGGTGATCCTTCGCCTCGTCCAGCATGTCGAGCGCCGCCGCCCCCGACGGGGACAGCGTCAGCCGCACCTCGCCCTCGAACGGGGAGCTGGCCACGAACGCCTCGATCAGATCGCCCGGCTTCGCGCCCGCCGGCAGATCCCGGCCCTCCAGGATCGCGTCGGCCTTGCCGCCGATGTCGATGAACGCCGCCGCGCTCGTCACCCGGCTGAGGCGCCCCTCCACCCGCTGCCCGCGACGGAGCCGCTGCGCCGGGCCGCGCGGGCCGTAGCCCGACATCAGCGCGTCAAGCTCAGACCTTGGCAGGTTCGCGATGTCCTGCAGTCCGGCGAAGTCCGTCGTCCCGCGCGCCGGCAGCGGCAGCGGCGCCTCCGGGCGGCGCCCGCGATCCCCGCCGCGATCCCCGCCGCGATCCCCGCCGCGATCCCCGCCGCGATCTTCCTGCCGCTCCTCACGGGAGCCGTTGTGGCGCTCCTGCCGCTCCTGCCGCTCCTCCTGAGCCGCCGCCTGCTCCAGCGCTGCTACCGGCGTCGGGTTCTCGTGGCGGCGGCGCTCCATCCGGGGCGGGCGCGGCGCCTGTTCGGCGACCGGCGCGGGTGCGACCGGCGCGG
>JBEIQZ010000625.1:0-3297 GCA_040376255.1 Alphaproteobacteria bacterium
CTGGCGGGGCTGCCGGATCGGCTGGGGCGGCTGGAGGGGACGCGGCTGGCGCCGGAGCGGGCGCGCGGCTGGATCAGCGAGCTCCAGGCCGGGCGCGACCGGGGACAGATCCTGTGGGGGTTGCTTACCATCGCAGGGTGGCTGGAGGCACACTCCTGATATACAACGTCGCCCTCTTCAGCGGGGTTCTCTTTGGCAGGTCTGCGTCAGGTGTTCCATCGTCTCCCCGGATCGCTGCAGCAGGCGATCCGGGATCAGCTCTACCCCAGGCTGCTGGCTGAGGGGGACGTCGCGCCGGAGTGGCACCTGCAGTCCTGGGACGGGAGCTGGCACCGGCAGGGCAAGCACTGGTCGGTGCTGATCTTCTACGTGCAGGACGGCGGTGAGGCCGATCTGGAGCACCTCCGCGCCTTCCAGGAGCGGCTCGATCGCTTCACCGCGCTCGGGGTCAAGCTGTTCGGGATCAACGTGGCCGAGGCCGAGAGCCACAGCGCCTTCGCGGAGCAGGCCGGGCTGACCTTCCCGCTCCTCACGGACCGGGGCGGCCCGGTGGCGCGGCAGTTCAGGGCGTGCATCCAGCTCCCGCTCAGCCCGCTGTACCTGCGGACGGTCTACCTGATCAACCCGGAGCGGAAGATCCGCCTCGGCAACCGGGGGATGCCGAGCGTGGAGGCGATCCTGCGGTCGGTGGAGGCGCTCCAGCAGGCGACCAAGAACCGCATGTGATCATTCAGCGCAGATAGTTCTCCAGCGAGAGCGTCCCGGCGTAGAGCTGATCGGCGCGCTGGGCCTCGAAGCTGCGCTTGTAGCTGCCGTCAGCGGAGTGGACGACCACCTCGAACACCGGCACCTTCAGCCGGTAGAGGTGGACGTAGCGCCCGACGATCATGCCGATGGCGCCCAGCTCCCGCTCGATGGCGCCCTGAGTCCGGATGGTGATGCGGATCTCGGCGGCCTGCGGCTGCTGCTCGCTGGGGCGCCCGCCCCACTGGGTGATCAGCGCGTCCACCAGGCTCACGTCCACGCCGATCTGCTGGAGCTCGATGGTGAGGATGTCGGTGAAGTCTCCGGCGGCCTTGATGGGGCGGGGATCGCGCGGGATGGCGCTGCGGAGCTCGCGGTCGACGGCCTGGAGCGGGTTCTCTGACGACGGAGCGGGGGGCGCGACCTTCGCCACGGGCGGCTTCGGCGCGCTGAGCCGGACCGTCGCGTAGCCGAGCAGCATGAGCAGCACGCCGACGAACAGCCAGGTCAGCACGCGCACCACGCGGAAGCTCTGCTGAGGCGGGCGGGTGCGCGGCAGATCCGGCGCCAAGGGGCGGGGCAGGTGGATCAGCTCGCTGCCGTCGGGGAGGTGCTCGGTGCGCGGGGGGCGCGTGTTGCGGTGCGGGGTCGCAGGGCGGGGCGGGGCGGTGCCGGGTTTTGTCGTGGTGCCGGGGCGCGGGGTGCGCCCGCTGTGGACGGTGAGGGGCGGGCGGGACGGCTCGGCGGGGGCGACGGCGGGCGGGACGGACGGGCCGCTGGCAGGGGGCCGGGCCGGGAGGGCGAAGACGCTGGTGGTGTTGTCCAGCGGCTCGTCGAATTCTGAGGAGTCATCATCGGGCGGCAGCGGCTCCAGGCTGAGCGGCTCCAGGCTGAGGGGCTCCGGCTCCTCGGCGGGCGGCTCCTCGGCGGCGGGCGGCTTCGGCGGGCCTCCGATGACCATGAGCGGGCTAAGCGCGTGGACGGGCAGATCCATCGCCTCCGGGGAGGACTGGAGGGCCTCCCGGTAGACATCTTTGGCGTCGAGATCCTCCGCCTCCTCCCACGCCGACCACGGATCATCTGAGAGGAACGGTCGCAATTCAGGGATCTGACGCGCCTCCTTCCACCCCTCCGGCGTCCCCACCGGATCGGCGGGTTGGAGCCGGCCTTCGCGGGCGAGGCGGATGAGCGCGTCGATGTCGGGGACGGGGAATTCCTGTTGACCCCGTCTGATTCGGAAGCCGGCCATAGGGCTATATACCGTCCTCTGCCCGCGCTCGCCAAGCGATGTCGCGGCATGACGGCGGGCAGCGGGCGGGTTAGCGGCGCCTCCTGCAGAGCAGAGGAGAGCAGATGCCGAAGGTCGCGTTGTTGCCGGGGGATGGGATCGGGGGCGAGGTGCTGGAGCAGGGGCGGCGGGTGCTGGAGCGGGTGGCGCCCGATCTGAGCTACGAGACCTTCGATCTGGGGGCGGATCGCTACCTGCGGGACGGGACGACGCTGCCGGAGGACGTGCTGAAGCGGTTCCGCGAGGAGTTCGACGCGATCTACCTCGGCGCCTTCGGTGATCCGCGCGTCCCCAATAACGAGCATGCGAAGGAGATCCTGCTGGGGATGCGCTTCCGGCTCGATCTGTACATCAACTTCCGCCCCTGCCGCCTGCTCGACGACCGCTACTGCCCGCTGCGCGGGAGGGGCAGAAGGAGGTCAACTTCGTCGTGTTCCGCGAGAACACGGAGGGCATGTACACCGGCATCGGCGGGCAGTTCAAGCGCGACACCGAGGACGAGATCGCCATCGAGCAGGAGATCAACACCCGGAAGGGCGTGGAGCGCATCCTCCGCGCCGCCTTCGACTGGGCGCGGGCCAACGGGCGTCGCCGCGTCTGCATGAGCGACAAGGCCAACGCGATGCGCCACGGCCACGACCTCTGGCAGCGCGCCTACAAGCAGGTCGCCCGCGACTACCCGGAGATCCTGGCCAGCCACCTCTACATCGACGTGCTGGCGATGAAGATGGTGCAGACGCCGGAGATGTTCGACGTGATCGTCACCAACAACCTGTTCGGCGACATCGTGACCGACCTCGGATCGGCGCTGATCGGCGGGCTGGGGCTGGCCTCCTCGGCCAACATCCATCCGGGCAAGGCGGCGATGTTCGAGCCGGTACACGGCTCCGCGCCCGACATCGCCGGAAAGAACCTCGCGAACCCGATGGCGGCGATCCTGACCGGCGCGCTGATGCTCGAACACTTCGGGCGCAAGGACAGCGCCGCCCGCATCGAGCAGGCGGTTCAGCGCTGCCTCGCTGAGGGCGCGACGACGCGGGAGCTGGGCGGGACGCTTGGCACCCGCGAGGCGGGCGACGCGGTGCTCGCGGCGCTGTAGCGGTCGCGGCAGTGGCGCAGCAGTGCAGGACTTCGATGGCTGATACCGAATCGGGAAATAGACTGCCGAGGTGCGCCCTCCGTCCCTTCGCCCCCTGGGGAGAAGGTGGCCCGGAGGGCCGGATGAGGGCGTTTGAGAACGGCTTTCCCCTCATCCGTCAGCCTCA
>JBEIQZ010000771.1:0-2046 GCA_040376255.1 Alphaproteobacteria bacterium
CCACGGGCTGCTGCGGGAGGCGGCGTGGTCGCTCCGCCGGGCGCCGGAGGTGGCGCGGCTGCTGATCGACGCGCATGCCCACGCGCGGCTGCTGCTCCACCGGAGTCCGGGCTTCCAGGGGCGGGCCTGTGAGGTCGGGGTGATCGAGCACTTCGCAGGGCCGACCGATCCGATGAACCGGGCGCAGGCGCTCACGCTGCTGCGGGTGCTGGCGACCGGCCGCCTGGAGCGACCGTTCGCGCTGACCGGAGAGCTGCCGAACGGCACCCCGGCGCTGGATCGGGTGGGTTTCCACTGGAGGGGCTCTGCACAAGCCGATGTGGCGGCGACTGTGCGCGCGGTGTGGGCAGTGCGCTGTCCATTGACGCTGATCGGGGTCGGCAGGACAGAGGCAGAAGCAGCGGAGTCAGCGGGTGTCCGTACGGATCACCGGTTGTCGTTAGCTCCGGGACGCGCCACTCTGTGGTAGAAGGGGCCGGTATGAGGTTGTCTATGATCGCTGTGCTTTCCATGCTCTCAGTCCTGTGCACCGGAGAGGCGGCCGCTGCTGAATTCGGCGTGTCAGCCTATGGGGGCTATCTGATCGTACCTCCGAGGCTGTCAGTAGATCCGGGCTGGATGGGCGGTGGACGCCTCCGCTACCGGTGGACGACCGGCTGGGGGATCGAGGTGGCAGGGGGGATCTCTCCGGCGGGGATCGATCCGCGCGTCGAGGTGCTGCACTTTTTTGATGACGGCACCATGCTGACGCCGTTCTTCGCCTTCGGGCCGGGCCTGCTGCTGAAGGAGGACGGCAGCACCGGCTGGCTCGGGGACATCGGCGGCGGGCTGGACGCGGAGCTGGTGAAGTGGATGGATCTGCGTACCGATCTGCGGCTCCGGATCAACGGCGGAGACAGCCCGGTGGCCGGATCGACGGTGGCGCTCTCGCTCCAGTTCCACACGCCGCGCGTGCAGGACATGGATCAGGACGGCATCCCCGACGGCAGCGACACCTGCAAGGAGCAGCCGGAGGACATTGACAGCTTTGAAGACGCCGACGGCTGCCCTGAGGCCGACAACGACAAGGACGGCATCGCGGACGCCGCCGATACCTGCCCCGTCGAGGCCGAAGACGTCGACCGGTTCGAAGACGCCGACGGCTGCCCCGACGCCGACAACGACAAGGACGGCATCGCAGACACCGCCGACAAGTGCCCCGACCGCGCCGAGGATAAGGACGGCTTCGAGGACGCGAACGGCTGCCCCGACAGGGACAACGACAAGGACGGCATCCCCGATGACAAGGACGCCGCCCCCGACGCTGCCGAGACCTTCAACGGCTACCAGGACAAGGACGGCAAGCCCGACGAATTGCCGGATGCAGTGCGGAAGTTCTCCGGGCGCATCGAGGGCATCCTGTTCAAGACCGGCTCCGCCGAGATCCTGCCCGCCTCGTACCCGATCCTCGATCAGGCAGTGGCGATGATGCAGCAGTTCCCGGAGGTGCGGATGGAGGTGCAGGGACACACCGACGATGTGGGCGATGACAGCATCAACCTGAAGCTCTCCCAGGAGCGCGCGCAGGCCGTCGTCAGCTACCTGGTCTCCAAGGGCATCGCCGCCGACCGGCTGATCGCCAAAGGCTACGGCGAGCTGAAGCCCGAGGCCCCCAACACCGACGACATCAACCGCGCCAAGAACCGCCGCGTCGAGTTCCACGCGATCCGCGACGAGAAGCAGGAAGTCAAGGACGACTGAGCGCCTTGCCAATACGCCCCTCATATCGGAGGGAGTGGAATCGGGGCTTGATGGCCCGGAGAGGCTGATGCCCGCTCCCGGCCACCTTCTCCTCGGCGGGGCGAAGGGACGGGCGGGGAGAGAGGAGCTGTGCCGATACGCCCCTCATCCGGCCCTCCGGGCCACCTTCTCCCCCAAGGGGCGAAGGGCCAGAGGGGAAAGCTGTGCCGATACGCCCCTCATCCGGCCCTCCGGGCCACCTTCTCCCCCAAGGGGCGAAGGGACGAGCGGGGCGAGGAAAGAGGCGCCGTGCCGATACGCCCCCCC
>JBEIQZ010000461.1:0-5057 GCA_040376255.1 Alphaproteobacteria bacterium
CCCCGCCCCGCCCGCCGCGCCGCCGCCCGCCTCGCCCGCTGGCTGCTCCTCGGCCTCAGCACCGCCGCCGCCGCCGCCGCCGCGCTCCGCTACCACGCCCCCGCCGCGATGGGCCGGATGACGGTGTTCGCGCCCAGGGGCGGCAGCGTCGCCGGATACGTCGCCCCCTGGCAATTCGACAGCGCATCCCTCACCGATCTGCTGCTCCCTCCCCTCCGCCCGGACACCGCCCCCGCCACCGTCCACGCCGCCTTCCTCGGCTGGATCACCCTCGCCGCCGCCCTGCTCGGCACCGGCTGGCTCCTCGCCCGGATGCTCCGCCCCGAGCCGGCCCCCGCCGATCCGGCCCCCGCTGATCCGGCCCCCGCCGATCCGGCCCCCGCCCTGACCGCCAGCCTCTCCATGCTGCCCGTCGCCGCCCTCCTCGCCCTCTGCGCCACCGGCCTCCAGCTCGACATCGCAGGCCGAACGATCCCAACGCCGCTCGGCCTGATCGCCGCCCACAGCAGCGAATTGGCCCGCTCCTCCAGCCCCTACCGCATGGCGATGGGCGCCGTCGTCGCGCTCTCCGCCCTCGCCGCCCTCCCCGCCCGCCGCTGGTGGATCGCGCTCCCCCTCGTCGCGCTGGCCTGGGGCGAGGTCTCCGCCGTCCGGAACCGGGGCATCCCCCTCCCCTCCGCCGCCCTCTCCCCGCCCGCCTGGGATCTCAGCGCCGGGAGCGGCCCCGTCCTCGACCTCCCCCCCGTCGGCACCTGCGGCAACGCGCCCTACCACTACGCGATGGCCGCCCTCTCCCACCGCCGCCCCATCCTCCATACGCTCCGGCTCGGGAAGGAGGCCTATGGGAAAAATGAGCGCGTCATACCATGGATATACCAAAACATGAGCGGAGCAGGGTGCGCGGCGAACATACGGGGACAATTACAGGGGATCGGGGTGACGGCGGTGGTGCTGCATCGGGATGTGCAGTGCGCTGTGCCGGATGGGGTGGTGGAGTGTCTGAAGGGGCTGGGGGCGGGGCGGACAGGGGGCGGCCATACAGTCTGGGAGCTTGAATGATATGAACCTGAGAGACAAACACATCCTCCTCACCGGCGCCTCCCGTGGCATCGGCGCGACCCTCGCCCGCCACCTCTCTGTGACCGGCGCCCGCCTCACCCTCGTCGCCCGGCCCTCTGCCGCGCTGGATCGGATCGCGGGAGAGCTGAAGGCGCATGTGCTCCCGGCGGATCTGGGGGCGGCGGATTTTGACGCAGCGGCGCTGTGGGCGCGGGCGGAGGCGGGGGGCGGCCCGGTGCATGTGCTGATCAACAACGCGGGGGTGGATCTGACGGGCGATCCTGCGTTGACGGCGCCCGGGGACGTGGCGGGGGCGTACCGGCTGAACCTGATCGCGCCTGCGCTGCTGTGCCAGCAGATGATCCGGGCGGCGGAGCGGGACGGGGGGGTGGATCGGCTGGTGGTGAACGTGTCATCGCAGTCAGCGAACGTGGGGGTGCCGGGGATGGGGTGGTACGCGAGCACGAAGGCGGGGCTGTCGCACCTGACGCGGGCGCTGGGGTCGGAATTCGGGGGGACGCGGATCAGGTTCCTGCTGGTGGAGCCGGGGGCGGTGCCGACGGGGATGCTGGAGAGCGTGCAGGGCTACGGGCCGACGGCGGCGGCGTTCGCGCGGTTCCGGGCGCTCGGGCTGCAGCGGGACGTCCCGGCGGAGGAGCTGGCGGGCGCGATCCTGGCGGGCATCCGGGACGATCAGACCTACCTGTGCAGGCCGAGGAGAAGCGGGCCTGTCGCCTGGATGACGGCGCTCAGCCATCATCTCTGCATGCTGGCGCTCCAGGGGGTCGCGCGCCGGTCAGGATGAGAGAACGGGCGCGATACCGGGCAAAAAACGATCGTGATGGCAGGAGGGATTGACCAGATTTTGACAGGTCAGGTGTCGCCCCTCTCCCCTCCGGTGAGGCATTGTCATCTGAACTCTGCTCCCGAACCCTGAGGACAATCATGCGCCTGCTTGCAACGACCCTGCCCCTGTTTATGATGATCGCCTGCGACCCGGATGAGATCAAGGTCGGAGACTCCGGGACGGGGGGCCAGGGGGACTCGGACGGGAACACGGACGACTCGAACGGGCAGGGCGACTCCGGCACGACAGAGGAGCCCGCGCCCGCGCTGTCGGTGACGCCTGATACGGTGGACATCGGGGTGGTGTTCGTGGGGACGCTGGGGCGGACGGATCTGGTGGTGAGCAACGACGGCAACACCGATCTGGCGCTGAGCGTGGCGCTGAACGCCTCGGACACCTCGATCTGGGCGACCTCGCTGGAGACCAACACGCTGGCGCCGGGGGCGACGGGCGGGCTGACGGTGCTGCTGACGCCCTCGACGCCGGGGAGCTACGCGGCGACGGTGACGGTGACGGACACGGTGAGCGGGCAGAGCGACGTGGCCTCGCTGGTGGCGTCGGTGCAGGAGGATCGGGACGGCGACGGGTCGGGCAGCGTGGAGAGCGGCGGCGGGGACTGCGACGACCTCAACAGCAGCATCGGCCCCGACGCGCAGGAGATCTGGTACGACGGCATCGACCAGAACTGCGACGGCGCTGACGACTACGATCAGGACGGCGACGGCCACCTGCCCCCGCAGTACGGCGGGGACGACTGCGACGACACGAGCGCGCTGGCCTACCCCGGCGCGGCGGAGGTCTGGTACGACGGCATCGACGGCGACTGCCTCGGCGACTCGGACTACGATCAGGATCGGGACGGGCAGGACGGCGCCGACTACGGCGGGACGGACTGCCTGGACACCGACGCGGCGACCTACGCGGGCGCGGCGGAGGTCTGGTACGACGGGCAGGATCGGGACTGCTCGGGCGGCAGCGACTACGATCAGGACGGCGACGGCTATGACAGCCTTGACTACGGGGGGACCGACTGCGACGACACGAGCGCGCTGGCCTACCCCGGCGCGGCGGAGATCTGGTACGACGGCATCGACGAGGACTGCCTCGGCGGCAACGACTACGATCAGGATCTGGACGGCGTCGACTACCCCACCGACTGCTCCGACACCGATCCCAACACCACCGCCGCGACCCCGGAGACCTGGGACGGGCTCGACACCGACTGCGACGGCTTCGCCGACGACTTTGTAATTACCGAGGTGACGGGCGGCGTGGTCTACGGCTCGGCGACCAACATGTACCTCGGGCGCACCGAGACGCTCTCGCTGGGCGGCGACCTGACCGGCGACGGCGGGGACGACGTGGCGGTGGGGACGCAGAACAGCAACTACGGCTACACCTGGGTGATCGCCGGGACCTCGATGGTCGGGGCGGCGGGGCTGGTCACCAGCTACGACTCGGCGCAGATCGCGGGCGACTTCTGGTACTACAGCGCCGGGCTGGTCACCGGGCCGCAGAGCGACGTGGACGGGGACGGCGTCGCGGATCTGCTGATCGCCGGGACCTACGCCTCCTACGGCTACGGCGGGGTCGCGCTCCACACCAGCACCGTCGCGAGCGGCGACTTCTACGATGACAGCTACGCCTTCTTCACCGGCGACTCTGACAGTGACTACAGCCGCGCCTCCGCCTCCGGCGACATCGACGGCGACGGGCTGGCCGAGATCCTCATCGGCCATGTCTACGACAACTACAGCACCGGCGGCGGCGGCAACACCGAGAACGACTCCGGCGCGGTCTCGATCTTCAGCACCCCCGGCAACGACTATTACCAGCTCGGCGACGACGAGGACTACATCCAGGGCAACGACGCCTACGACTACTTCGGCTGGTCGCTCTCGGTGCAGGACGTGGACGGCGACGGCTACGGCGACATCCTCTCCGGCGCGCCCGGCGCGGACGCGGGCGGAACCGACCGGGGCGCGGTCTACCTGATCGCCGGCAACAGCAGCCTGTCGTGGAGCAACGACAAGGTCGAGGACACCGACACCTGGGAGATCACCGGCGCCGCTGACTACAGCTATGTGGGCCGCGAACCCCTCGCCCGCCAGGCCGACATCGACGGCGACGGCACGGTGGATCTGGCCCTCTCGGCGTCGGGCGCCTCGGCGGCCTGGCTGTGGTGGGACATCGCGGGCGTCGCCTCCGGCAGCGTCAGCGGCGCCTCGCACACCTTCAGCAGCGGCGGCAGCGGCTACGGCGCCTCGCTGGCGGTGGCCGACTTCAACGGCGACGGCGCCCCCGATCTGCTGGTGGGCGACCCCGGCAATGACCAGAACGGCGCCGACGCGGGCGCGGTCTGGATCTACTCCGACGCCTCCGCCTGGGGCGCGGCGGTCACCACGTCGAGCGCGGTCATCTGGGGCGGCGCGGCTGCCGACGCGCTCGGCACCGCGATGGCCGGCTCGGCCGATCTGGACGGCGACGGGATGCAGGAGGTGCTGACCGGCGCGCCCAACCAGGACGGCGGCGCCAGCAACGGCGGCGCGGTCTACCTGATGGGCCGCTGATCGGCGGCAGGGGCGCGACCGCTCCACCACGCCGCGCCGCAGCCCGTCAGGTACAGCAGCGCGGCGACCCACCCGCCCCACGCGGGCCAGCCGCTCACGTCGAACACCTCCAACCAGCGCGACCCGGCCCCCTGCGGCAGGAGCAGGCTGGCGGCGTTGTGCGCGGCATGCGCCAGCACCCCCGGCCAGATCGAGCCGCAGCGCCAGGCGTACAGCCCGAGCAGCAGCCCGATCACCCCGGTCGGGAGCAGCTTGAACGCCAGCACGTGCAGCAGCGCGAAGGCGACCGCCTGCCCGATCAGCGCGGGCCAGCCGCCCCGGCCCCGGATCGGATCGACCGAGAGCAGCCCCAGGATCGCGCCCCGGAACAGCAATTCCTCGGACAGCCCCGCCCCGAGCGTGAGGACGAGGATCCCCGGCCCGGCGAGGAGCGTCTCTATCTCGGCGCTGTAATCGAACATCAAAAACGGGTTCTCCGGGAAGATCCGCGCCTGGATCGCCATCGCCAGCAGCCCGCCGGACAGCGTCCCGCACAGCACGACCGGCGCGGCCAGCCAGGCCCGGAGCGGCGGCAGGCGCAG
>JBEIQZ010000887.1:0-1407 GCA_040376255.1 Alphaproteobacteria bacterium
CCCCCACGTCCAGCCTTACCATGTCCACCCGCGCGCGATCCGCCGCCGACTCCCGCCCCTCCGCCGCCAGGAACGCCGCCAGGAACGCCGGGAGCCGATCCGCCACCCGGTTCAGCGTCCACGCATGCGGCGGGTGCGCGTCCAGGTAGCTCCACAGGATCTCCTCTGCCTCCGCCCCCAGCAGGTGCATCAGCCCCGGCACCTCCTCCGCCAGCGCCTCATAGATGCGGAGCCGGTACTGCTGACGGTACACCCCGATCTGCTGCAGCGGCGACAGCGCCGGGCCGCCCGTGAACCACGCCGGATCGGGCTCCGCCGCCCCCCGGACGACCGCCGCCATCCGCTCCTGCCAGTCCGCCGGGAGCCTCATGCCGCACCCCCGCCCGCGTGAAACACCGCGAGCCCCGCGTCCCGGTGCCGCCGCACCGTGTCCGCCTCCGCCACGAGCTCCTCCAGCGGCGGGATATCCCCGTCCCGCTCCAGCAGCGTCGACACCGGCCCCAGCCGCCCGATCAGGCTGCGGTACAGCGCAAACACCTCCCCGCACACCGGGCGGTCGTGCGTGTCCAGCCGGTAGCCGTCGTAGATCGTATGCCCCGCCAGATGCACCTGAACCACCCGATCCAGCGGAATGTTCTTTATATAAGTCTCCGGGTCGAAGCCCAGGTTGATAGAAGACACAAAGATATTGTTGACGTCCAGCAGTATACCGCAGTCCGCCGCCTCCGCCACCTCCGCCAGAAAATCCCACTCCGGGATGCACGAGTCCGCGTACCCCAGGTACGCCGACACGTTCTCCACCGCGAACAGGCAGCCCGCCTGATCCTGGAGCCGCCGGATGCGCCCCGCGATGTGATCGCGCATCGACGCCACCATCGGCACCGGCAGCAGATCGTGGACCCGGTGCGTCGCCGTCCCCGTCCAGCACAGGTGGTCGCTGAACCACGGAGGCTGGATTTTTTGGAGGAGGGCGAGCAGGCGGCGCTCGTGGTCGGGGTCCGCGACGCCCCCCAGCGAGAGGGAGACGCCGTGCGGCACAGTCCGGTACATGGCCGATACCTGATCCAGCCAGTGGCGCGGAGAGCCGCCGTCGGTCATGAAATTCTCAGAGAGCAGCTCGAACCAGTCTACGCCCGGGCGATCCTCGATGACGCGGCGGTAGTGCGGGACGCGGTAGCCGACGCCGATGCCGATGTCGGGGACGCGGAAGCGGGAGACGGGCATGGGCGGCTCTGAGAGAGGAGATTTTTTCCCGCTGGATCAGGTCTTGCAACCACCTTTACCCTTGCAGGGGTTCTTGCCCTTGCAGTCGTTCTGCCCCTCGACGTGGCAGCCGCCCTGGCCCTTGCACTCGTTGACGCCCTTGCAGGTGTGGCTGGGGATGGCGGCGGGCTGGCCGCCCTCGGC
>JBEIQZ010000473.1:0-4917 GCA_040376255.1 Alphaproteobacteria bacterium
CCGCGATGACAAGGTACTGCCCCATGTCGCGCTCCTCCGTGGCGGTCTTCGCCTTCGGGAGCTTCACGTCCACCCCGGAGGACAGCATGGGCGTGACCACCATGAAGATGATCAGCAGCACCATGACGACATCCACCAGCGGGGTGACGTTGATGTCCGACATCGCCCCGCCCTTCTTTCCACCGACGCTCATTCCCATCGGGACACCCTCCTGCCCTCATGGGCTGCGGTCACTTGTTGAGCGACACCCCGCCCTGCTGAGCCTGCTGAGCCTCGACCTTCCGGAGCACCTCCTTCTTGGACCAGTCCAGCAGATCCTGAGAGGTGATCGTCATGTCCTTCACGATCTCGTCGATGGTGGCGTTGTAGTAGTTGTACAGCCACACGCCAACGATCGCGACCACGATCCCCACCGCCGTCGACACCAGCGCCTCAGCGATACCGCCCGACACCGCCGTCAGATCGCCGCCGCCCGCCGCCGACATCATGCCGAAGGCGTTGATGATGCCGAAGATCGTCCCGACCAGCCCGACGAACGGCGTCGTCGATCCCGTCGTCGCCAGGATGTTCATCCCCTTCCGCAGCCGCGCCGACTCCACCACCAGCGCCTTCTCCAGCGCCCGCTCCGCCGCCTCGACCCCGTGATCGTCGAGCCGCGTCTTCAGCTCCGTCAGCCCCGCCCGGAGCAGCGCGCCGAAGTACGACGCCGCATACCCCTCCTCACTCGCCAGCTTCAGCGCCGTCGCGATGTCCCCCGCCAGCAGCGGCTTCCGCACGCTCTCTGCGAGCGCCGCCGACTGCGCGCGCGCCCGCAGGAACACATACCCACGCTCGAACGCCACATAGATGCAGCCGATGAGCATGAAGATCATCACGAAGAACACCATCCGGGCCGGAAGGCCCATCGAATGCCAGAGTCCGGCAAGGGAGAGATCCATGGGCTGTCCTCTATCTCCTGAAAGGGTGCAGGCAGGGAAGGAGTCCCCGCAGGTTGACGCTCTATCTCAGACCCTCCCACAGCGCTATATTTTTGCGGGGGGAGAAGCCTCCCCCCGCACCGGCACTGCGCTACGCTGGTGCCTCCCCCCCGCGCGCACTGGCGCGCGTCGGCGGGCCCGTGCCGGGGGGTGAACGCAAGGGGCGGTAGTATTTGTAGCGACGGGGGCTCTTTTGGTTTTACGCCCCTTCCGTCCACCGGGCCAGCCGGGGCGTATCGGGGAACAGTCCCGATGAATGGACAAACAGAAAAGTCCGCTCCTCTCTGCATCGGGCAGGGGGGGAATGTTGGCGGCCTTCGCCGCACCTGACCCTCTACAGCGAGGCAGGAAAAGTCCTTCCTCCGCTGCCTTTTGCTGTCTTCTTCCTACTTCAACTTGAAGTTGAACGTCCAATCAAACTGCACCCGCGACGCCTTCCCCCCCACCAGATACGGATAGAACCGGCTGGCCCGCGCCGACGCCAGCGAGACCTCCCTGAAGACCTCCGGGCAGGTCCGCACCTCCGCCTCGTAGGGCGTCCCCTCCTCATCGATCTTGATGCGGATGACGCAGCGATCCTCGATCCGCATCTGGCGGGCGGCCTCCGGGTACTCCGGCTTCGGCGGCTGGGTCTTCACCTGCACATCCCGGAAGTAGACCGTGCTGACCGCCGGGGCGTCCATGTTCGTGCCGCCGATGACGCCGCCCTCCTTGCCGCCGACCACGCCGCCGACGACGCCGCCCTTCTGGCCGCCCTCGACGCCGCCCTCCTCGCCCTCGTCCTCGGAGACGACCTCCTCGGTGACGGGCGGCTCATCCAGCGGCTTGACCTCGACCGGCACCTCCTCCTGCACCGGCTTGATCTCCTCCTTCTTCTTCTCGGTCTTGGGCTTCTTCTGCCCACCCGGAGGAGGCGGGGGCGGCGGGGGCGGCGGCGCCACGAGGCTGACCGGCACCTCCAGCAATTCCTCCTGCTTGGCGATCTCCTCCTTGACCTTGGAGGTGACCCAGAAGAGAAAGAGGAACATCGCCGCGACCGACGCGGTCGACATCAGGAACGCCGTCCCCTGCCGCTTCGCTGAGCTGTCGGTATCTCTGCCCACGCCATCAAACATCGCCGCCCTCCTGTCTCACCAAGTTCCCTGCGCCGCAAGGCTATCGTATCCGGCAGGCGCCGTACAGGGCCGCCGCCGATCTGGCGCTACTTCTGGCGCTACTTGAGCCTGAAGTTGAACGTCCAGTCGAACTGCACCGGGGTCGCCGCTCCGTCGACGAGGTAGGGATAGAAGCGGCTGGCCCGCGCCGACGCCAGCGACACCTCCCTGAAGACCTCCGGGCAGGTCTTCGCCTCCGCCTCGTAGGGGACGCCCTGCTCATCGATCCGGATGCGGATGACGCAGCGGTCCTCCATGCGCATCTGGCGGGCGGCCTCCGGGTACTCCGGCTTCGGCGGCTGGGTCTTCACCTGCACATCCCGGAAGTAGACCGTGCTGACTCCCGGCCCTGTGCCGCGCCCTCCCTTCACCCCGCCGGGCTTGCCGTCCGGCGTGCCGTCCGGCGTGCCGTCCGGAACCCCCGGGCCGCCCGCCCCGCCCGCCCCGCCATCGGGGGCGTCAGGCGCATCAGGCGTATCGGAGGCGTCGGGCGCGGGAGGGGCATCAGCGGGGAGCGGCTGCGGTGCGACCGGGACATCGGGGCTGCGCGGCTTCGGGCGATCCGGTGCCTTCTTCGGCGATCCTGCTGACCCGCCTGCCAGGGGAGCGGGCGGCGCGACCAGCCGCACCGGCACCTCGATCACCTCCTCCCGCACCGCGATCTCCTCCACCGGACGGGAGGTCACCTGATACAGCAGCAAGAACAGCCCCGCGACGGAGCTGATGGAGAGCAGCAGGGCCGTCCCCTGCCGCCTCGTTGAACCGATGGAACCTCTACCTACGCCGTCAAACATCGCCGCTCCCTGGTGTGCGCCCGTTGATCCGGGGCCGCAACAGCGGAGAGTGGGTCGGCTTACGGCGATGTCA
Source organism: Alphaproteobacteria bacterium (assembly GCA_040376255.1). GTDB lineage: Bacteria > Myxococcota_A > UBA796 > UBA796 > SXON01 > JBEIQZ01. The sequence continues at coordinate 2,999 of JBEIQZ010000473.1, forward strand.
GGCGGCCAGGGCGCTGCTGTGTCAACGCCATGTCACCGGAGCACAGGGCGGGCGCAGGGCGGGCGCTCAGGACGGGCGCCAGCCGGTCTCTGCGACCCCCTCCGGGGTGGCGGTCAGCGACACGATGCGGGCCTCCGCCTGATCCAGCTTGTCATGGCACTCGCGGACGAGGCTCACGCCCTCCTCAAAGAGCTTGAGCGCCTCCTCTAATTCCAGCTCTCCGCGCTCCAGCGACTGCACGCGCCGCTCCAGCTCGGTCAATGACTGCTCAAACGTCCGCTCGGTCATGGTCTGCTCCCGCATGGTTCCTGTTGATACACCGGCGCGCCCGCCTGCCCTGCCGCTAAGAGATCCTGAGCCGCTGGATCTGGGCCAGCGAGAAGCTGAGCTTCTGGTTGAGCGTCACCTCGGCGGCGACGAGGACGAGCGCCCCCTCCCGGTTGAGCGCGATGCGCTCCGGGGAGACGGTGAACTCCTTGATTGTCTGATCCTTGGCCATGTAGTCCATCTGGAGCAGGCGGCGCTCGCCGATGGCGCGCTCGGCCATCGCCTTGATGTCCTCCGGGGTCTGGCGGGGCGGGGCCTTGGGCGCCTGCTTCGCCTCGCGGCGGGCGGCGTTGTTGGCGAGGGAGCTGCCGGGGACGGGGCGCAATTCCTCGGGGGCGTCGGTGGTGTGGGTCTGCTTGGAAGGATCATCGCGATCCTCGCGGGCCTCGGCCAGCAGCAGGTGGAGCCGCTCGCGGGACTCCACCGACTCGATATCGGCGGGATAGCGGCGCAGCTCCTTCGACGGCATGAACCCCGACTGCCGCAGCTCCTCGGAGATCTCCGCGATCTTGCGCTTGTCGACCGCGTACAGCCCCGGCCCGAACCGGTGCAGCAGCCACGGCTTCAGCGCGCGCAGCGACTCCAGCCGCCGCACCATCGACCGGTGGACGGTCAGCACGGTGACATCGTGGAACTCGACGTCGCCCTCCTGACCCATCCAGCCGCGCAGCGTGCGCTCGACGTTCTCCGGCAGACCGATCTGGCTGTTCTCGCGGAGGAAGTCGAAGATCTCCTCGCGCCGCCAGCCGAGCCGGAGCGCCTGCTCGACCGAGACCTCGGTGATCCGGTAGGTGTTGGCGCGGTCGCAGCCGACCAGCTCGGCCAGCTCGCCGATGCGGAACAGCAGGATCGGGGCCAGCCCGGCGGGGGCGATGATCTCGTAGTTGGGCGTGAGGTAGAACTGGGTGAAGCCCTCGTCCGGCGGCGGCTCCAGCAGCCGGAGCGCGCGCTGGGTGAGCCGGTAGAACTTCTGCTGCCCCCACATCCCCAGCTCCAGCATCCCGCAGACCACCAGCGGGTTGAAGCTGTAGCCCTCGCGGTCGCTGCCGCGCGGGGAGGTGTACAGCCCCTTCTGGTAGCGCTCGCGCCAGTCCTCGCCGCGACGCCAGCGCCGGTAGAGCGCCTGGAGCGGGGCCTCCGGGATCCACTCCCCCTTGCCGCTGTGGATCGCCCACAGCACCCACTCAGCCAGCGGGAAGCGCTTCTCCAGCGCCCGGAACACCAGATCGCGCTGATCCTCCGGCTCCAGCATCAGCCACTCTTCGACCACGTCGCCGTTCACCGACACCCGGTCGCCGCGCAGCTCCACCATGCCATGCATCATCAGGAAGTCGTAGTGCAGGCTGAACAGCTCAGAGTCCGGCGCCCACACCTGAGAGAAGAACTTGTCAAGCTCGTCCTTGTGCGCCTTGAACACCTCGTGCCGCTGCGTCAGCCGGGGCGGCTTCTGCACCATCCACGTCGCGAGCGTGGCGAGGCTGAAGTCCATCGGCGGGCAGAACGGGCGCGGGTCCATCACCCGGATGTCCTCGTGCGCGAAGGTGGAGAGCGCCATCTCGCTCTCCAGGTGCACCGCCATGTGCTCCATCAGC
>JBEIQZ010000001.1:0-57170 GCA_040376255.1 Alphaproteobacteria bacterium
CCGCCGAAGCCGCCCGGACGCGGAGGGCCGCCGAAGCCGCCCGGACGCGGAGGGCCGCCGAAGCCGGGGCGCGGAGGGCCGCCGGGGCCGTCAGGGCGGAAGCCGCCCCGATCCCCGAAGGCAGGGCGATCGCGGAAGCCGCCGGGACGATCCCCGCCAGGGCGATCCCCGGTGCGATCGCTGCCGAAGCCGGGACGATCTCCGCCCCGATCCCCGCCACCGCCGAAACCAGGACGATCCCCGCCCCGATCCCCGCCATAGCCAGGACGATCCCCGCCCCGATCCCCGCCGTAGCCAGGGCGATCCCCGCCGTAGCCAGGGCGATCCCCGCCCCGATCGCCGTAGGCCGGACGCTCCGGACGATCCCCGCCCGGACTCCCACCACGGTCGCCATAGCCGGGACGATCCCCGCCGCGATTTTCATAGGGGGGGCGCTCAGGACGATCTCCGCCCGCAGCACCTGCCCTATAGGGAGGACGGTCCCCCTGACCAGCGAAGCGGTCGCCACCGGCGCCACGGTCGCCACCGTAGCCACGATCTACGCCATAGCCACCACCGCCGCCCGGGATATCTTTGGGGCGTGCAATGCTGACCTTGAGCTGGCGTCCATGCATCATCTGCCCGTCGAACAGGCGCGCAATATCTTCTGCTGCCTGTTCAGTTGCCATCTCCACAAAGCCGAAGCCTCGGGGACGGCCGGTCTCGCGATCCATGATGAGGTTGACGGATACGACCTTACGGCCGTCGCGTGAGAAAATCTCCCTCACGTCTTCCACAGTAACAGTGTAGGGAAGGTTCCCTACATATACACTCCGGGACATTCGGCCCGACACTCTCTTCTTGGGAAACTGGTCAAAAGCACTGACCGGGTTGCGGTCACACTGCGTCAAGCCTGACGCAGCATGTGTAGAGTCTACGATCCGCGCTCAACAGTCAAGGGCTTTCTGAAAAAAACCTACCACTGCACCAGCGCTTCCAGGCTGACCTGGGGGCGGAAGGTGAAATCTGCGGTCAGTTCGCGCTGATCGACGACCTGATAGCCCCAGCCCTTGCCCGCAAGCCGGAGCCCGTACTGGCCAAAGCGAAACAGCAGATCTCCGCCGCCCATCGCCGCGATAGAGGGGGAGACGTCATAGTTTGTGTCGTCGGTCACCAGCGCGTCGTTCGATACGTGGGCCGACCAGACCACGCCGGTCCCGACGCGGAAGTGGAATTCCCAGGCGAAGCCCTTCGGCTGGTGGTGGGGGATGCGGAAGCCGAGATCGCCGTAGATGCCGTGGCGCAGGTAGAACAGATCCTCGTTCCGCTCAGCGTCCTCCCCGAGCCCCGGCTCCATCGGCAGCGGCGTGGCGAACCCGCCGAACTCTGCCGCGAGGATGCGCGTGGTGCGGGACTCGAAGCTGCCGGTCAGCCCGACCGGTGAAGGGCCGCCGACCCAGGTCGCTCCGACCATTACACGGTTGAGCGGATCCAGGGCCATCGGCACACCCGCCTCCGCCTCACTGATCATCGACAGACACAACAGGGCCAGCATAGAACCTCCCGTCCCCGTACAGGTGCGGAGACGCTGGCGGATGTTTAGCCGCATATTACCGGACTGTCATCCCAGCAGATAGGGATGCAGCCTGCGGAGCCCCTCAAGGTCATGGATCTCGCCGGACAGGCGCGGGATCTCCTGGATCCACAGCCCCGCCCCGGCCATGCGCCGCAGGCGCTCCACGCGCTCCCGATCCAGCGCTGAGAGCTCCCGGAGCCGCCGGTGCGCCGCGCCGAGCCGCGCGAGCACCCTGGGCGCCACCGCCGCATCGATCTGCCGCGCCGCCGCGCCCAGCAGCACCTCCGGATCGAGCGGGCGCTGGCTCGCCTGGTGGACCTGGTTCACCACCACCCCGGCGGTAGGGCAATTCCGCCGCCCCAGCTCCTGCAGGAAGAACTCTGCGACCTCCACGGACGGATCGGTGGGCGCGGAGACGACGACGAAGCGCGTCGTCGGCGCGATGAACAGCCGTCCGACCGCTTCATGTCGTTCCCTGAATCCCTCATAGAACTCTTTGAAAATATTGAAGAAAGTCGAAAGCTCATTGAGGAACTCCCGCCCGAAGATGTGGCCCAGCAGCCGGAACACCATCGTCGTCGTCCCCGCGAGGAGCCGCCGCCCCAGCCGCTCCTCCTCTGCGCCGCTGAGGAACCACTTCATGATCTGCTTGTCGAGGAACCGGGTCATGCGCCCCGGAGACTCCAGGAAGTCCAGCGCGTTCTTGACCGGCGGCGTGTCGAGCACGATGAGGTCATACCGGCCAGAGCTGTAGACGTCATAGAGCCGCTCGGTGGCCATGTACTCCTGGCTGCCGGAGAAGTTCCCGGCGATGGCCTGAAAGATCCGGTTGTTGAGCACGGAGTCCCGGTGGGCATCATCGCGGGAGAGGCGCCCGATGACCTCCCGCAGCGTGCTGGGCGCGTCCAGCATCATCGCCCACAGCTCGCCCGGGACGTCCGGCAGCGGGATGCGGACCTCGGTGTTGCCGAACTCCCGGATGCCGAGCGAATTCGCCAGCCGCCGCGCCGGATCGATGGTCAGCACCAGCACCCGCCGCCCCGCCATCGCGCCCGCCAGCGCCAGTGAGGCCGCCGTCGTGGTCTTACCCACCCCTCCCGACCCCACGCACACCAGCAGCCGCCTGCTCTCTACCACCTCACGCAGCCGCATCTTCCCTCCTGCCACCCCGCAAGGGTGTCCGTATCACGCCCGCCACACGAGCGGCGCGGCGCTCTGCCGGGCCAGCGCCGCGCTGGTCTGCTCCACCACCCGCGCCGATCCGTCGCCCCGCGACAGCACCGGCACCGAGAGCAGCGCGGTGTCCAGCCCCGCCAACCGCTCCCGCGCCTCCGCCGTCGCCACCTCCAGCCCGGCCTCCCACCGCCCCGCCTCCACCAGCTCCTGAGCGGGGCCCGGCGTGCCGGCGGTGTCCGCCGCCAGCCGCTCCAGCATCGCCCGCTCATCTGCAGCGAGAGAGGGGTTGGTCGCACGGTTAAGTATCACCTGAAGGATCCGGAGCATCGGAAGTTCAGACCGGAGCTTCCGGAAGGTCTCGATGGTCTCAGTGACGACCATCTCCTCCGGCAGCGCCACCTGCACCACCCCTACGCCCTCCTTCGGGTAGAAGGCCAGCAGCTCGTCCGCGCAGGCCCGGATCGGCCCCGCGTCGAACAGCCGCCGCGCCGTGTTCGGCACCGCCAGCATCGCCACCGCGTTCCCCGACGCCGGGAGATCCACCACCACGCAGTCGTACTGCTGAGTGAGCCGGTACACCCGCCACAGCAGCACGAGATCCCGCGCCCCCGGGGTGGCGTCGAGGAAGATGCTGACCACCCGGTTGTGCGTGATCATGCGGACCACGCGCGGGATCGAGACGATGTCGGAGAGGAAGTCGTCCATCGCCGGGTTCCACTCGACGTTGCACACCGACAGCCGGGGCGACACCTCCTGCGGGACGTAGCCGGGCGTCACGCCGAAGATCGAGGTGAGCGAGGAGCGCTGATTGTCCAATTCGGCCACCAGCGTCCGCCGCCCCTGCGCCGCCGCGAGCCGTCCGATTGCCGCCGCGATGGTGGTCTTGCCCGTCCCCCCCTTCCCGGTCAGGAAGAGGGCACGGCTCCGGAGAAGCACGCTGCTGTCTGCGCTCATGCTGCCCTGTATAGCGCGGGGGGCTTCGCCGCGACAGCGCCGCTCTGGATCAGATATCCAGGTTGCGCACATCCAGCGCGTGCTGGTAGATGAAGTCCCGGCGCGGCTCGACCGCGTCGCCCATCAGCAGGGTAAACATCCGATCCGTCGCTTCACGCGCCTCAGGAGCCTGAACCTGGTGAAGAACGCGGTTCTTCGGATCCATCGTGGTCTCCCAGAGCTGCTCAGGGTTCATCTCGCCGAGACCCTTGTAGCGCTGGATGTCATAGCCCTTCTGCGAAGCAAGCATGATATCCTGACGCAGCTCAAGGTAGCTGTGACGCAGCGGCCCGTCCCCGACCCCCGCCGGGAGCGGCACCGCCGCCGCCAGCTCCTCGCGCTGCCGGCGCAGCGGCTCCTGCTCCTGCCAGGTGGTCGCGGTCATCAGCGTGATCTGCTCCTCGCTGTTCTGGAGCGTACGGACGCGGATCGCCGCCTCGCCCTCAGGGCCGCCCTGGAGCGGCAGGATGTCGCGCACGTCCAGCTCCACCGCCATCGTCACCAGCGTCTTCCGCAGCCGCTCTGCGACCGCCGCCAGCTCCTCCGGCGTCTCCGGGAAGCCCCCCGCAGACCCTCCTTCGAACCCGAGGAAGTGATCCAGCACTGTCGGCTGGAACCGGCGCCCCAGCCGCCCCAGCCGCCCCGCGTAGCGGATCAGCCGGTCGGTGAAGCCCTCCAGGTCGGTCAGCTCGCGCATGCTGCCGTCCTCCGCCCGAAGCCGCACGTGCCCGAGCCCGTTCTTCAGCAGGAACGCCTCCAGCGCCGTGTCGTCGCGCAGGTAGGTCTCGCTCTTGCCGCGCTTCACCCGGTAGAGCGGCGGCTGGGCGATGTAGATGTTCCCGCCATAGACCAATTCCGGCATCTGGCGGTAGAAGAACGTCAGCAGCAGCGTCCGGATGTGCGCGCCGTCGACGTCGGCGTCGGTCGCCAGGATCACGCGCCCGTAGCGCAGCTTCTTCTTATCGAAGTCCTCGCCGATACCGCAGCCGAGCGCCGAGATCAGGATCTGGATCTGCTCGCTGCCGAGCATCCGATCCAGCCGCGCCCGCTCCACGTTCAGGATCTTCCCGCGCAGCGGGAGGATCGCCTGGAACTTCCGGTTGCGCCCCTGCTTCGCCGAGCCGCCTGCCGAGTCCCCCTCGACGACGTACAGCTCGCACAGCGCCGGATCGCGCTCCTGGCAGTCCGCCAGCTTGCCGGGCAGCCCGCCCCCGTCCATCACCGTCTTGCGACGGGCCAGATCCCGCGCCCGCCTCGCCGCCTCGCGCGCCCGCGCCGCGTCCACCGCCCGCGAGATCAGCGCCTTGGCCACCGACGGGGTCTCCTCGAAGTAGCGGCTGAGCTGCTCGTTGACGATGGCCTCGGTGAGCCCCTTAGCCTCAGAGTTGCCCAGCTTCGTCTTGGTCTGCCCCTCGAACTGCGGCTCGGAGATCTTCACCGACAGCACGCAGGTGAGGCCCTCGCGGATGTCCTCGCCGGTGATGTTGGCGTCGATCTTGCTGCTCTTCAGCAGGTTGTTCGATGTCGCGTAGGCGTTGACGGTGCGCGTCAGCGCCGCCTTCAGCCCGGTGACATGGGTGCCGCCCTCGTGGGTGTTGATGTTGTTGACGAAGCTGCAGATGGTCTCGCTGTAGGAGCCGTTCCACTGGAGCGAGATCTCCACCTCCAACCCTTCCCGGCCGCCCTTCAGGTAGATCGGCTTCGGGTGGATTGTCTCTTTGGCGGCGTTCAGGTACTCTACAAAAGCGTTGATCCCGCCCTCGTAGTGGTAGTCGTCAGCCCGCCCGTCGCGGTGATCGGTGAGCCGGACGCGCATGCCGGGGTTGAGGAAGGCCATCTCGCGCAGCCGGTTGGACAGGATATCGAACTGCAGATCCTGGTGGTCGCGGAAGATCACGTTGTCAGGTAAAAAATGAACCTTCGTCCCGCGCTTTCCGTTGTCCGGCCCCGCCTCGTACAGATCGTTTGCCGGGACGCCGCGCTGGTATCGCTGCCGCCACAGGTGGCCCTGCCGCCAGATGGACAGCTCCAGCCACTCTGAGAGCGCGTTGACGCAGCTCACGCCGACCCCGTGGAGGCCGCCTGAGACCTTGTAGCTGTCCCGGTCGAACTTGCCGCCCGCATGCAGCACCGTCAGCACCACCTCAGCCGCCGGGCGCTGCTTCTCCGGGTGGATGTCCACCGGGATCCCGCGCCCGTCATCCTCCACCGAGCAGGAGCCGTCCTCGTGCAATTCCACCGTCACGTTCCGGCAGTGCCCCGCGAGGTGCTCGTCCACCGAGTTGTCAACCACCTCGTAGACCAGGTGGTGCAGCCCCCGCACGCCGACATCCCCGATGTACATCGACGGGCGCACCCGCACCGCCTCCAACCCCTCCAGCACCGAGATGCTGGAGGCGCCATACTCCCGTGCGCCCGTAGCTTCCGCCTGTTCTGTGGCGTTCATCCTGTACTCCGAATCATCCTGTCTCTATCCCGTCCAGACAGATCCTGCACGCCTGATCTGCACAGATATTCAAATAACCGGGGCCGCACGGCTCAGTGCGCGAGGAGCGTCGCCTGCCCCTGATCTATCTTGTAATAGATGGCGTCTGACGCCCCGGATGGCAGGTATCGCACATCGGTCGTAGTGACAAATATCTGCGCCCCGAGCCCGCGCAGCAGCCGGACGAGCTGCTCGGTGCGGGAGGGATCCAGCTCGCTCCCGAGGTCGTCCATCAGGAACAGCGGCGCCTCGCCCGCCGCCCGCGCCACCTCGACCTCAGCGAGCTTCCAGGCCAGCACCAGCGACCGGCTCTGGCCCTGGGAGGCGAAGGCGCGCGCGCCCTGAGTGCCGCCCTGGGTGCCGCCCTGCGGATCTCCCTGGGCGCCGATGCGGAACAGCAGCTCGTCCCGCTGCGGCCCGACAAGGCAGCGCCCGCGCCGGATCTCCTCCTCGCCCTTCTCTGCCAGCTCCGCGCGCCAGCGCTCCTCCCAGCGCGCCGGATCGTCGCCCAGCGAGGGGCGGTAGCGCACCTCGGCCCGCTCCTGGCCGGTGAACTCGCCGTAGGTGCGCTCGAAGATGGGCACCATGCGCCGCATCGTGGAGGCGCGCCCCTCCATGATGCGGAGGCCGCTCTGGATGAGTTGCTCGTCGATGATCTCCAGCTGCGCCCGGTCGGGCGAGGGCTGCCGCAGCAGGGCGGTCTTGTGCGCCGAGAGCCGCCGCCAGACCTGCACCGGCTCCAGGTGGCCCGGCTCCACGGTGAACACCGCCCGATCCAGCAGCGCGCGCCGCAGCGAGGGCTCTCCCCGGATCAGCGCGGTGTCCTCGGGGGTGAAGTGGCAGGCGCGCATCGAGGTGAGCCAGGCGGTCGGCGCGACGGCCTTCCCGTCCCGGCGCAGCGCCCGCTCCCCCTCCTGCATGGTGAAGCGCCAGGTGCGGGTCATGCCCTCCGACTGGCCCTGACCCTCCACCGAGAAGCCCGGCCGCCCCCAGCCCGCCAGCTCCTGAAGCCGGGCCGTGCGGAAGCTCTTGAGCAGCCCCAGCACCCCCACCGCCTCCAGCAGGTTGGTCTTGCCCTGACCGTTGGGCCCGACAAACGCCACAAGCGGCGCCGCCAGGGAGATGTGCGCCTCGTGGAGGTTGCGGAAGCCGCTGACACCGAGCTGCTGGAGGAGCATGGGTCGTCAGTCCAGCCGGACGGGCATGACGACGAACAGCGCGTTGACGGACTGCGGATCGTCCTCCTGCGGCTTGAGGATGCAGGGGGAGAGCGCTTCTCCGAGCTCCAGCACCACCCGCGCCGAGGGGATCGCGGCCAGCACGTCCTGCACGAACTTCGCGTTGAAGCCCATCGTCAGCGGCTCGCCCTGCAGCTCCACCGGCACCTCCTCGCGCGCGTCGCCCGCGTCGAGCTTCCGCGCGGTCAGCACCAGACCCTCCGCCGAGAACGCGAACCGCACCGAGTGCGAGCCGTCTGAGGCGAAGATCGAGACGCGCTTCAGGCCATCGATGAACGCCTCGCGATCCACGATCACCCGGCGTTTGAACGTCGTCGGGAGAACCTCCTTGTAGCTCGGGAACTCCGCCTCCAGCAGCCGCATGTGGACCACCGTGCCCTCGAAGCGCACCACCGCTGAGCGATCCCCGAAGCCGATCTGCACCGGCCCTGACAGCCCGTCGAGCATCTTCCGCACCTCAGCCAGCGGCTTGCGCGGCAGCAGCAGGCGCTTGCCGATCCCCAGGGTCCCCTCGAACGGCCCCTGCGCCCAGGAGAGCCGGTTCCCGTCCGTGCCGACCATCCGGAGCGCCTTCGCCCCGTCCCGGCCCCCGTCCTTCAGCGGCACCACGTCCAGGTGCGCCCCGTTCAGCCCGTAGCGGTTGTCGTCCGGCGCGATGCTGAACCAGGTCTGATCGATGATCCGGCGCAGATCCGCCGCCTGCATCGTCAGCTGCCCCGGCGTCTCCAGCCCCGGCGTGGGCGGGAAGTCCCCCGGCGCCTGCCCGGCGAGCTTGTAGTAGGACTTGCCGCAGCGCAGATCGAGCCGGTGGTTGTCGCCGAGCGTCACCGCCACCACGTCCGAGGCCAACACCCGCGCCACCGAGAAGGCGTTGGCCGCGTCGACCGCCACCTCGCCCGGCACGTTCACCGTCGCAGCGAAGTCGCCGACGAAGGTCATCGCCTTGTCGGCTGCCGTGATCCGCAGCCCGCCCTCGCGGGCCTGGAGCAGGACGGCTGACAGGATGGGGGTGGCGCTGCGCTTCTCGATGATGCCCTGCACCCTTGAGAGGGCGCGGATCAGTTCATCCCGCTGGATCAGGAACTCCATGAATCTCCTCCGGTCATCAATTACAAGATCTCTCAGATCTTAGATCTATCTGAGAGATCTTGATGATGTTGTTGCATGTCTATGGATAAGCCTAAGAACTCATATATGGCAGGTTGAAGCTGCCAACGTCTTATGGATAAGTCTATGGACAACTTCTGGATAACTCGGCAGTTATCCATAGGGGGGGGCCGGGACGCACCTGGAGCGTCTAAGTTATCCATAGATGGGAAAACTTGTCCACAGGTTGTCCACAGGTTGTCCACAGGGTTATCCATAGGAATTGTCGGCGTTTGCCCGTGTACCAAATGTTTCTGCGTTGCGATGGGAGAGCGGCGGGCGGGACGGTTGTCCCCACCCCTGATCACCCGCCGATCAGATCCGGTATGGCAGGCGCCCCGATCACGCGCATGATCAGGGGCGCCCGGCAGGTCGGCAGATCCGCTGCTCAGCTCGCCCGGCACAGCCGCTCCAGCAGGTCGATCTCTGCCCGCAGGTTCGGATCGATCTGCGCCTGCTCCTCCACCTTGCGGCAGGCGTACTGCACCGTGGAGTTGTCCCGCCCGAACTCGCGCCCGATCTCCGGGAAGGAGAGGTTGGTCAGCTTGCGTGTCAGGAACATCGCCATCTGGCGGGGGTTGGCGATGTTCGCCGGGCGCCGGTTGCCCCGGATGTCCGTCGGGCGCAGGTGGTAGTGCTCGGCGATCCGGTTGATGATCTGCTCGGCGGTGGGCGGCGGCGCCATCGGCGGCACGAGATCGCCGAGGAAGTGCTGCACGGAGGCCATCGTCACCGGGCGCTGGTGGTGGTTCGCCATCGCCTTGAGCCGGTTCAGCACCCCCTCCATCTCCCGCACGCTGGCGCGGACGTGGAGCGCGATCTGGTACTGCACCTCTGTCGGGAGGAACAGGGCCATCGCCTCAGACTTCTGAGCCACGATCGCCATCATCGTCTCAGTGTCCGGCGGCTGGACGTCCGCCAGCAGCCCGCCCTCGAAGCGCGTCCGCAGCCGGGGTTCGAGCTTGCCGATGCTGCGCGGCGGCTCGTCGGCGGTCAGCACGATCTGCCTGCCCTCCGCCTTCATCATCTCGAAGAGGTAGAACAGCTCCTCCTCGGTGCGATCCCGGCCCGCCAGGAATTGCACATCGTCGAGCAGCAGGACGTCCACCTCTGTCTGGAGCTGCTTCCGGAAGTCCGCGATGCTGCGGTTCTGCAGCGAGCGCACCATCTGATCGAAGAACTGGTTGGACTGGTAGTAGGCGACCCCCTTGTTGCGCGCCGCCACCCGGTTCCCGATGGCATGCGCGAGGTGCGTCTTGCCGAGGCCCGTCTCCCCGTAGATGAACAGCGGGTTGTGCGCCCGCCCCGGATCGTCGGCGACCGCGCAGGCCGCCGCGTGGGCGAATTCGTTGCACTTGCCGACAACGAAGTTCTCGAAGGTCATGTTCGGGTCGATGCGCGTGCTGGGCCGGGGGCCGCTCGGCACCGCCGGCATCGCCATCGTCGAGCTCAGCCCCTCACAGAGCAATTCCACCGCGACGTTCGGCCCGACCAGCTCCTTCCATGCCTGCTCAATGTCGAGCAGGAGGTTGTCTTTGATCCAGTCGTAGTGGTAACGGCTCTCCACCCGGAGCTGGATCCGCTGCCCGCCGATCTGCTCGGGACGCAGTGCGGGCCGGATCCAGATCTCCATGTTCTGCGCCCCTACCCTGCGTTCCAGGGTACTGCAGAATTGGGCCCATGCCTGCTCCATACCGCCTTTCCGCCTTCCCGTGAGCCTTCTTGTGAACCTTCCCCGTCCACGCTCTGTTTCCCCCTGTACCCGGATCGGTGCAGGGGTTCAAGGGAGGGAGGAGAAATTTCCGTCGCTGGATCTTCGCCTGCCCCCTTGCCAAGCGCCTCAGATCCGATTATCCGGCGGGGCCGTTTTTAGAGCCAGAAGAAGGGAGTTCCGATGAAGCGTACCTATCAGCCTCACAACCAGCGCCGCAAGCGCACCCATGGCTTCCGGGCCCGCATGCAGACCCCCGGTGGTCGCGCCACTCTCGCCCGCCGCCGCGCCCGGGGGCGCAAGCGTCTCGCCGTGGTGGTTGCAACCAAGCGCAGCTGATACGCCGGTTTTCCGGAAGAGACACTCCACGATGGAGAGGCTTCTGCGCAGCCATGACTTCCGACGGATTCAGGGTTCCGGTCGGAAGGTGCGCTCCACGCACCTGCTCCTCCTCGCGCTCCCGCGAAGACGTGCTCCAACGACCCAACAGACAGTGTCATTGGGCGCTGTGCCGGTTGTCGATTGCCGGTTCGGGCTTACCGTAAGCCGCAAGGTGGGCAACGCTGTGACGCGCAATCGTATCAAACGCTGGCTCAGGGAGGCGATCCGTCACCTCCCCCCGCCTGCGCGCGGCCCGTGGGATCTCGTGCTGATCCCGCACGCGGAGGCCATCAACGCCGGGTACCACGCGCTCGTTCAGGAAGTCGCCGATCTCTGGCAACGGGTCGCCCGTTGAGTGATGCTCTCCCACGGACAGATGCCCGGCCCCCGGATCAAGCTGTGGCTGCCGTCCGCCCTGCTCCGGGTCTCATCGTCCGCGCGCTCCTCGCGCTGATCAGGGGCTGGCAACGCTTTGTCTCAGCCTGGATGCCCCCGGTCTGCAGGTTCTACCCTTCCTGCAGCCGCTATACGGCAGAGGCCATCCAGGTGTGGGGGCCGTTCCACGGCTCCTGGCTGGGCGTCAAGCGCATCTGCCGCTGCCACCCGTTTCACCCAGGCGGCCTCGATCCGGTGCCGCTTCCGCCCGGAGAGAAGAGATCGTCATGAAGGATCAGGATCGCAGAACCCTCCTGGCGATGATTCTCGCCCTGGCCACCTATTACGTCTGGTCGGTCTTCTTCATAAAGCCCCCGGAGCCCGCTGAGATCCCGGTCAGCGGCGCGCCTGCGGTCGGCACCCCCGACGGCACCCCCGCCGGTACCCCCGGCGTCCTGACCGCTCCGGCCGCGCAGCCCGCCCCGGACTTCTCCTGTACCGACGCCCGCACCACCTTCGGGAGCGCGGTCCGGTTCGAGCTCTCCGACTGCGGCGGTATACGGAAGGTGGAGATCCCCGGCTACGAGGCAGCCATCCAGGTCACCCCCTGGTGGACCTGGATCTGGGGCCGCGTCACCGGCACCCACAGCGGCGGCTGGGCGCCCTATCACAGCGCCGGCACCGCCCAGAACCTCGCCTCCGGCCGCTTCGCCGAGGCGGGCGCGGGCGATCCCCTGCTCGCCTCCACCGGGCTTTGGAAGATCCAGCCCGGCACGGGCGAGAGCGTCGAGGCCTCGTATACCACCCCGAACGGGGTCCTCATCCGCCGCGTCCTGAGCGCCACCGCTGAGCCGGACATCTACGATCTCTCCTGGCGCTGGGAGGCGCCCGCCGGGGCGCAGGGACCGTTCTGGGTCGGGCTGCAGGAGGAGCTTGTCAAGACCAGCGGCCCCTACGATCCGCACCTGCGCCTCGCTGCGGTGGTCGATGACTCCCTGGAGCAGCTCCACGCGCCCGAAGACGCCGCCGCCGGGCTGGTGTGGGACGGGCCTGTTTCGTGGATCGGACTGGAAGATCGGTACTTCGTCGCCGCCCTCCAGCCGCAGGATGTCCTCACAGACGTCCGCATCGCGACCGATGCAGGCGGCCTGACCCGCGCCTGGGTGCGGGCGACGAAGGAGTCGCTGACCCCCGGCGAGTCGGTGGAGCTGCGCTTCCGGCTGTACGTCGGCCCCAAGGATGTGGAGCGCATGGCGGCGCTGGGCGGGGGGCTGGAAAAATCAGCCAACCTCGGTATCTTCGGGTTTTTTTCGAAGATCCTCCTGTTCTTCCTGGATCTGTTCTACCTCGGCGTGAAGAACTGGGGCATCGCGATCATCTGCCTCACCTTCTTCGTGCGCGCCAGCCTCTACCCCATCGCCTCGCGCGCCTTCAAGAGCGCCAAGGCTATGCAGGTGATCCAGCCGATGATGAAGGAGATCCAGGAGAAATACGCCGATGACAAGGAGCGTCTGAACGCCGAGTTGATGAAGCTTTTCAGCGAGTACAAGGTCAACCCCTTCGGCGGCTGCCTGCCGATGTTTGTGCAGATGCCTGTCTTCTTCGCGCTCTACTCCGCGCTCCAGGTCACGCCGAAGCTCTATCACCAGCCCTTCTGGTATATCCAGGATCTCTCTGCCCCCGATCCCTATGGCGTGTTCCCCGCCTTCATGGCCGTCGGCATGGTCGTCCAGCAACAACTCACCCCGATGACCGGCATGGATCCCGCTCAACAGCGGATCATGAAATTCATGCCGTTGATGTTCGCGCTGTTCATGTTCACCGTGCCGTCAGGCCTCGCTGTCTACTACGCGATCAACACCGTCCTCAGTATCCTTCAACAGTGGCACAATATGCGGAGCTATTCGCTCTCCGCTCCGAAGCCGGCCTGAGCCTGGCACTCTCCCGACAAGAGGTATCCGATGAACGTACCTGAGAATCATGTAGTCGCCGAAGGGCGCACCCTCCGCGCCGCCCTCGACATCGCCGCCGAACAGCTTGGCGTCTCTGCTGATGCCGTCGAGCACAAGATCGACCTGCGCCACTTCCGCTCTGCCCAGGGGACCGGGATCGGCGTCGACACGGTCAAGGTCTTCGCCTGGATCCGCACCGGCCCGCCCCCGGCCCGGCCTGAGCCCCGGCCTGAGCCCCGGCCTGAGCCCCGGTCTGAGCCCCGGTCTGAGCCCCGGTCTGAGCCCCGGCCCGAGCCCCGCGCAGAGGCATACGGCGAACCCCGGCCCGAACCCCGGCCTGCTGCGCCGAGCCTGCCGCCCAGCCCTGCCGCCAGCGCGGCAGAGAAGTGGCTGCGCGACCTGCTGATCGCGATGAACATCCCCGGCAAGGTGTCTGTCACCTCCACACGGGATGAGGTCGTCCTCTCCCTCGACGCTGGAGAGCAGGCCCGTCACCTCGTCGGCAAGCGCGGCGCCACCCTCCACGCCATCCAGCACCTCCTCCACCTCTCCCTGCGCGATCGTTTCAACGATGAGCGCTTCCAGATCGACATCGCTGGAGGTGATCGCGACGAGCGGCGCGATGACCGGCGCGATGACCGGCGCGGCCCCCCCCGCGACGAGCGGCGCGATGACCGGCGCGATGACCGGCGCGGCCCCCCCCGCGACGAGCGGCGCGATGCCCCGCGCAGTGACCGCCCGCGCGATGATCGCCCCCGCGATGACCGCCCGCGCGATGACCGCCCCCGCGATGACCGCCCCCGCGATGACCGCCCCCGTGATGACCGCCCCCGCGATGACCGCCCCCGCGATGACCGTCGCGGGCCGCCGCGCGATGACCGTCGCGGGCCGCCGCGCGATGATCGCGGTCGCCGTAGCCGGGACGCTGAGGAGGAGGATCTGAAGCGCCTCGCCCGCAAGCTCGCGCAGCGCGTGCTGGCGACCGGCGAGCCGGAGCTGCTGCGCCGCGAGCTCAACAGCTATGACCGCCGCCTCGTCCACCTGGAGGTGGGCCGGATCGAGGGTGTCATGACCCGGTCGGTCGGTGAGGGCGTGGATCGCCGGATCGAGATCCTGCCAGGCGACGCCGGCAGCTCCGGCGAGGGCGCGGAGAGCTGAGCCGGTGCTGGCTGATGCGCCGATCGTCGCCTGCCTGACCCCGTGGGGGGCGGGCGCCGTCTCGGCGCTGCGGCTCTCCGGGTCGGGCCTGCCGGAGATCCTCGCCCGGCTCTGCCAGCCGGGCCGGTTGCCGCCGCCCCGCCACGCGCGGCTTGTGCGCTTCCGCGACGCGGGAGGCTTTTTTGATGAGGGCCTGCTGCTGTGGATGCCCGGGCCGCGCTCCTGGACAGGGGAGGACGTGGCAGAGCTTTCCTGCCACGGGAACCCGCTGATCGTGGATCGGCTGCTGCAGGCATGCATCGACGCAGGGGCGCGGATGGCGCGACCGGGGGAGTTCAGCCGGAGGGCGGTGCTGAACGGACGCATGGATCTGTGCCGGGCTGAGGCGGTGCTGCAGACGCTCAGCGCGACATCAGCAGCGGGGCTGGAATTGGCGCGGCAGGGGCGGGAGGGGCGGATCAGCGGGGTGGCGGAGGCGCTGCGCGCTGCGCTCGCGGACATCGCCGCCGATCTGGAGGCGATCCTCGACTACCCGGGCGAGGATCTGCTGCTCCCTGACGACGCTGCGATCCGGGCGAGGCTGCTGGCGCAGGCGGCGGAGGCCGACCGGATCAGCGACACCTTCCGCGCCGGGCGGTTGGCGATCCAGGGGGCGCGCGTCGCCCTCGTCGGCCCGGTCAACGCCGGAAAGTCCAGCCTGTTCAACGCGCTGCTGGGCCGGAGCCGGGCGCTCGTGAGCCCCATCCCCGGCACCACCCGCGACATCGTGGAGAGCCCCCTCCAGCTCCCCGGCGTGCAGGTGCTGCTGCTCGACACCGCCGGGCTGCGCGCCTCCGGCGCCCCCGCCACCGATCCGATCGAGCAGGCCGGGCTCGATCTCGCCGCCGGGCTGATCGCAGAGGCCGATCTCCGCCTGCTCGTGTGGGACGGCAGCGCCGCCCCGCCAGATCTGGATCGCTACGCCGCCCTCGGCCCCTGCCTCCATGTCCGCACCCACGCCGACCTCTGCGCCGCGCCCCCCGATCCCGCTGCCCCCGATCCCGCCCCCGATCCCGCCACCCTCTCTGTCTCCAGCCGCACCGGCGCGGGCATGGAGGCGCTGAAGATGGCGATCCAGGCCGCCCTCGTCGGAGAGGAGCCCGGCGGCGTCGGCCTCCGGCTCGCGAGCGAGCGGCAGCGCGACCTGTTCCGGGCGGCGGCGGCGGCGGCGCGGGCGGCGGCAGAGGCGCTGCCGTCCGGCGGCCCTGCAGTCGCCGCCGAGCGGCTGTACGGGGGATTGGAGGCGCTCGACAGCCTGACAGGGCGGGAGACGCGGGAGTCAGTGATGGATCGGTTGTTTGAGAAGTTCTGCGTTGGAAAATAAATATATACCGTAAACTTCAACCGCAGACCTCCACTCGTCTTTTACTGTCCGCCCATTCTCCTGGCGTGTTCCCCGATACGCCCCGGCTGGCCCGGTGGACGTAAGGGGCGTAAACCCCAAAAGAGCCCCCGACATCATAGATATTACCGCCCCTTCCGTTCACCCCCGGCACGGGCCAGCCGTCGCGCGCCAATGCGCGCGGGGGGAGGCACCAGCGAAGCGCAGTGCCGATGCGGGGTTCCCCCCGCAAAAACAGGTTATCTCTACGGCATGATGCACCTGTTTGTGATGGATCCGATCGATCAGCTGAACTACCGGCATGATTCGACGTGGATGATGATGCGGGAGTGTTCGCGGCGCGGAGACAGGGTGGCGTGGTGTCACCCGGCGGCGATGTATGCGCGCGCGGGGCGCGCGTGGGCGCGGGCGCAGGCGGTGGTGGCGCTGGAGGGGGCGCCGTATTTTGAGGTCTCCGGGCCGGGGGACGGTTGGGCTGAGGTGGGGCTGGACGAGGCGGACGTCGTGTGGATGCGGAAGGATCCGCCGTTCGACATGACCTACATCTACGCGACCTACCTGCTGGGGATGACGACGGCGCTGGTGGTGAATGAGCCGGGGGGGCTGCGGAGCCGGAACGAGAAGCTGTTCGCGTTCTCGTTCCCGGATCTGACGCCGGAGACGCTGATCACGGCGGACATCGGGCGGATCATCGCTTTCGCGGAGGAGCAGCCGGATCGGGTGGTGCTGAAGCCCTGGGACGGGAACGGGGGGCGCGGGGTGCTGGTGAGCCACAAGCGCGATCCGAACCTGCGGTCGATGGCGGAGATCCTGACCGGGGACGGGCGGTTCTCGATCATCGCGCAGCGGCACATCCCTGAGATCGTCGAGGGAGACAAGCGCGTCCTGCTGATCGAGGGGGAGCCGGTGGGGGCGATGCTGCGCGTGCCGACGGGGCGCGATCACCGGGGGAACATGCATGCGGGGGCGGGGGTCGTGGCATGCGGCCTCAGCGCGCGCGACCGCGAGATCTGCGACCGCATCGGTCCGATCCTGAGGAGGGAGGGGTTCGTGTTCGTGGGGATCGACATCATCGGCGGCCTCCTGACGGAGATCAACGTCACCAGCCCCACGGGCATCCAGGACATCAACCGGCTCGCAGGGAGTGCGCCGGGCGGGGGGATCGAGGTGAAGCTCTATGATGCGGTCGCGGCGCGCCATGCCAGTCGCTCCCGCGCCTGAGATCAGCGCGCATGAAATGCGTGCTGATTCACCTCCCTCTGATATGTTGGAGCGGCTGAGCCGGAGGCGGCTGCTGGCGGGGCTGACGGCGGGGCTGACGGCGGGGCTGACGGCGCGTCCGGCGCGGGCGGAGGAGCCGGAAGAGCAGGAGGATCTGTCGGAGAACACGATCACCGGGCGCGCGCCGCCGCCGGCGTCGCTCATCCCGGTGACCCCGACGCTGGCGGCGGCGCCGCCGGCGGAGCTGGTGGCGCGGCAGCTGGGGGTGCCGCTGGATCTGGCGGCGGGGCTTCAGGCGGCCTGCGAGGGGATCTACGCGCGGGACTACGCCGGGGCGAAGGCGGTGCTGGATCGGCTCACGGCGCAGTACCCGACGACGGGGGTGGGGCCGCTCGGCCACTCGATCATCTACCAGGCGTTGATGCTGGAGAACGTCGACTTCCGCTATGAGCGGGCCTGGCAGGCGGCCTGGGAGGCGACGCAGGCGCAGCTAAGCGCCGGGACGACCGGGGAGGCGAAGCGCGAGCTGGAGGCGCTGAAGGCGTTCATCCGGGCGGGATCGACGGGGCTGATGGCGATCCACCTGCTCCGGAAGAACGAGTGGGTGAGCGCGCTGGCGCAGGCGGTGGACGCGATGAATTCGCTGGAGCGCGCCTCCGCGCTGGCGCCGGAATTCGTGGACGTGCGGATCGGGGACGGGCTGTACCTGTACTGGCGCTCGGTGGTGACGCTCCAGAGCCGGCTGTTGCCCCCGTTCCCTGACCGGCGTGCGGAGGGCTTCGCGCTGCTCCAGCAGGCGGAGCAGGAGGCGGCGTTCCTGGGGCCGGGGGCGAGCATCGCGCTCGTCTACTCCTGCATCGAGGAGCGGCGGCTGGATCTGGCGCTGGAGCGGTGCGCGTATCTGCGGCGGCGCTACCCGTCGAACGTGCTGAACCTGCTGACGATGGGGCGGGTGCTCTCAGCGATGCAGCGGCACGAGGAGGCGCTCCAGCTCTACGCGCACATCCGGGCGAAAATATCGTCCAACCAGCGGGTGTGGTACCAGGAGGCGGTTGCGCACACGCGGCTGGGGCGGTTCAGCGATGCGGAGCGGTGCCTGAAGATCTACCTGGGGTTCATCGACGTCACGGCAGAGAACAAGGCGCAGACGCAGTTCCGGCTCGGGCAGGTCTACGAGAAGCTGCAGCGCCCGGCTGAGGCGCGGCGGTGGTATGAGGAGGCGATCCGGCTGACCGGGCATGCGGGCGCGGCGGCGGCGCTGAAGCGGCTGGATCGGCTGGGACTGTAGGGGAGCCACGGGAGGGAGCGATGTCGTTTTCGGTGTCACTGTGGGGGGCGATGTGGCTGGCTGCGATGTCCGGCTGCGTGACCGCCCCCGCGCCAGAGCGGCTGCTGGAGGTGCCTGAATTCTCGCTGGTGGATCAGGGCGGGCAGCCAGTGGGGCGCGCCGATCTGGCGGGGGAGGTGTGGCTCGCGGCGTTCATCTTCACCTCCTGTCCGGGGCCCTGCCCGATGATCTCCGGGCACATGAAGGAGATCCAGGAGCACTACCGCGACGCACCGGCGGCGGCGGATCTGCGGCTGCTGTCGTTCACCGTCGATCCGGCGACCGACCGGCCGGAGGTGCTGCGCGCCTACGGGGAGCGGTTCGGGGCGGACTTCGGGCGCTGGCGGCTGCTGACGGGCGAGCCTGCGGCGGTGGAGGCGCTGATCGTCGGCGGGTTCAAGCAGGCGCTGCAGCGGCTCCCGCCGCCTGAGGGGGCGGCAGGCCCGGTCAACATCCTCCATGCCGAGCGGCTGATGCTGGTGGATCGGGCGGGCTGGATGCGCGGGCTGCCCGATCCGTATGAGCCGGACAAGCGGCGGCTGTACGCGATGGTGGACGCGGTGCTGGCGGAGGGAGGCTGATCGCGCAGCGGGCGACCATCCGCCGTCTATTCTTTATAGAGCTGTGCGAAATGCTGAAATCAGTTCCATCAGGCACTCGCTGGTGAAGACGGGGCTGAGCGCGCCGAAGGGGCGGGGCTGGCTGCTGGCGGCCTGGTAGAGCCGCACCTTCCCGACGCGCTGCGGCGGCTGATCAGCGGGGGGCGCGGGCGAGAGGCCCGGCTCCAATTCCAGCTCGACGATAAAATTTCCGACGATCCGGTTGATCGGCGCCTCGCCGCCGCCCCCCCGCTCCCAGCCGCGTGACAGCAGCCCAAACAGCGGCCCCGGCTGCACGCTCCGGCCCTCCCAGCGGGTGAGGGCGGGGCTGGCGCGCTCTGAGGGGGTGAGCGCGTAGAATTCACGGGCGAGCTGCGGGAAGGGCTGGGCGATGCCGTAGTCCCCGAAGACGCGCGCCCAGGCGTCCCGCGCGGCGCCGGTCATCAGCAGCGGGTGGGAGAGCCGGACGGCGGCGCCGGGGGGGAGTGCCATCGGCAGATCGTCAACGTCGGCGGCGCTGCCGTCCTCAGCGATCCGGAACCGGATCGGCGCGTCCTCCCCGGCGGGGACGATCTCCCAGAGCAGGCGCCGGGCGAGGCCGGAGAGGAGCGGGTGGTCGGCGATGCAGTCGCGGAAGGTGCGGTGCGGCCACGCCTGCTGGCTGCAGAGCGCCTCCTCGAAGCGGCGGAGCTGCTGCCTGGAGATCTC
The DNA here is from genome assembly GCA_040376255.1 of Alphaproteobacteria bacterium. Taxonomy (GTDB): domain Bacteria; phylum Myxococcota_A; class UBA796; order UBA796; family SXON01; genus JBEIQZ01. Next base: position 19,407 of record JBEIQZ010000001.1, read on the forward strand.
CTTGAGATCCTGCCGGAGCGCAGCCCAGCGCGCGGCGGCCTCGGCGGCGAGCGCGGGATCGTCGGACTTCAGCGGGCGCGGCAGCGTCTGGAGCGGCGCCCCGGCGCCTGCCCCGGCGTCCGCTCCGGAGATGGCGTAGAGGCGCGGCTGGAGGAAGGTGTCGAGCCGGATCTCGAAGCAGCGCGGGCCGAAGTCGAGCAGCATCCGGCCTGCGGCGTCGAGCCCGAGATCCGGGACGAGCTGATCGGCGAATTCTCCGGGGAGGAGGCCCCGCCGCGCCGCGAGATCGGAGAGCAGGCGCTCCGCCTCCCGCCGGAGTCCGGGCTGGCGGGCGCGGGCCGTCCCGGCGAGGTGGAGCAGGCCGACCGGGGAGGGGTGGGCGGCGAGGACGGGCAGGGCGGCGAGGGCGCTCTGCTGATCGCCGTCGCTGATCCAGGCGCGGAGGCGCGCGCCCAGCAGGCGGATCGCCGCCCCGTCGCCCCAGAACGCCAGGGACTTCAGCGCCCAGCGCCCGGCGGCGGGGCGGCCCTCCAGATCCCAGTGCTGGAAGGCGGCTGCGGCGAAGGCGGCGAGGGAGGCCGGGGTGCAGGCGTCGCCTGCGTCGGCGATCCCGGCGTAGGGGGTGGTCAGATCGGTGAAGTGGAACATCGCAGCGACGAGCGGGAGCGACCCCGGCGGCAGGGACATACCGGCGTACGGCCCTGAAGCGAGGACGGGGGCGGGGAGCAGCGGGGGCATCCATCCGGTCTGGAGCGCGGAGCGCTTCGCCGGGAGATCGGAGAGCGGATCCCGATCGAGCAGCAGCGCCAGGGCGGCGAGGGCCGCCGGGTCGGAGAGGGCGGCCTCCATGCGCGCCCTGAACCCGGCGGCGGCCAGGTGGCGGAGCGGGGGAGCGGCCTGCCGGGCGGCGGGGTCGGCGCCGGTGGCGGGCGGCAGCAGCGCCTGAACCGCGACCTCCGGCCACGCCCGGAGCCAGCGGATCGCCTGGGCGCGGTGGGCCTGCCGACCGAAGGCGGCGGCCATATGGCGGGCGACCTCCGGAGCGCCGAAGGGCATCATCACCTCCAGCCGCTGGCGCGCATGCGAGGCGGGCAGCGCGAGGAGCCCCGGCAGCGCCGCCGGGCCGAGCCAGGCCATCACCGCGCGCAGGTCAGCGAGGGAGATCCCCCACGCCGAGCAGGCCGTGCGGTTCCAGACCTCCAGCGCCATCCGATCCGGCAGCAATTCCAGCATTGACACGTCGGGCGCGCAGACGTCCTCAGCGTCGAGCGCCGCGCAGAGCGCGCTGAACAGCGCCGGGTCATCTGCGCGATCCGCTGCCAGCGGCGCGAAGGCCGCGTCGAGCCCAATGTACTCCAGCACCTCAACCACCGGCTCCTCCGTGTCTGCGGGGATCTCCGTCTCGCGGGTCTGCAGCCACACGGCGCGGGCGGCGAGCCACTCCTCGCGTTGATCCTGCTCCCACCGTACGGCGGTCGGGCAGGGGGGCAGCGTGATCGGGGGCTGCCTCCGGCGGGCAGGGCGCTTCTGCAGCCAGGGCGGCTCGCGCAACACGCGCGGCAGGGCGCTGTCCGGGGCGCTGTCCCCGGCGGTGAGCTGGAGGCCGGAGAGCAGCAGCCGGGCGGCCTGCGCGGCGCGGGTGCGCCCGATCCCGGCCTGTTGGAGCGGCGCGATGGCGGCGCCGGGGTCGCGGAGGCAGGCGCGGCGCGCGTGTTCAAAACAGAAGGGTACATCCAGGTTGTGGAGCAGCGCAGGCAGCACGCGCGGGTCGTCGACCCCGGCCAGCACCTCGCGGATCCCTCCGTCGTCGTCGCGGGGCAGCATCCGGAGCAGCAGCGGGATCGCCCCCCTGCCGAACCGCCACAGCAGCGTCCGGCAGAGGGAGCGGCTGGACTCCGTGAGCCCGTCCGAGAAGATGGGCGGGTCCGCCGGGGCGTCCGCCGGGGCGTCCGCCGGGGCGTCCGCCGGGGCGTTCAGCAGCCGATCCAGCCAGTCCGCCGACGGCGCTGAGAACAGCAGGCACTTAGGCAGCTCCCCTCCCCTCCCCTGCGCCGCCGCCCGCGTCACCACCCCCGGCACAAAGTCCGCGTCCGGGAACAGGAACGCCAGCGCAGCCCCCTGGATCGGGCTGCTCTCCGGCAGCCACGCCGCGACGAGATCCCGCAGCCGCGCCCACTCCGCCTCCGGCAGCGCGCACAGCATCCCCCGCAGCGGCAGCCACAGCCGCAGATCGCCGCTCCACAGCCCGCCGCCCCTGCGCTCCGCCGGATCGTCCACCAGCACCATCCGGCGGCTCCCCTCCACCCAGCCCCGGGAGAGCCCCCGGTGCAGCACCGCCAGCACCCGATCCCAGCCGTGCAGCAGGTACAGCCGGTTCTGCCAGAGCCAGCGCGCCCCCACCGCGTCCGTCAGCGCCCACGGGTGATCGAGCAGCGCCGCCATCGCCGCCGCCGCCTCCTCGCCCTCCGGCGCCGTCCCCGCCTCCAGCCCCGCCTTGACCGCGAGCAGCCGGGCCAGGTTCTCCCCCTCCGTCCCGTCCAGCACATCGTCCCACGGGAGCTTCTTCATGCTCTGCCGCAGCGTCGCCCAGAGCTTCGCAGGACTCCCGGTGAAATTCCGGGCGGCGCCGGGGCGGGCGCGGAAGGGGTAGATCTCCTCCTCGGTGTCCGTGCTTCCTGCGATGCTGTCTGGGATGTTGTCCGGGATGCTGTCCGGGATGCTGTCGGGGGTGCTGTCCATCCGGGAGTCTATCCGGTGGCGGATCAGCAGCGCCGCAGCCCGGAGGGAGCGGCGGGCGCGCTCCCGGGCGCTGTGGATAAGCGGGGCGCTCCCTATGGATAACTTGGGGATAACCTATGGAGAAGAGCCGGGGCGTCGATCAATCTTGAGAGGTGAACCGGCAGATTTGCGGATTGGACTTATACACAGGGGGGGAGGAAAACTCTGGAAGTTTCGGGATCGTCACGCGATCGCCCTCTTTATTTTTCCGGCCCTGACAGCACCGCTCTGCATCTTTTCATGTCAAGACTTGAACGATCCGGAGTCGGCCATATCTGCACGCCAGCGACGCCACTCTCCGGCCTCGTCGGCGGGGACAAAAGCGCGGGCCGGGACTGCGGCGTGGTAGGATCGGAAGGCGGCGGTGAAGGCGGCGGGATCTGACCCGAACCAGCGGGCCGCCTGGGCGTCTCCGTGGAGCAGCCGCTCGAACCGGAGCCGCGCCACGAGCAGCCCCGCCGCCCGGAACCCGTCCGGGTCGATGCCGGCTGTCAGCGGCGAAGGCGCCGCGAGGGCGGCGCGCGGATCGGGCAGGCGCAGCGCGGCGGCGAGGAAGCTCTCCCAGCGGTCGAGGTGGTCAGGGGGGCCGGAGGGCAGCGGGGCGCTGGAGATCGCGCGAGCCGGTCTTGAGGCTGCGCGGCTCAGCATCGCCCGGACGCGCTCCAGCTCTGCCGCCAGCCCCTCCGCCTCGGCTCCGGTCGTCACGCTCCCCTCGATGCGCTCCAGCGTGACCCCGCGCAGCCCTGTGCAGCGCGACAGCGCCGCCTCCAGCAGCGCCCACACCGGCTCCGGCACCGGCGCGTCGTGCCCGTCCATCCACAGCGTGCGCAGCCTCCAGCCCTCCGGCGCGGGCCGACCCCCGGCGATGTGGATCTCGATCACCCGGTCGAGCGGCGCGCGATCCAGCCACGCCATCGCGTCGAAGCCGAGGTTCTGCGACATCGCATAGAGGTTGTGCAGATCGAGGAGCAGCCGGTGCGGGCCGACGGCCTCCGCGATCCAGCCCGGCTCGTCGAGCGGCGCCCCGGCCAGGAACAGGTGCGCGCTGTTCTCCACCCCGACCAGCGGCACCACCGCCGCCATCGCGTCCAGCCGCGTCCGCACCCGCGCCGCCGCCTCCCGCGTGAACGGCAGCGGCAGCGGCAGCGCGAGGTTCTCATATCGGAGGGAGTGGAATCGATGCTCGATGGCCCGGAGGGGCTGACGCCCCATCCCGGCCACCGAAGCCCCGATTCCACTCCCTCCGATATGTTGCTCTCTGATGATATCCGCACGCATTTCATGCGCGCCGATATCACCCGCCACCACCGTAAGCGCGAGGTGATCCGTCCACCAGCCGAACCCGAATTGCCGGTGATCGCGCGCCACCGCCGCCAACCAGCGCGCCCGCCGCGCCTCCCCGCCCGCGCTCCCCGGCGACACCCCGACGCTGTGCGCCACCGCCGCCAGCCCGCGCGCCTGCTGCAATTCTGCGAACGCCCGCCAGTAGCCGTTCGGCTCCAGGGCTGCGCCGCGCCACAGGGTCTCCGGCGTCAGCGATACATATTGTACAAGCTCCAACAGCGGCTCACACCACCGCATCCACTCCGGCTCCGGCGCCAGCGCCAGCCCGATCTGTACCGGCGCGCCGCGCTGCGCCTCAGCCGACATAGTACTCCAGGAAGCGCGCCGCACGCGCCGGGACATGGCCCATCCCGCACCTGATCCCCGGCTGCTCCGCCTTCAGCGATCCGTCCGGTTGCTCATAGGAGACACCGCAGCCGGAGTCGTGCCCCCACCGCGAATTTACAGGTGCCTTCGCGCGGTACAGCGCCACCCCGCGCTCCTGGAGCGGTGCGATGTCGGCTGGAAGCGGCCCGAGCGCGGCGCCCACCGCCCGCTCCACCGCCGCAGACAGCGCGTCGATGTAAAGATTGATCAACCGGATCTGCTGCGTCACGCCCGGATCGGGATCGATGGTGATGCTGGACGCCGCCTCCAGGCGGATCGCCAGCCCAGACGCAGGCACCCCGGCGCAGGTGATCGCAGCCTCCAGCCGGGCGTAAATCTCCTCCAGCGCCCCTGACGCCTCCGCGAGCATTGACGTGTCCCTGTCCGCCAGGAGCGCCCCGATCTCATGGAGCGTCCCCGCCGTCTCCGCCCGCGACGCTGCCGTCATGCACCCCGGCGACAGCCCCGCGAGCTCAGCGTTGATCGCCTGCCACTCCGACAGCTTCGCCTTCGCATCCAGCAACGGATCCACGGGCGGCGGCTCCACCACCGGATCGATGTCCGCCGCGACCGGCGCCCCGCCCGGCGGCACCAGCCAGAGCCACGGCGCTCCCGTGACGCTGAACACCTCCTCTACCGCCTGCGGATCGGCGCACACCGCCTCGCACTGCCCGAGCCGCGCCATCACCCGCTCATCGGCGTAGTTCAGGAGCGGCCCCCACCGCTCAGTCCGCTCCCACGACCGATCCGCAGGCGCCACAATGATCAGCAGCGGACGCCCCGCCGCCCGCGCCGACGACTGCGCCGTCAGGAGCCCCGGCACCGCACCCGCCGCGCCCCACGCCTCCTGCAGCCACAGCGGCATCGTGCCTGCAGTGAGCGCCCCGATCCCCGCCAGCAACCTCCTCCGGTTCATCCCGCCTCCCCGCCCGCCAAAAACTCAAGGAACCGTGCCGCCCGCGCCGGGACATGCCCCATCCCGCAGTCGAACCCCGGCGCGTCCGGCTCCCGCACCGCCTCCCCGTCCGGCCCCTCGTATGCGTCCGGCCCGCACCCCGATCTCTGCCACCAGCGGCTCATCGGCGGCGGCCTCCGGCGGAAGCGCGCGATCCCGTCCCCGGCGAGCCGCGCCCGCTCCGCCGGATCCTCCGGCAGCGCCCCGGCGACCTCCCGCGCCACCGCCTCCACCAGCTCCTCCAGCGCCGCGACCTGCGCCGCGCACCACCCGTCCTGCTGCCGCTCCCGGCTGTCCGGGGGCTGGAGCAGCAGCGCCCGCGCCGCCGTGATCGCCCCCGGCTCCCCCGGCTCTGCGCGCGGGCCGCAGAGCCAGCGGGCGATGTCCGTGAGCGGCCCCGCCGCCTGCCAGAGCCAGCCGGGATCGTCGCTCCACGGCACCTCCTGCGCGCGACGGATCGCCTGCCCGATCTTGCGGGCCTCCCTCGGCTGGAGCCGGTGATCGCAGGCGGCGGCCAGCGCCCGGATCGCCGCGATCCGCTCCTCCAGCAGCGACGGGGGGAGCAGAACCGCCGGGGTCCCCGCCACCGCCCACTCCCCGGAGAGCCCCCACAGCCAGCCCGCTCCCTCTGCGCCCTCCAGCCCGGTCACCTCCCGGATCGCCGCCTCCTGCGCGCAGATCACATCGCACTGGCCGAGCCGCGCCATCGCGGCCTCCCCACCCGCGTTGAGCAGCATCCCCCACGCCCGCCCGCGCCAGGCAGACCCCCCCGGATCCGCCGCGCAGAGCGCCAGCAGCGGGCGCCCCGCCGCCTCCGCCGCCTGCCGGGCCGCCTCCAGCGCGACCGCCGCCGGGGACACCGGCGCCCGCGCTGCCCACAGGCAGATCCTCACGGCTGGATCGGCCATTCCAGCTCCATCGGCCGCTCCAGCGCGGGCCACGCCTGCGCCCCGACCGCCTGCCGCAGACAGTCCGCCTCCCCGATCCCTGACCACAGCGCCTGCTCCAGCCCCCGGCCCACCCGCACGCGCAGCGTCCCGGCCGCCCCGCAGCCCGCCGCCTGCCCGCTGACGCGCGAGAGGATCCCGATCACCTGCCCCGCGTCCCCGGCGGTCTCCGACGGCAGCCCGGGCGGCCCGATCAGCGTGACCTCCGGCAGCGCCGCCGGAGCAGCCTCCGGGATCGCCACCCCCGGATCGTCGATCTCCCGGATCGCCCAGATCGTCAGCCCGGTCAGCAGCACGATCCGCAGCACCAACCATCGGTTGTTCAGCACACAGCTCCCCTGTCTCTCTTCTCTGTCTCTCTTTATCACGAGAGCGGGCGGCCAGTTGTAAGGCCCATGCATGTGCTTCCGTTGCCCGGCGCCTGGAGGACATATGCTCGACTGGATCTGGATCGGAAGCCCCTGTGAGGCGGACTGGGATGAGATGAAGGGGGACGGGAAGTCCCGGTACTGCCTTCGATGCGAGAAGATGGTCTACAACCTCTCTGCGATGACCGAGGCTGAGGCGCAGGCGACGGTGTGCGGCTCTGAGAGCAGCCTGCCCTGCGTGCGCTTCTCGCGCATGTCGGACGGGCGGGTGCGGACGACGGATCGGCGCCCGCTGCCGCGCGTCGTGATGACCGGCGGCCTGCTCGCGGCGGCGGCGGCGACGGCGGCGCTCACCTCGCAGGAGGACGCCGGGGACTGGCTGTGGTCGCGGTTGAGTCCGGCGCCGAGAGAGGAGCCGGGGGTGCTGGAGGTGCCGGAGGTGGCGGGCAGCATCCCGGAGGCGGGCGGGGAGCCGGTCTACCAGGAGCGGCGCGTCCAGCTCGACGGAGCGCCCGGGGCGAAGATTGAGCCGATACGGGAGCGGGTCGTGGCCGGAGGGATCATGTATCCCGCCCCTATGGGTCGGATGGCGATCCCGGATCGGTCAAAGCGCTGATGCCGGTCAGGTCGAGCCAGCCGACCAGCGCCTCCGGGTCGGCCGGGTTGAGGCACAGCCCGGCGTAGCCGTCCGGCCGCACGACGAGCAGCGCGTCCTCCTCCCCCAGCGCGACCTCCGGGGCGGCGGACACCGCGAACCCGGCCTCCTTCCCGATCGCCGCGCAGATCCGGAGCCGACGGCGCCCGGCGGCAGAGCAGCGCGGGCCCTGGAGCAGGATCATCTCGTGGCCGCCGTGCGGGGGCAGGACGGGGAGGCGCTCGCCGGGGCCGACGTCCGGGAGGCGCCCCGAACCGCGCACCACGGGGCTGTCGGTGTAGCAGACATCCAGCTCTGCCAGGGTTTTCGTGAGGCGGTCGCGCACCGGCTCCAGGCCGGACACGAAGCCCGCGACCGTGCCGCGCACGGCGGAGAGCAGCGGGTTCCGGCTAAGGCCGATCCGGGTAGCGGCGCCGGTCGCCCGCAGGACGGCGGCGGCGACGGGGTGGCGCTCGGCGTGGTAGCTGTCGAGGAGCAGCTCCGGCACGGGCTGGCCGCCAGACTCCGCCCGGCAGGCGAGCGCGAGCTTCCAGCCGAGGTTGATCGCGTCCTGGATGCCGGTGTTCATGCCCTGCGCGCCGACCGGGCTGTGGATGTGCGCGGCGTCTCCGGCGAGGAACACCCGCCCGATCCGGTAGCGCGGCACCTGCCGCGCGTGGATGTGGAAGCGCGCCAGCCAGCCCGGATCGGTCATCGCGCCCGGTCTGCCGCTGCGGAGCGCGGCCAGCGCGGCCAATTCTTCCAGCGGCAGCTCGGCGCCGGTCTGGCCATGTCCGGCAGTACCTGTTTGTACAACCTGTGTTTCACTGGCATCATGGCGCTCTGTCGCGATCAGCCGCCAGACGCCGTCCGGCAGCGGGAAGCAGGCGAGGAAGCCATGATCGAGGAACACGCTCAGCCGGTCGCGCGGAAGGTCGGTGTCCCAGCGGACATCGCCGAGCACCAGCCGCTCCGCGTACGGGTGGCCGTCGAAGCTAAGGCCGAGCCCGTGGCGGACGGTGCTGTGGGCGCCGTCGCAGCCGACGAGCCATCGTGCGCGCGCCGGGCCGGTGCTGAGGGTGGCAGAGATCCCGGCGGCGTCCTGGGTGAACGACTGCAATTCAACGCCGCGCTCCACTTCTCCGCCCAGCGCGGTCAGCCGCTCCAGCAGGATCTCCTCTGTCGCGGACTGCGGGATGGAGAGCACGAACGGGTAGCGCGTCGGCAGCCCCGACAGCCCGACGTCCACCGCCGCCTTCCCGCCCGACCACATCTGGACGCGCTCCAGCCGCACCCCGGCCTCCACCAGCCGCGCCGTGACGCCCTGCGGCTCCAGCGATTCCAGCGTCCGCGCATGCACCCCGATGGCGCGCGACAGCGGCGACGGTCGCCGCATCCGGTCGATCACCCGCGCCCGGACGCCCTGCTGCAGCAGCAGGATCGCCAGCGTCAGCCCTGCCGGTCCGGCCCCGACGATCAACACGTCTGTCCGCACCGCTGTCTCCGCTGCGTTTCCCTTCTCTGTCACCACTTCCGGTACCTCCAGGTGTCGATGTGGAACCGGAGCCGCCCGTACAACCCCAGCCCGGCGCGGGAGAGCGGCCCCTGGGCCTCCCAGACCGTCAACAGTTCGTGGTGCAGCGCCTCGCGCGCCCACCAGTAGCGCGGGATCACGTCCACCGCCTCGAACCACTGGTGGCGGCTCCCCTTGGAGCCTCCTGCCAATTCGTTGAACAGTCCGGTGCGGAAGCCGGAGACCACCTCCACCGGCCCTACCTCCGGCACGATCCGATCCCGGAGCAGCCGGAGCGTCGGCACCATCCCCGCCCACTGATCGCGCGGCGGAACGGCGAACGGCGGCTGCATCGTCATGCGCCAGTCGGTCCCCTGCCGCCAGAGGTGCCAGGGAGGCGCGACGTCGTCCACATTGTGCTGCTGGAGGAACAGGACGAATTCTTCGTAGCGCCGACCCGCGTCCGGCCAGGTCTTCGCCACCACCGGATCCGCCAGGAAGGCGTCGAACATCGCCCGATCCGGCACGTCCTGGCGCTGCACCTCGACCGCGCCGCACTGATCGAGGAAGCCCGGCAGGTCAGGGTGCTCCGGTCGGACGCCCGCGAGGAGGAACGCCTCATACATCGGGTGCTCCTGACCCTCCGGCCAGGGGGGCGGCAGCAGCGGCGGCGCGGGCGCGGGCGGATCGGCCTGACAGGAGAGCAGGGCGGCCAGCGCGGCGACCTGCAGGGTCTGGATCAGGGGATCACCGCGAACAGCCCCTTCCCGATGTCCGCGACATAGAGGCGGCGCTGGCGATCCTGGCCGAAGGCGCTCGGGTTCAATTCGAACGTGCCGAGCGACACCGGCTTCCCGCCCGCCGGATCGAGCGTCCAGAAGCGCCCGCTGGCGAAGTCCGCGTACACATAGCGCCCGTCGAGCGCGGGGATGGACGGACCCCGGTACACCAGCCCGCCGGTCACGGACTGCCCCTCCCGGTGCGAGTACTCGGCCACCGGCGCGACGAGCCCGGCGCTGTCACAGGTCTCTGCCTCGAAGCAGTGCGTCGCCTCCATGATGTTCCAGCCGTAGTTGCCGCCCTTGACGCCCCGGTTGATCTCCTCCCAGGTGTCCTGTCCGACGTCGGCGAACCACAGCGTCGCCCCGTCGAAGTGCATCCCCCACGGGTTGCGGACGCCATACGCCCATATCTCAGGGCGGATATTCTCCTGATTGGTGAAGGGGTTGTCGGCGGGGACACGGTAATTGCCCGCCCCGCCCGCTGCAGACCCGCTCACAGGCCCGCTCACATCTATCCGCAGGATGCTCCCGAGCAGATCCCGCCGATCCTGGCCGGTCCCGCGCGGATCGCCGCCCGATCCGCCGTCCCCCACCGCCACATACAGCATCCCGTCCGGCCCGAAGGCAAGCGCGCCGGAATTGTGGTTGGGCCAGGGTTGGTCATAGCGCAGGATCTCGACCTCAGAGGCGGTGTCCACCGCCCCCCCCGGCCCCTCTGCCAGCAGGAAGGAGGCGATCTTTGACTTGATCTGCCTGCCTTCGCGGAAGGTATAATTTACAAAGATCCGCCGATCCGTCGGCCAGCGCGGGTGGATCGCCAGCCCGAGCAGCCCCAGCTCTCCGCCCGACACCAGCCGCCCGCTGATGTCGCCGATGGGCGCTGCCTGATCCAGCTCGCGGAAGCGGCCGGCCGCCTCGACGTAGATGAGCCGATCCGGCCCCGCCGGGGTCGCCGCGATGCCGGTGATGACCTCGCCCGGCCCCGCCGGCTTCAGGCGGAAGGGAGGCCCGGCAGGGGCGCCAGCCGCGCCGGCCGCGCCGGCCGCCCGGGCTGCCTCCACGGGCGGCGGTGCCTGGAACGGGATCTCGCTGGAGGAGCAACCCGGGAGGGAGGACAGTGCGAGCAGAACCGCCACAATCATACAGCTCTGATAACATTCTGATAATACCCTGGGGCTGGATCTCCAGCGGCGATTCAGGTACACAACGATTCCGGAGGATTCATGGACGACGGACAGGAGGAACAGCCCTCTCAGGTGGCAGGTTGTCTGGTCAAGCTGATCTCGCACGGGGTGGTGTTGATGGCGGGCGTGATGCTCGGGTACATCATCCCTGTCCTCTATGAGCAGCTCCAGAACCCGGAGATCATGGCGTCTCCAGAGGCGGAATTCTCGCGGGCCGAGCTGATCGCCAAGCTGGAGGCGCAGGAGAAGGCGTACCAGGATCTCCTCAACAGCACCTCCAAGCTCGACACAGAGCAGAAGGAGCAGATCGCCTCCGCCTCCGGCAAGGTCGTCGATCTGGAGGGAAAGGTCGCGGCGAAGCAGAAGGAGATGGAGGTCATCCAGGCTAAGCTGAAGAAGACCGAGGGCAAGAGCGCGTCGCGCAAGAAGGAGCTGGAGACCGCGCAGGCGGAGCTTGATGCGCTGCGGACGCAGCTCGCCGAGGCCGTCGCCGAGAAGGATCGGCTCACCGTCGAGCTGAACATCTCCCGCGAGGAGACCACCGTGGCCCGCCAGGAGACCACCGTGGCCCGCCAGGAGACAGACACCGCCCGCGCCGACGAGGCATGGGCGAAATTCCGCAGCGATGCCTTCGTGCGGATCTGCAAGAAAGGAACAGCCAACAAGCTGGATCGTTGCCGTGAAGAGCTCGATGCCTCGCTCAGCGGCAAGAGCGCCCGCTTCAAGCAGTGCGTCCTCTCCAAGCAGGCCGCGCCCCGGCTCATCGAGATCGAGAACAAGCGCGATCCCTCGCTGCCGCGCAACTCGGAGTGGATGGGGCAGGACTCTGACTTCATGAAAGATAAGTTTTATGTCACATTCTGTGATCCAAGCCTGCCGGAAGCAGGCGGACTCGACGATTAATCAACCAGCAGAAGACGCCCTTGCCAGCCCCACGCGCCCCGATCAGCTCCGCTGATCCAGCCTCTCCCGCTGCAGACCTGCAGAGCCTCAACATGGAGCGGTTCCTCGATCTGTACCAGGATCGCCCGCCGCTCACCACCGGGCTCGCCTGGGGCATGCTGTTCCTCTACGCCGCCGCCGCCTTCTGGGAGTGGACGCATGCGCGCACCGTCTGGTGGCTCGCGCTCATCGGCGAGCACTCCCTTGGCACGCTCCTGCTGTTCGGCGCGCGCTCCGCCGGTCGCGTCGCGCAGGGGGAGATGTGGCGCCTGCTGACCAGCGGCTTCGTCCACGGCGGCATCCTTCATGTCGGCGTCAACTGCCTCGCCCTCGTCGGCCTCGGTCGCATCGGAGAGACGGTGTTCGGCTCGACCCGCTTCTTCTGGATCTTCCTGCTCTCCATCACCGGCGGCGCGCTCCTCGCCCAGATGTCCGGCAGCCCCCTCTCCTTCGGAGCCAGCGGCGGCCTGTTCGGCATCATGGGCGCGCTGCTCTCCTTCGGCTGGACGCGCCAGCACCTCCTCCCTGCCAACATGGTCCGCTTCTTCGGCACCCAGCTCGCCGCGTGGACGCTGCTGAACCTCGCCATCGGCTTCGTCCTCCCCTTCATCAGCAACGCCAGCCACATCGGCGGCCTCATCACCGGGCTGGCCGCCGGAGCCGTCCACGCGGATCGGCTCACCGGCAAGAAGTCCGGCTCAGACGATGTGATGTTCGCGCTGCTCTGCGGCGGGACGCTGCTGCTCTGCTTCGGCTGCCTGCTGCTCTCCTGAGCGGCCCCGCCTGAGCGCGACGCCGGTTCTACATCAGCCCCCCCACCGCCTCCTGGCACCGATCCAGCGTCGCCGTCTTGCCCGGATCAGACGCGATCGCCGCCCCGAACCTGAGGCGCACCGCCCCCGCGTACATCCCCGACTCGTCGCGCGGGAAGACGCGGTCGGTGCCGGTCTGGGCGAGGGGGAGGATCTGGAGGTCGGGGAGGGAGCAGTAGCGGGCGGCGGCGCGAAGGAAGGGCTGGAGCCGGCCGTCGCGGGAGCGGGTGCCTTCGGGGTAGAGGAGGATGATCCACCCCTCGTCCATGAGGCGGGCGCAGTCATCGATGGCGTCGAGGGCGATGCGGGCGACCTCGCGCGGGGGGAGGTTCAGCTCGGTGGCGACGGCGCCGCTCTGGGGGGTCTTGCGGGTGTTGAGGGAGATGGCGGCGACGCGGCGCCAGGGATCGGTGTAGACCTTCGGCCCGGCGATGGCGGTGAGGCGGTCGGCGGCGGCGTAGCCGAGGGAGGCGAGGACGGCGTCGGTGGTCTGGGTGTCGGTGTAGGAGAGGTGGTTGCAGACGATCATGCGGCGGCGGGGGCCGCTGCTCAGGAAGGCGTCGAGGTGGGCGGCGCCCTCGACCTCGGGCTGGAGGAGCAGGGGCATGAAGGCGCGGGAGAGACGCCGGGCGAGGGGGTCGGCGGGGTAGAAGCGCCACTCCTCTCCGGCGCGGGCGAAGTCCTGCTGCATGGCGACGATCTCCGCAGGATCGGTCTGTTCGAGGATGGCCCGGAGGCGGGCCTCGGCGGCGGCGGCGAGATCGGGGGCGCCCTGGATCTGCCCGGCCATCCAGGGGGGGAGCGAGAGCGCGAGCAGCTCAGGGGGGAGGTTGGCGATGATTTCGCCCAGTGCAGCAGGAGGCATCGCAACACATCATAACCGGATAGATCGGGTCTGATGATCGCAGAGCGCAGCAGGTTGTCAGGTGAGTTGCCATCAGAGCTGCTGGAGGCGGACGCAGCCTACCACCGGCTGCTCCAGCAGGTGGCCTTCTCGCAACACCTCAACCCGGTGAACGGCCCGCAGGCGCGGGCGCTCTTCATGCGGGGCATGGAGGCGCCGCCGCTGCTGTACGACGCGCCGCTGTGGGCGGAGGAGGCGCTGGCGCTGCTGGACGGGCTGGTGATCCCGCGCATGCACCCGCTGGGGGAGGAGCTCGCGCGCGCGGCGGCGCAGACGCGGCTGTTGATCGTGGCGCTGCAGGAGCGCACGGCAGAGGCGTTCGCGGCGCTGAACGCGGCCTCCGGCTGGGGCGCGCTGATCGAGGCGGAGCTGCCGGAGCCTGAGCCGGATCTGCCGGTTCCGGGCAGCGGGCTGGACGCGGCGGAGATGCGGCGGGTGCTGGAGGAGGCGCTTGAGGCGCGGGGGCTGTCGGGGTGGCGGGTGGAGGCCGATCCGGTGATGTCGGCGCGCGTGCTGGTGGACAGCCCGAAGAAGCTGCTGCGCGTCCACCCCGGCGCGCTGTTCCACGCGGCGGATCGGGCGGGGCTGGTGGCGCACGAGATCGACGTCCATGTGATGCGGGGGGTCGCCGGGCAGCGGCAGCCGCTCCGGTTGTTCTCCAGTGGCCTCGCCGGGGCGGATCGGGCGGAGGAGGGGCTGGCGATCCACGCCGAGCGGCGCGCCGGGACGCTGTCCAACCGGTTCCCGCACCGCCAGCGCATCGTTCATCAGGCGATCGCCCGCGCCGCTGAGCAGGGCTTCCGTGAGATCTACGAGTGGCTGCTCGGCGAGACGGGCGCCTCCTTCGCCTGGGGCGTCTGTCTGCGGATCAAGCGCGGGCTGAAGGCGCCGGATCAGCCCGGCGTGTACGCGAAGGACTGCATCTACCTGCGGGGCTACCGCGAGGTCGGCGCGTGGCTGGCGGCGGAGAGCGACATCGATATGCTCTATGTCGGCAAGGTCGGGCTTCACCACCCGGTCGCTGAGTGGATCGCGGCGGGGTGGATCGCGCCGGGAACGGCGCCGCAGATATGGAAGTGATATGGAGATAGAAGAGTTTGCTCAAAATGTTTTATTGACTCCGACCCTCGCAGCGAAGCTGGAGATGCCCGCCGGGCTGACCGATCGGCAGCCGGGGCCGGGCGGCTGGTACGGGGCGCGTCCGGCGCGTCCGGCGGGGCTCACGGCGCGCCCGGGGCAGGAGCGGGTGAAGCTGCCGGGGGGCTGAGGGGCTGCGGGAGGCGCGGGCGCGGGGGCTGCTGCTGCACCACTTCGCGAACCACGAATTGCTGGCGCTGGAGCTGATGGCGCTCGCGCTGCTGCGGTTCCCGGAGGCGCCGGCGGCGTTCCGGCGCGGGCTGCTGCAGGCGCTCGGCGAGGAGCAGCGGCACCTCGCGCTGTACATCGGGCGCATGGAGGCGTCGGGGGTGGCGTTCGGGGAGGTGGCGGTCAACGATTTTTTCTGGCGCTGCCTGGAGGACATGCGGACGCCGATGGATTTCGTGATCCGGATGTCGCTGACACTGGAGCAGGCGAATCTTGATTATTCAAGATACTACAAGAATATTTTTGAGATACTGGGAGATACAGAGACGGCGGCGGTGCTGGCGCAGGTGCATGCGGACGAGATCGGGCATGTGCGGCTGGGGCTTCACTGGTTCCGGCAGTGGAAGGAGCCGGGGGCGGGGGACTGGGAGGCGTTCTGCGCGGGGCTGGAGGGCGGGCCGGGGGCGGGCCCCGCTGTGCTGGGGCCGTCGCGGGCGAAGGGGCCGGAATTCGACAGGGAGGTGCGGCTGGGGCTGGGGCTGGACGCGGCGTTCGTCGATCAGCTCCAGCTCTGGGGCCGGTCGCGGGGGCGGCCTCCGACCGTGTGGTGGTTCAACCCGTCCTGCGAGGAGGAGATCGCGAGGGGGAAGCCTGGGCATCAGCCGACCGCGCCGCTGAAGGCGCTGCAGGCGGATCTCGCCCAGGGGATGCTCTGGCTGGCGGCGCGGGAGGACGCGGTGGTGCTGGAGCGGCCCCCCTCGCAGGCGTGGCTGCAGGAGGTGCTGGCGGTGCGGGGCGGGCTGCCGGAGATCGCGGACTCCCCGGCGGCGCTGGCGGGGCGGAAGCTGGGGCGGCTGTCCCCGTGGGGCTGGAGCCCGGAGGCGGGGGTGCGGATGGCAGGGCTGAAGGGGCAGCTCACTGCGCCGGGGCGGTCGGAGTGGTCGCCGGAATTGGCGCCGGTGTACGCGAAGGACGGGGCGGTGGCGCTGCGGCGGCGGCTGTGGGAGGCGGTGCGGGACGATCCGGCGGAGCGGGCGGAGGAGTGGCTGTGCGCGCCGGAGGGTGAGGTCTGCGGGACGGTGGCGGAGGTGGAGGCGGCCTGCCTGCGGTGGCCGGAGGCGGTGATCAAGGCGCGGTGGAAGTGCAGCGGGCGCGACATGTTCCGGCGGACAGCGGAGGGCTGGACAGAGCCGAGGCGGCGCTGGCTGGAGCGGACGCTGGCGGCGCAGGGGGCGGTGATCGTGGAGCCGTGGTACCGGCGGCTGGCGGACTTCTCCTGGCACTGGGACGCGGTGCAGGAGCCGGCGGCCGGCGGGGGCGGGGCAGATCCCGGCGGTCAGGTGCGGCTGGAGGGGCGGGGGATCTGCCGCTTTGTCACCGATGAGGCGGGGCGCTTCCTCGGGACGCACCTCGGGGGCTGGCAGGAGGAGCTGGGCGAGCCGTTGCGGCGGTTCTTACACGGGGATGGCCGCGATCCGCGCCGCCTGCCCCGGCTGAAGGCCGCGCTGGGGCGACTGCTGGCGCCGGTGATCGCGCCGCTCTTTGAGGGGGCGGGGCGGCAGGAGCAGCCGGTGGGCGTGGACGCGATGATCGTGGAGACCCCGGCGGGGCCGCGCCTGCAGCCGGTGGTGGAGATCAACCCGCGCTGGACGATGGGGCGGCTCTCGCTGGCGCTCGCCGCGCACCTCCACCCGAAGTCGACCGGCCAGTGGCGCATCCTGCCCGTCGCCATCGCCCGCGCGCTGCCGCCCGATCCGGTGCGGCTGTCCGGCGGGCGCTGGCAGGAGGGGCGCGTCTACACCACCGATCCGGCTACGGCGGCGGCGGTGGTGGGGGTGGCAGAGATCCGGCCCCGCTGATCTCCCCGGCCCGGATCGTCTGCTCCCACAGCGTCACCACCGGCTGATCGCTGAACGGCGCCGCATCGGGGAGGTTGCGGAGCCGGTGGTAGCGGACGGCGATCCGCAGCGCCGCCCATCGGCCTGCCTCAGGCGGCGCGGCGAGGGGGATCCGGCGCGTCTCGTCAGGCAGCAGCGTGGTGTCGGCCTCCTCGATGAGCTGCGGGAGCCGGATGCGCCGCTCCAGCCAGACGGAGCGGGAGGTAACCGGCACGGGAGATCGTGTAGCATATTGTATAATATCAGCTTGCTCAAACCATTCAAGCTGTATCTCTACGGCACGGGCCGGTTCAGAGGTCGGGAGGTTGTGCCCGGCGAGGTTGTGGAGGACGAGGGCGGCGCCGGACAGATCGACGCGCACGTCGAGCGCGGCGCGCAGGAAGTCGGTGTCCGTCCCGCCGGGGAAGGTGTGCTGGCGGCCGGGGCGCGGCGGGAAGCCCTGCATGAGCGGGCGGGTGATCGCGGGCATGTGGCAGTCAGCGCAGGTGTCGGCGCGACCGGTCTGCTGCTGCCAGCGGTCATGCTCGCCGTGGGTGTCAGAGAGCGGGCGTTCGAGGCGCGTGAGCGGCGGGGCGTCGAGCTGGTGGCAGCTGATACAGCGCGCGGGAGAGGAAAAATCCGGGTCGTACCGGATCGCGTGGGGCGCAGACGGGAGGTCGTGCGGCCCGGCGATCACGGCGCCGTCCGCTGCGGGCTGGAGGTGGCAGGCGACGCAGGTGACGCCTTCATGGGTGAGGCGGGGATCGTAGCCGGGGTTGGGGCTGCCCTCGATGCGGAGGGGGGTGAGCGAGCTGAGGCGCAGGGGGAGCAGGGGGAGCTGGGCGGGGACGGGGGTGTGGCAGGCAAGACAGCTGTAGAATTGCTGATTGTCCGCCCAGTCCTTCTGGAACACCGGGTCTGACCAGCTCCCGGCCATCTGGCTGTGCCGCCACTCCTCGTAGATGGCGGTGTGGCAGAGGCCGCAGTCCTCCGCAGAGAGGCTGCTCAGCCCCTGCGGCGGGGGCAGATCGGAGAGGTGTGGCTGCGGCAGCCGCTCGTAGAGCCACTGGTTGATGCAGCCCAGAGAGAGCGCGAGCAGCATTCAGGGCTTCTGCTTCCCGGCGCCCGGATCGAGGAAATTCTGCCCGATCCGGCCCGGCGGATCGTCGCGGAGGAAGACGATGCCGGTCCAGGTCGTGCCGATCGTGAGCGTCAGGAAGAACAGATCGACGGTGTACGCCGGCAGGAGCATCATGCCGAGCCAGCCGAGGAGGAACGGGAGCGGCATGCTCCAGAACCGCAGCGAGACAGTCAGGTTGGCGCAGATCCCGTAGCCGATCAGCAGGAGATCGGTGCCGAGGACAGCCTCCGGCGGCGCGCCGATGCGCCAGCCCCAGAGCCGGTTCATCAGGACGAGGAGCATGCAGGAGCCTGCGACGATTGTGTTGATCCGGCCGACGGGGTTGTCGAGCCAGACGCGGCGCTGGATCCAGGAGACAATTCCCATGATGAAGGTCATGCCGATGTGGCTGCCGACCATCATCGGGTAGTCAAACGGGATGTTCTCGTAGATCCAGCGGTAACGGATCTGGGCGGTGATGATGATCAGGCAGAAGGAGAAGAAGCCGATCCCGAACGCCCGGCCCCGCGCGGTCCGCCGCAGGCTCTCCTGGAGGGGGACGGGGGCAGTCTGTTGGCGGAGGTTCTCCTTCAGCTTGAGCTCCAGCAACGGCAGATCCCCACCCTGGTCACGGATCTTTTTCAATTGCTGTTGGACGTAGTTCGTATCGCCAAGCTCCAGCAGCCGGATCAGCCGGAGCTCCTCCAGCGCCCAGCTCTCACGCAGGATGAAGGTGTGCTCCCCTGCCATGTCCTGCGCCTGCTGGATGCGGAAGCCCGCCCGCTCCACCTCGGCGCGCTGGTGCTCGGAGGGCGGCAGCGTGCTGAGGCGCTCCAGGTCGGTGCGGACGGTCTCCAGGCGCATCTGAGCGTTGTAGCCGCGAACAAATCGAATCAGATCCTGCTGAAATTCCTCTGCGGTCTGGTAGCGCTTCGCTGCGTCCGTGTGGCAGGCGCGCCGACAGATCTCAGCGAGCTGCGGCGGGATGTTCATCGGGAAGTCTGGCAGGATGTTCTTCCGGATCTGTTCGGCGCTCATCAGCACATCGGCGGTGTTTTCGATGGCGTGCGGCGTCCGGAGCAGCAGCAATTCCAGCAGGCAGCCGCCGAGCATGTAGATGTCGGTGGCCTGGCTGTGGGGCGCGCCGGGCGTCGCCATCTCCGGCGGCAGGTAGGCGAGCGTCCCGATGATCTCCTCGGTGATCGGCCTGCTGCTCAGCTCAGCGGCGAGGCCCCAGTCCATGATGTAGATCTCGCCGAACTGGCCGACCATGATGTTCTCGGGCTTCATGTCCCGGTGGAGGATGCCCTTGCTGTGCGCGAAGCGGAGCGGGTTGCAGACCTGGATGAGGATGTCGATGTGCCGGAGCAGCCGATCTGCAGGGTTGAGTATCGGCGGCGTGTGCTGGTGCGGATCGATGATCAGCTCCTTCCAGGAGACCCCGCTGACGAACTTCATCACCATGCAGTGCCCGAGCTGTTCATGCTGGAACAGCATGTGCATCGGGACGATGTTGGGGTGATCGAGCTGCGCCATGATCTGCGCTTCGCGGTACAGGACGCTCTGGAGCGCGGCGGTGTCGTGGAGCGCGCGCTTGATAGCGACGTAGCGCCGCAGCTCTTCCTGCCACGCCAGCGACACCACCCCCATCCCGCCGACCCCCAGATCGCGCAGCAGCGTGAAATGCTGGTTCAGCACGCCATCGCTCAGCCGGATCGGGGCGTTGGATGTACCTCTCTCCAGGATCTGCTGATCTGGGTTGGGCTGAGTCGGGGTATAGGGCGAAGGGTAGTTTTCGCCATTATCCGAGGAGGGGTTCATCCGGTTGGCCGATCAGGTAGAGGAGCGTATGCTATCATAGCGCGATTTGGAGATGATATGCGTATTCTGTTGGTCATGCCAACCGCATTTGAGACAGGTCGTCTCGGGTTGGAGAACGTAATCTGGCTGTCCGAGCCGGTCTCTCTCACCGCGATCGCGGCGACGGTCAGCGGGAGGCATGAGGTGAAGATCCTCGATATGCGGCTGGAGGAGGAGACGGTGCTGGCGCGCGAGCTGGCCCGGTTCCAGCCTGATCTGGTCGGCACCACGTCGATGACCACCGACGCCTACCAGGCCCGCGCCGTCCTCCGCACCGCCCGCCACATCTGCCCGCAGGCGCTCACGGTGATCGGCGGCCACATGCCGACGCTCTCTCCGAAGACCTTTGAAGAGCCTTATGTGGATGTCATCGTCCAGGGCGAGGGGGAGCAGACCTTCCAGGCGCTGGTGGAGCGCTGGGATCGGCAGCGCATGGGCGCCGATGGCAGACAGGATCGGAGCTTCTCAGGCATCGACGGGCTGCGCTGGCGCGACGCTGACGGCGGCTACAGCCTCGCCCCCAAGCGCGCCCAGACCGTCGACCTCGACACCCTGCCCGCCCCTGACCGGCGCCTGCTCGACCGCTACAAGGGCCGCTACTTCTACACCACCGCGCGCGGCATCGCCTCGATCTTCACAAGCCGTGGGTGCAGCTTCGACTGCAATTTCTGCGCGATCTGGGAGTTCTACGAGCGGCGCACCCGCTTCCTCTCCGCGAAGAAGATCGCCGATCAGATGGAGTCCTGTGAGGAGAAGTGCGTCTTCATCCTCGACGACAACTTCCTCTCCCGCAAGTCCCGCCTCGTCGAGCTGTGCGATGAATTAGAGAGGCGTAACATCCGTAAATACTGGATGACCCAGGGGCGCACCGACTTCGTCGCGGACAACCCGGAGCTGATGGCGCGGCTGGCGAAGAACGGCATGGTGGGGCTGCTCTCCGGCTATGAGTCCAACGATGACGACTCGCTGAAGGCGCTCCGCAAGAACAATTCCTACGAGAAGAACCTGAAGGCCAACCGCATCCTCTCTTCGCTGGGGATCCTCTCTACCGGCATCTTCATGGTCCGCCCCGACTGGACTGAGCAGCAATTCGATCAGCTCTACGCCTACATCAACAGCCTGGAGGTCGGCATCCCGCTGGTCACCATCCTCACGCCGCTCCCCGGCACCCAGATGTACCGCACCTACGAGCAGCAGCTCCTCACCCACGACTACCGCCTGTTCGATCTCATGCACCCCGTCCTCCCCACCCGCCTGCCGCGCGCCGAGTTCTACCGGCATTTTGCCCGCTCCGTCGATGCGGTCCGGCCCTCGATCCGGCGGGCCATGCGCGGGATGCTGCAGCGGCGGCCCGAGGTCATCCGCGAGATGCTGCCGGGCTTCGCGTGGTTCTTCGCCCGCACCTGGCGCTACCAGCGGGTCCACCGCGATCCGCAGTCCTTCCTGCGCGACGAGCAGGGCCTCCTCACCGGCCCCGGCGCCCGCTCGCAGGCCGGGTGGTCGAGCGTCCTGTATTCGCAGGGCGAGGCCCATGAGGAGCAGGACGGGCAGCAGGCGATCCCGCAGGCTGTCCAGCGTCCGGGCGCCCGCAAGCGCCCGCGCCTGTGGTACGAGGAGCTTCCCATGGCAGGTGCATCATGAACGCCAGAGAATTCCTCTCCGACCTCCGCCGTGAGATCGCCGCCCACCCCGGCGTCAACCACCTGTTCCTCAACCGCCTCGCCACCACGCCGTTCTCCAA
This sequence comes from Alphaproteobacteria bacterium, assembly GCA_040376255.1. Taxonomy (GTDB): domain Bacteria; phylum Myxococcota_A; class UBA796; order UBA796; family SXON01; genus JBEIQZ01. The sequence continues at coordinate 40,839 of JBEIQZ010000001.1, forward strand.
GGAGGACTACCGGGTGTTCGGGGAGAACCACTTCCCCCTGGTCTGCGTGTTCACCTCCTACCTGGAGACCCTGCTGCTGCGCGCCCCTGACAGCGAGGCGCGGCTCTGGCTGGCGAAGGTGCTGGTGGATGAGTACGGCGAGGGGTCGGAGGGGCACGATCACGCGCAGCTCTACGGCGACTACCTGAAGTCCGCCGGGGGCGATCCGGCCTTCGTGCGGGACGGTCGCGTGCCGGCCCCGGCGCTGCGGTTCATCCAGACCCACCGATCCATCGTCCGCACCCGCCCGTTCCTGGAGGGGCTCGGCGCGGTCGGGCCGGGGCATGAGTGGGCGATCCCGGCGATGTTCGAGGCGGTGATCCCCGGCCTGCGGCGGGCCGGGTTCGCTGAGTACGACATGCGCTACTTCACCCTGCACGTCGATCAGGACGGCGATCACGGCGCCTGGCTGGAGGAGGCGCTGGCCCGCTACGCGACCAACCCGGAGGCGCAGGCGCAGATCCGGAAGGGCGCGCTCGCCAGCCTGGAGGCCCGCGCGGAATTCTGGGACGGCGTTCAGCGGCAGGTCATCCGGTACCGCCAGCCCCGGACTGTCCGGCAGGACGCCCCGACGCCGCGCCCGATCCATCGGGAGCTCGCGCTGATGCTGTGGGACGCGCTGCCGATCAGCCGCCGCGTCGAGGCGGGTATCAGCCGCCTGCGCGACGCCCGGCTCCCGACGCTGACGGAGGTGGTGGAGGAGGGGCGCCGGATCGGCGCTTGATCCGCGCCTGATCCGCCTCAGGGGCTCCGCGCTACTCCCACTGCCACTCCGGCGCCGGGGACGGCACATAGGCCGCCGCCTCGGCGTCCCCGAGCAGCCCGCGCAGCCACGCGGTGCTGACGGACTGCACGCGCGCCTGCGCGGTCGCATCGTCGAGGGTGGGGTCGCAATAGCTGTTGTCCGGGAGGATCTGGCAGGCGTTGGAGAAGGAGTAGTGGGAGGCGCCGACGAGCGTCGCCAGCCGCTTCTCTGCCTGGATGTCCGCCGCGATCCGCGCGACCTCCTCCGGCGGCACCGAGGTGTCCTCCGACCCGGCCATCAGCAGCACCGGGGCGCTGATCGAGGACAGCCCGCCCGCCAGCACCTCATAGGCGGCGGGCGCCATCGGCAGGCTCGCCCAGACGCGCGGGTCGCTGTGATCGATGATCGCGTCGTCGCCGTAGGATGCCGCGATCTCCTCCAGCTCCCCGCAGAGCCAGAGCCAGCCCCCCCCGGCGCAGACCTCCCGCCCCCGCGCGACGTCCACATAGGCGCCCGCCGTCGCGAGCGCGGTGTAGCCGCCGAAGCTGTGGCCAACCACCGCATAGCCCGCCGCCGCGTCCACGCAGCCCTCAAGCGCGTCCCCCGGCGTCTCCGAGCGCGCGACGAGCCGGTCGAAGGCGTCAGCCACGTCCCAGGGGCGCCGCAGCACGACCTCGGTCATCCGGGCGCTGTCGGCGTCGAGCATGGTGTTGGCGGTGTGATCGGGGGCGGCGACGATGAAGCCGTGGCTGGTGAGGTACTCCGTCAAAAAGTAGGACTGCCACCGGATGCCCTCGTTGCCGTGGCTGAACACCACGACCGGGCGCGGGCTGTCGCAGGCCGCCGGGCCGTGGGCGGAGGCGGTCGGGGAGGCCCAGAAGCCGTCGTAGCTCGCCAGCCCGCCGTCGCCGCGCTCAGACGGGTACCAGATCTGGAGGGCGAGCGGCACACCCTCCCGCGACACGATCTCCTCCGCCTCCGTTACCGCGTCCCACGGGCCGGGCTGCTCCGGCGTGTACCACGGCGCGGCCTCCTGCTTCGCGCCCTCCGCGCACCCCGGCAGCCACGCGATCAGCAGCATCCCGCTCAGCACCCTCCCGCTCAGCACCCTCTGTGTCCCGCTCATCCCGCCTCCAGTGCGGCGCACACCCGGATCAGGTTACCCGCTCTGCCTCAACATACCACGGAACCCGCTTGTCCCTGCCTGCGACCCCCTTCGCCTTCGCGCTCTGCCAGCCCGGCACTGAGCGCCTGCTGAAAGCCGAGATCCTCCGGCTCCGCCCCGACCTCCACCCCGGCTTCCAGCGGCCGGGCATGCTCACGTTCAAGGCCACCGCCCGCCCCTGGCAGGCGGGGGAGCAGGTCGAGGGATCGCTGTTCGGGCGGCTCTGGGCATGCAGCGCCGGGACCGCTGCGGCGCCCGCCGATGTCCCCGCGCTGCTCGCCCGGCTCCCTGGCCGCTTCCGCCTGCTGGTCGGCCCGCGCGATCAGGGGATGGCCGACGAGGTGCCGCCCGCCCGGCAGGCCGCCGCCGACGCGCAGGCGGCGGAGTGGCGCGCCGCGCTCAGCGCGCTGCTCCCCGGCGCCTCGGACAGCGCCCCGGTCCCGGGCGATCCGGTGGTGGAGGTGATCACCAGCCCCGGAGAGCCGGCGCTGGTCGGCTGGCGCACCCACCGGGCGGGGCTGCCGGACGCCCCCGGCGGGCGCTACGCCTACGATCTGCCCGACCACATGCCCTCCCGCGCCTGGCGCAAGGTCACCGAGGGCGCCCGCTTCGCCGGGAACGGCCCCCGCCGGGGGGATCGGGTGCTGGAGATCGGCGCGTCGCCGGGCGGCGGCACCCTCGCGCTGCTGGGGATGGGCGCCTCGGTCGTCGCGGTCGATCCGCAGCCGATGGACCCGGCGGTCCTCGCCAGCCCCCACGTCCGCTGGCTGCCGAAGGCGGTCGGCAGCATCCCGCTGGAGGAATTGCCCGGCGACCTGAGCTGGATCGTCTGCGACGCCGGGATCGCCCCCGCCCTCGCCATCCGGAGCATCCGGCGCCTCGTCGCCGGGCGCCGCCGCACGATCAAGGGGCTGTTCTGGACGCTGAAGCTCAACGACGCGGCCACGGTCGGGAGCCTGCCCGCGCTGCTCGGGCAGGTGCGCGAGATGGGGTTCTCTGTCGTCCGGGCGCGCCAGCTCCCCTCCAACCGCCGCGATCTGTTCGTGTTCGCGGAGATGCCTGCCTGATCTTTGTGGGCCTGAGATCAGGCGCGGTTCTTCCGCTCCGTCCGATCCTCCAATTCCACCAGCCGCACCGTCAGCGCCTCCGAGATCAGCTCCGCGTCGGCCATCGCCCCGCGCGCGAACCCGTGCGGCCCGGCGGCGTTGACCATCTCCAGGCAGCCGAGCACCCGATCCCCGTCCCGCAGCGGCACGCAGAGCAGGCTGCGGGTGCGCTGGCCGGTGCGCTCGTCGATCTGGCGGTGGAAGCGGGCGTCCGAGTAGGGTTCGTGGATGTTGAGCGCGGCGCTGTGCTCTACACAGAACCCGGCGAACCCGGCGCGCGGCGGGAGGATCTGCCCGATCAGCGCCTGACCGGACTCGCCTGTGGCGGCGATGAAGCGCATGCCGCCGTCCGGCTGCACCAGCAGCACCGCCCCGCCCTCGGTGGGGATGAGCAGGTCGCAGAAGGTCAGCGCCGCCAGCGCAGCCTCGTCGGGGGTGACGGCGGCGCGGATCGCGTCCATCGCGGCGGTCGTGGAGTCGGTGGTGTCCTCCGGCGCCTCGAACAAAAACTCGGATGTCTCCTCGTTCGATGGCTCCAGCTCGATCTGCCCCATCGGCTGTACCACGAACCCCTCGCCCAGCCGCGCGTCCTGCACGAGGATCTGCCCGTTCCGCAGCACCTCGCAGGCCAGCCGCTCGATGCGGGTGGACAGGCAGAGCTGCTCCATGGCCACCCCGAGCGCGATCAGCCAGTTGGCGGCGCTCACCTCCCGATCCCCATACCGGACGGATTGAATGCGGAAGCGTGGCATGCTGGACTCCCTGCATCGGTTATCCCGCCTGCATGCAGAAAGCAGCCATCTGGATCCTGTTGCTCGCCGCCGGGCTGCGCCTTTATGCGCTGGACTTCGGCCTGCCGCTCGCGGAGGCGCGACCGGATGAGCTGACCATCGCCTTTCAGGCGATGAAATTCGGTACGTTTGACTTCAATCCGCACTCCTTCAATTACCCCAGCCTGTTCAAATACGTCGTGTTCGGCCTGTTCGGTGGCTGGTACGTCATCGGGCGGTTGATCGGGCTGTTTGGCGGGCAGGAGGAATTCCTGCGGTCTTTTTTCACCGGCGCGGTCAGCTTCCGCCTGATTATGCGGCTGCTGAGCGCGCTGATGGGGACGCTCAACGTCTGGCTCCTGCTGCGCCTGCCCGCGCCGCCCGCTCAGATCGACCGCGCAGGCCCCGTCGCCGCGCTGTTCCTCGCCCTCTCCTTCCTGCATGTCCGCGACAGCCACTTCGGCGTCACCGACGTCACCATGGTCTGCCTCGCCACCGCCGCCGTCCTGCTCGCCCAGCGCATGCACCGGCTCCGCACCCCGGACGCCGCTCTGATCGCCGGGGTCGTCGCCGGGCTCTGCACCTCCACCAAGTACAACGGCGCGCTGCTCGCCCTGCCCCTCGCCCTCGCCGCGCTCCTGCCCTCCCCCGGCATGCCCTGGGCGCCGGATCGGGGCAGGCTCTCGCGGCTCGGGCTGGCGGCGGCGGCGATGATCGGCGGCTTCCTGCTCGGCACGCCGTACGCCCTGCTCGACGCCCCGACCTTCTGGCAGGATTTTTCCTACGAGGCCCGCCACCTCGCCGCCGGTCACTACCTCGACATCGGCATCGGCTGGGTCCACCACGTCCAGAATTCCCTCCGCTACGGCATGGGCCTGCCCGCCCTGGTCGTCGCCGGGGTCGGGGTGCTGTGGCACCTCTGGCGCGATCCCCGGCAGGCCGCGCTGCTCTACTCCTTCCCTGTCGCCTATTATCTGCTGATCGGGCGCGGAGAGACAGCGTTCTTCCGCTATATCCTCCCGGTCATCCCCTTCCTCTGCATCGCCGCCGGTCACCTGCTCGCCCGCCTGTTCCCCCGTGGCCGCACCGCGCTGCTCCTCGCCCTCCTGCTGCTGTCCCCCTCGCTCCAGCGCTCCCTCTCCGCCCTCCGCCTGATGGGCCACGGCGACACCCGCGACGCGATGGGCGCGTGGATCGAGCAGAACGTCCCCGACGAGGCCCGCATCGTCCACGCGGGCGCCTACACCGGCGCGCCGATGCTGCAACGCAGCGTAGAGAACCAGATGCGCGAGTACCAGGCCAAAGCCGGGCGCAGCGACGTCGCCGGCTTCCGCAAGCCCGACGACCCCCGCTGGTACGACCGCAGCCGCCCCACCTACGACGTGCTGTTCGTCCGCAAGGAGGGCATCGAGTTCGCCAGCCAGCTGTCGGTCGGGGAGATCGTGGCGGAACCGCCGGAGTGGCTGATGCTGGAAGACTATTTTCTTATCCACTACAGCCATGTCCCTGAGGAGATCCGCGAGATGGCCGCGCGCGGCTACACGCTCGCCCACGAGGAGAGCGCCTGGGAGGGAGATCTGAACCCCGTCTTCGACCAGCAGGACGCCTTCTATCTGCCAGTGGACGGCTTCAAAGGCTTCAGCCGGATGGGCCCGACGCTGCGGCTCTATCGCCGGAGCAGGTAGCTTAAACGGGCTGGGTCCTCCGTGTATAGCGCAGCGTGTGCCTCCCAAACCGGCCTTTGGCTCTAAACCCTGCCCGTCCTGGGATTCATATCCTGCAGGTTCACCTCCAGGATCGCCCGCTCATTCGCCTTCGACACCGTGAACGCCCAGTTCCCCCAGGTCAGCCGCTCCCCCTGCGCCGGGATGTGCCCGAACCGGTCGAGCAGGAACCCGGCGAGCGTCTCATAGTCGCCCTCGGGGATGTTGAAGCCGGTGGAGGTCTCCAGCCGGGTGAGCTCGATGCGACCGGCGGCGAGCCACTCGCGCTCTCCGACGCGGCGGACGAGGGGGGTGCGGCGGGTGAACTCGTCATCGATCTCGCCGACGATCTCTTCGAGGATGTCCTCGACGGAGACCATGCCGATGGCGCCGCCGTACTCGTCCACCACGACGGCGATGCGGGCTTTTTTCTTGCGGAGCTCGCGGAACAGGACTTCGACGCGCTGGGTCTCCGGGGCGAACATGACGGGCTTCAGCACGGTGGTCACCAGGCTGGAGGACTCGGCGAACAGGACGTCCTGGTGGGTGACCACGCCGACGATGCGGTCGACGCGCTTGCGGTAGATGGGGAGGCGGGAGTGGCCGGCCTCGGACATCGCCTGGGCGGCCTCCTCGCAGGTGGCGGTGTCGGGCAGGGCGACGACCTCGATCAGCGGCACCATGATCCCGGCGACGAGGGTGTCGCTGAAGTCGAACACCCGCTGGATCATCTCTTTTTCGGCGGCGTGGATGGTGGCGTCGTCGAGGAGCAATTGGATGTCCTCGCGCCGGACGGTGTGGACCTGCGCCTCCTTGATGCCCATCATGCGGAGGGCCAGCCGCGTCGCGCCCTCCATGAGCCACAGCACCGGGCGCAGCGCGACCATCAGCGCGCCGATGACGGTCCCGACCATCGGGGCCAGCCATGTCGCGTACTGGTGGAAGATGCTCTTGGGGATCAGCTCGGCCATGACGATGCTGATCGGGGTGTAGATCGCGACGATGGCGATCTCCGGCACGTCCCAGCGGGAGAGCAGGTGCGTGAACAGCGTAACGGCGGAGACGGCGAACCCGGCGGTGCCGATCAGGCAGGTGCCGACGAGGAGGGTGGGGTGCTCCAGCAGCCGCAGCACGCGCTGAGCGGAGGTGTCCCCGTTGTCGGCCCGGTTCTTCAGCACCAGCCGGTCGCTCCCGACCAGCGCGATCTCGGAGCCGGCGAAGAACGCCTGCAGGAACATGCAGACGGCGATGAGCAACCCCTCCATCAACACGTCCGGGGTCATGATCTCTCACTCATGGTTTTTCATCGCGCACGGCGCCCTCCTCCTGGGTCTCCAGGCTGACCGTCACATCGGTGATCCGGCGACCCTCCACCCCGGTCACCAGGAAGCGCGTCCCGTCCCAGGTGATCTCGTCGCCCTTCTTGGGCGCCTCGCCGAGCTGGTGGAAGATGAAGCCTGCGAGGGTGTTGTACTCGCCCTCCGGGATGTTGATCCCGACCTTCTCGGTGAAGTCCTCAATGTCGATGGAGGCGCGCACCGACCAGACGTTGCGCCCGATGCTCCGCACCTCCGGCTCCTCGGCGTCGTTCTCGTCGAGCAATTCCCCCACCAGCTCAGAGAGCAGATCGTCGAGGGTGATCAGCCCGACCACCGATCCGTGCTCGTCCACCACCATCGCCATGTGCTGGTTGCGCTTGCGGAACTCGCTCAGCAGATCCTGGGCGCGCTTGGAGGGCGGTACAAACATCGCCGGGTGCAGCATCTTCTGGATCTGACGGGGATCCGGCGTCGGCTGGCCGCGCAGCTTCAGCAGATCCTTGACGTGGAGGATGCCCGCGACGTTGTCGGGATCGCCCTTGTAGAAGGGGATGCGGCTGTAGCCGGAGGTCCGCAGCACCTCCCACAGCTCCGACCACTCTACAGTCAGGCTCTCTGAGACGATGTCCGGGCGCGGCGTCATCAGCCGCGAAACCGGCAGATCACCGAAGTCGAACACGCGGTGGATGATCTCCTGCTCGGCAGGCTGGATCACGCCGGTCTCGCGCCCCTGATCGATGAGCATGCGGAGCTGCTCCTCCTTGATCTGCTCCGCCTCCTGGTGCGGCTGCACGCCCGCGATCCGGAGCAGCCCGTCCGCCACCCCCGACAGCAGCCAGCGCAGCGGGCTCACCACCTCGCACCAGAACGCCAGCGGGCGGATCACCACGCGCACCACCGCCCGCGCGAACCGGAGCCCGAGCGTCTTCGGGATCACGTCCCCGAACATGATGAGGATCGGCGCGACGATCAGGATGTTCAGCCAGGGCGCGTCCGGGGCGATGGCCAGCACCAGCGAGGCGGAGAGCGTCGTAAGCGTCGCGTTGGAGAGCTCCGCCCCGATCAGCAGCGCCGCCAGCAGCCGCCTGGGCCGCACCAGCAGGTGCCGGAGCGTCTCCCCGATGGCGGCCTCCTCCTTCAGCGCCTCCCTGTCGATCTTCTGGAGCGAGAAGATCGCCGTCTCAGAGAGCGCGAAGAAGGCGAACACGACGAGCATCGCCAGCGATCCGAGCAGCTCCAGCGCGCTCGCGCCCAGGAGGTTCAGGATCTCGCCGGGGCTCATGCGCCTCCCGGTGTTCGGATCGTTGTCGGGAAGTGCTCAAACAGAGGCGATGGCCAGCCCGCACCACTCAGCCCGCTGTTCTTCAGCCGCACCGCTCCACCCTCTGTCAACACACCGATCCGGGACAGGTCGATCCTCTCCAGCTCTGCCAGAGAGCGTAGCTCATTTTCCCGCTCCGGGGGAACCGTCAGCAGCAATTCGTAGTCTTCACCGAACGAAGTCTTCCAGTTCAAAGCACGGTCGCCAGGTATTTTGTCTGCTTCTATATCAGCCCCGCACCCGCTGGCAGCGCAGAGCCGCCGTAGATCCCGGCACAGCCCGTCCGACAGATCCATCATCGCCCCCGCGATCCCGGCCACCGCCGCCCCGAACCGCACCGGCGGCTCAGGCCGCCTGAGCCACGCGAGCGCCGCCGGTCGCGGAGCCGCCGCCAGGAACCCCTCCGCCGCGCGCCCCGCCTCCCCGGTCATCCACACCCCGTCCCCCGGCCGCCCGCCGGATCGCCGCACCGCCCGCCGCGCGTACCCGCCCACCGTCAGCGCCGCGAACCGCGCCGGGCCGCGCGTCGTGTCGCCGCCGATCAATTGCAGATCCCAGCGGCGGCAGGCCGCCGCCAGCCCCCCGATGAACCCCTCCGCCCAGGCCCGATCCAGCGGCGCCGGGAGCGACAGGTTCAGCAGCGCCCAGGACGGCACCGCCCCCATCGCCCCCAGATCCGAGACGTTCACCGCCACCAGCTTCCACCCGACGTCCTCCGCCGACAGCCGCCCGTCCCAGTGGACGCCCTCCACCATCGTGTCCGTCGACAGCACCGGCGTCCCTGCGCCCGGCGGCGGCACCGCGCCGTCATCCCCGATGCCCAGCGGCGCGGCGCCCGGCACGCGCCTGCAGATCTGGTCGATCAGCCACTGTTCGTCGTCCTGCTCCACGGCGGTCACTGCTCCGGCGGCGCCCACACCGGCAGCGGCTCGATCCCGCCGGAGGTGATCGTCAGCAGCCGCCAGCTCCGGCTCCACTGCCGATCCGCGCCCATCGTCAGCATCCCGGTGAGCGGCTGCTTGAGCTGGGCCAGCCGCAGCGCCTCGTCCGGCAGCTCAGCGCGCCCCGCCGCCGCCGCCGCGAGCCGGACGCTGTCGTAGCCGACCGCCTCGACCAGCGTGGGCATCGCGCCGACCTTGCCCTTGTAGGCGTCGATGAAGCCGCCCACCACCGGATCGTCGACGTCCTCATAGAAGGCGTCGATGAAGATGCTGTCCTGCACGTATTGTCCGCCGCGACGGACCAATTCCGGGTTGTGCCAGCCGTTGAGCCCGATCAGCGTGATCGGCCCGCTGCGGCCCCGGAAGCGGCCCACCGACAGATCCTCAAACGCCAGCGCCGAGGCGATCAGCGCCACCCGCTGGTAGGCGTCGGGGATGAACAGCGCGTCCAGCACCTCCCCCGCGAGCGCCGTCTTCAGCGCCACCGCCGTCTTGCGGAAGTCCACCGAGGTCGTCTCATAGGCGACGGCCGCCACCGGCGCCGTCCCCTTCGCCTTCAAGGCCGCCACGAACGCCGCCCGCGCCGTCTCCCCGTAGTTGTTCTTCGGGTACAGCACCCCGTACCGCCGCATCGCGCGCACGTCCCAGGTCTCGCGGAGCAGGCCGTTGATGAGCTGGTTGGTCGAAGGGTAGGCCCGGAACACCTGATCCCCCGCCGCCGCCACGTCCTCCCACGAGGTCAGCGCCACCATCGGCAGGTGCATCGCCTGCGCCATCGGCGCGCACTGCTGCGCCTCCTCCTTGAGCAGCGGCCCGATCACCATCGCGGCCCCCTGCTTCAAGAACGCCTCCTCCAGCTTGCCGGTGCAGGTCGTCCCGCTGCCAGCCGTGTCGTAGAACACCAGCTCCAGCCCGCTCCCCGCCGCCGCCAGCTCCATCGCCACCCGCAGGTTGCGCCCCGCCGGGGCCCACGTCCCGCTCTGCGGCAGCAGCACCGCCACCCGGCTCCGCTTCGGCCAGACCCCCGCCGCCGCCCGCTTCTGCGCCCAGCCGGCCTCCGCCGCGTAGGGAGATCCGGCCAGCTCAGCGGTGAACCGCCCTGCCTCCTGGAGCACCGTCGCCGCGTCCCCCTTCCATACCGCCGCCCGCAGGGCCTCAATCGCCAGCTGATCGGGCGGGCCGAGCGGCTCCTCTCCCGCTGCAGGCTGCCCTTCCGGCTTCACGGCGGTCTGGCCGCCGGGCTGCTCTGCTCCGGGCGCGGCCTTCCCGCCCTTGTCAGGGCGGGTCTTCAGGACCGGACGCATCGAGGTCGATGTGGCGGCCGGAGCGGTCGCCGCTGCAGCCGGAGCGGGGGTCGCCACCTGCGCCGCCGGAGATCCGATGCCGAGCCTTCCCAATTCCCGGCTGACGCGCCGCTGGACGGCCTCATCAGAGGCTGCGTAGGCGCGGGCCTTCTTCGCCCAGATCAGCATCTCCTCCTCCGGCGCGTGTTCGCGCAGGCCGGCAGACACGAGCGCGAGGAAGCGATCCGCGTTGAGGGTGTCGGGGACCGAATCCTCGCTCAGGTAGGTGAGGGTGGCGAGGATGTTCCCGCCGGGGTTCCCGGCCCCGTCGATCAGCGCGAGCCCGAGGCGGGCGGCGTTGGCGGCGCCGGGATCGGCGCTGCCGGTGGCGACGCGCTCAAACTGCTGGCGCGCCAGCACCGGCTCCCCGGCCAGACGCAGGCTCTCAGCCAGGTAGAGCCGGATCCAGAGCTGATCTGCGCTGCTCAGGCCGCGCTGCCCGAGGGCGGCTTCGAGCTGATCGGCTGCAGCGCGCGCGTCCGGCGCCTCCAGCGCCCGGGCGACCGCCTCCGGCAGGGCGCTCCCCCACGCCGTCCCGGCGGCCAGCCCCGCCCACAGCAGGCCCGCCGCCAGCAGTCCCTTCAAAAAGCTGCTCATTTTTCTGCCTCTCTGCCGGTCTCTCTGCCGGTCTCTCTGCCGGTCTCCTGCGCCACCCGATCGAGGAAGTCCCGCCGCTGCGGGTGGACCTCCGGGCCGAGCTGCGTCGAGAGCGCCTGGAGCGCGGCGCGCTGGACAGCGCTCAGCCCGGTCGGCACCTCCACCATCACCCGTACATGGAGATCGCCGCGCCCGCTCCCGCCGAGCGTCGCCATCCCGCGCCCGGGCAGCCGGAACGACTTGCCGGAGGCGGTGGAGGGCGGGATGCGGATCACGCTGCTGCCGTCGAGGGTCGGGACGCGGAGATCCACGCCCAGCACCGCCTCCGCGTAGGTGATCGGGATCTCACAGAGGAGATCCGCGCCGCGCCGCCGGAACAGCGGGTGATCCTCGATGGCGATCACCACATAGAGATCGCCCGGGCTCCCCGCCTGCCCCTCCGGGCCGCTGCCCTCGTGCCCCTTGCCCTTCAGCTTCAATTTCTGTCCCGTCGCCACCCCTGCAGGAACCTTGACCTTCAGGTTGTCTTCCGACAGGATCAGCCCCTGCCCGCTGCAGGGATCGCACTTGCCCGCGCCCTGGTAGCCCCGGCCGGTGCAGTGCGGGCAGTCAGAGCGCAAAAACCGCCGGGTCGGTGACTTCCCGCTGCCGCCGCAGGCGGCGCAGGGCGCCCGGTTCTCCTGCGCGTCGCCGGTGCCGTGGCACCGCCCGCAGCGCTGCTGCCGGTGGATCGTGACGCGCCGCTCCACCCCGGTCGCCGCCTCCCGCAGCGGCAGGGTGACGGTGTAGCGGATGTCCTCGCCGTTCCGTGCCCCCGCCTTCCGCCCGAACAGGGAGCCGAGCGTGTCGCGCAGGAACTCGTTGAGCTCCTCCGGAGAAGGGGGGCGGCCCGACGCGGTGTACATCGGCCCCATGCGGTCATAGCGGGCGCGCTGCTCCGGATCGCCCAGCACCTCCCACGCCTCCGCCACCTCGCGGAACCGCTGCTCCGCCCGGGCGTCGCCAGGGTTCCGGTCGGGGTGGAGCTGCTTCGCCAGATCGCGGAACGCCTTGCGGATGTCGTCTGGATTCGCGTCTTTCCGGACGCCGAGGATCGCGTAATAGTCCTTGCGGGCCAAGCTATTTCTCGTCGTCGACCAGATCGCCGCCGAGGCCCAGCGGTGAGCTGCCCGCGTCGGCGGCGACCGCCGCATAGATGGCCTCTGCCAGCGTCTGGCCTGCCCCCGCCAGCTCATCATGCGCCCGCACGATGATCGCCGGGTTGCCGGAGTCGAGCGACTCCTCCGCCCGGTTCAGGACGGCGAGCAGCGCGGCCCGATCCTCGCCCTTCAGCGCGGCCCCGAACTCCTCCAGGCTCCGGCGCGTGGAGTAGATCAGCCCGTCCAGCCGGTTCCGCGCCTCCGCCGCATCCTTCCGGAGCTTGTCCTGATCGCGGAAGGCGTCAGCGTCCTGCACCATCTGGTGGATGTCCGCCTCAGACAGCCCGGAGTCGGAGACGATCCGCATCGACTGCGCGCGACCGGTCCCCTGATCGTTGGCGTGGACGTGCAGGATGCCGTTGGAGTCGATCTCGAACGTCACCTTGATCGCCGGTACGCCGCGCGGGACCGGCGGGAGCCCGTGCAGCTCCAGGAAGCCCAGCGACTTGTTGTCCGCCGCCATCTCGCGCTCCCCCTGGAGGATGTGGACGCGCACCATGTCCTGCCGATCCTGGGCGGTGGTGAAGATGTTGAACTTCTTGCACGGGATCGTGGTGTTTCGCGGGATGATCGGCTCGAAGATGCCACCCGCCGTCTCGATCCCCAGCGAGAGCGGGGTCACGTCCAGCAGCAACACGTCCTTCACATCGCCCCGCAGCACCGATCCCTGGATCGCGGCGCCCACCGCCACCACCTCGTCCGGGTTGATCCCGCGCTCCGGATCCATCCCGAACAGCTCCCGCACCCGCTCCTGCACGCGCGGCATCCGGGTCATGCCCCCCACCAGCAGCACTGCGTTCAGATCCGATGCCCGCAGCTTCGCGTCGGCGAGCGCCCGCTGGCAGGGATCGGCCAGCCGCTCGATCAGATCCGCCACCAGCTCCTCCAGCCGATCCCGGCTCAGCTCCGCCACGAGGTGCTGAGGCCCGTCGGCGGTCATCGCGATGAACGGCAGGTGGATCTCAGTCTCAGTAGCCACAGACAGCTCGTGCTTGGCCTTCTCCGCCGCCTCCTTGACGCGCTGCATCGCCACCGCATCGCCCCGCAGGCTCACCCCGGTCTCCTCCTCGAACTGCTGGAGCAGCCAGTCCGCGATCCGGTTGTCGAAGTCCTCGCCGCCCAGAAAGGTGTCGCCGTTGGTGGAGCGCACCTCGAACACGCCGTTCTCGATCACCAGGATCGAGACGTCGAACGTCCCGCCGCCCAGATCGAACACCGCCACCTTCTCGTGTCCCTTCTTGCCGAGCCCGTAGGCGAGCGCCGCCGCTGTCGGCTCGTTGATGATCCGCAGCACCTCCAGCCCCGCGATCCGGCCCGCGTCCTTCGTCGCCTGCCGCTGCGCGTCGTTGAAGTAGGCGGGGACGGTGATCACCGCCTCCTGCACCGGCTCACCGAGGTATGCCTCTGCGGTGGCCTTCATCTTCTCAAGAATGATCGCGGAGATCTGCTGCGGTGACCACGTCTGCCCGTCCGCCTCGATCCAGGCGTCCCCATTCGAAGACTCAGTGATGCCGTAGGCGACCATAGACTTCGTGCGATCGACCTCGGCGTCCCCGTAGCGGCGTCCGATCAGGCGCTTGGCGACGTAGATGGTGCGGCGCGGGTTGGTGACCGCCTGACGGCGGGCGACCTGCCCGACGAGCCGGTCGCCGTCCTTGAACGCCACGACCGACGGGGTCGTGCGGCTGCCCTCTTCGTTGGGGATCACCAGCGGATCGCCGTGCTCCATGATGGAGACACAGGAATTTGTCGTGCCCAGATCGATCCCAATCACCTTTGCCATCGTCGTTCTCCGTACGCGTCTGTCCTGTCCGTGTAATCGTCTTTTCCCGGCTTGTCCGCTATGCCGCCGCAGCTACTACCACGCGCGCCGGCCGGATCAGCCGCCCCTTCAACCGGAAACCCGCTGAGACCTCCTCGACGACGCTGCCCTCCGGCAATTCCGCGTGCGGCATGTGCAGGATGGCTTCATGGATCTCCGGATCAAAGGGCAGCCCCTTCGCCGCCTCCACCCGCTCCGCTCCCGCGCGCTTCAGCAGCTTGTTGTACTGATCGAGGATCATCTTCAGCCCGTCCAGCACCTTCGCCGGATCGCGCCCCGCGTCCCGGACCGCGTGGTTGAACGCCCGCTCCAGGTTATCGACGACGTCCAGGAAGGGCTTGATCGCGCGCTCCTCCGCCACCCGCTCCGCCTCCTCCCGATCCTTGCGCTGACGCTGGCGGCTCATCTCAAACTCTGAGAGCTTCTCTTCCAGGTTGCTCCGAAGCTTCTCAGCCTGTCCGCGCAGATCGTCCCGCTCGTCACGGACCTGCTTCAGCTCCTTCTCCAGCCGCCGGATGCGGTCGGTCTGCTCCAATTGCCGCATCAGCCAGCGCTGGCGCTCCTCCGCCGGAAACGCCGGCTGTGAAGGGGGCCGGGATGTGGAAGCCGGAGCGGAAGCCGGGGTCGCAGCCGGGGGCGCAGCGGGCGCGACCTCCGGCGGCTCCGCGCCGCGTGCGTCCTGCAGCTCCGCCCCGTTCCCGTCCTGCACCTTCGCCGGGACAGGCCCGGCGCGTCCGGCCAGATCCGGCGCGTCCAGCTCCAGATCGATGATGACCTCTCCGGGGCGATCAGCGGCCGGAGCCGCCCGGCGTGTGTTCCGATCCACTGAGTCCATCGCCTCCTGCAGGAGGGAGCTGTCAATCTCCAGAGAGAGGTCTGAATCAGATCGGGAGCCTGGCATGTACCTGTCCGTCGTTCGGGAGACGATAGCGTATCTGTTCACAGAATGGAAGCAGCCCAGAGCGCCTTAGCAATTGAATCAGCAACTGGAAAACCAGCCTCTGACAGTCCGATCCGATCATCCGTTTCCCACACCAGCCGGTGCTGCAGGAGCGCCCCGGGGACCACCAGGCGCCGCCCGCACATGCGCCGATAGCGCGCCCGATCCAGCCCCTCGACGATCCGCAGCCCGCTCCACAGCAGATCCCACCCCAGCAGCGGATCATGGATCGGGCCGATCTCAGCCGCCGGATGGCGCAGATAGCCGTCCACCGTGTCCGGGTTGACCGTCCGCTGCCCGCTCCGGAGGAAGCCGTGCGCGCCCGCGCCGAGGCCCGCCCACGGGTTCGCCAACCAGTAGTGACGGTTATGCACGGATCGGTGTCCGGGGCGCGCGAAGTTGCTGACCTCATAGCGGCGCAGCCCGGCCTCCTCCAGCCGCGTCACCGCCCCCGCATACATCTCTGACCACTGATCCTCGTCCGCCGCCCCCATGTCCCGCACCAGCCGCTCACCCAGCCGCCCGAAGGCCGTCCCCTCCTCCTGAGTCAGCCCGTAGAGCGAGAGGTGATCCACCCCGAGCGCCACCGCCTCCGCGATGTCGGCCCACAGCCCCTCCCCGGTCTGCCCCGGCCCGCCGAAGATGAGATCGACGCTTATTGAGTCGAAGCCTGTCCTCTGCGCCTCCCGCACCGCCGCCGCCGCCGCCCGGCTCCCGCGCCGCCGCCCCAGCCGGCCGCCCGTCTCCTCCGAGAAGCTCTGGACGCCGATGGACAGCCGGTTGATCCCCGCCGCCCGGTAGTCCGCCAGCCGACCGTCGCAGTCCTCCGGGTTGGCCTCCATGCTCACCTCCGCGCCCGGACGCAGCGGGAACGCCCGCACCAGCCGCTCCACCTCTTCAGGGGGTGTGCGCGAGGGCGTGCCGCCGCCGAAGTAGAGCGTGTCCGCCAGCCCCTCCGCAGCGAACAGCGGCGCCAGCGCAGACCACTGCTCCAGCACCGCGCCGGTGTACTCCCGGTGCGGCGGCTGCGGGCGCGCATCCACCACGAAGGCGCAGTAGGGGCAGCGGTAACGACAGAAAGGGAGGTGGACATAGATCCCCCAGGAACCGTCCACCTCCCCCTCTGCCGGGCCGCTCAACCCGTCGCGCAGACTAGAACGGGATGTCGTCGTCGCCGCCGCCGAAGTTGCCGTCATCTGCCGGTGCGGGGCGCGCGGCCCCGCCGCCGCCGGGTGCGCCGCCACGGCTGTAGCCGCCGCCCGAAGCGCCGCCGAATGCGCCGCCACGGCTGTAGCCGCCGCCCGAAGCGCCGCCGGATGCGC
>JBEIQZ010000515.1:0-4489 GCA_040376255.1 Alphaproteobacteria bacterium
AGCGTCGCGCCCGCGTCCGGATCGCCCGCGCCGTTCGTGTTGCCCGCGCCTGATCCGCCCGCGCCGCCCGCGCCTGCGCCCCCGCCCGCCCGCTCCGGCGCGAGCAGCGCGGCGGCGACCGCCCCGACGGTGGGCTGCTCCCAGAGCAGCGTCGCGGACACCGGGCGCCCGAGGAGCCGGGAGAGCGCCTGCGTCAGCTCCAGCGCCTGCACCGAGCCGAGGCCCAGCTCCTTGAACCGGAGCTCCTGGAGGGGCTCCCCCGCAACCGCGCGCGCCTCAAGCTCAGGCAGCAGGCGGCAGAGGGCTTGGGTGAGCCAGGACTCCAGCTCAGCGGTCGTCGTCATCGACATCTTCGAGCCGGTAGATAACCTTCCGGGCCGTCAGCACAAAGACCCCGCAGACATAGACGAGGAATATCCAGTGGCGGAGCCACCAGCCCGCGACCTCCTGGATCGGCGCCTCCTGGCCGCTAAGCAGGAGATACGCCCACCGCGCGCCGACGATCACCAGCGAGGTCTGCCCGACCCACACGAAGGCGCGGAGCACCTGCGCCGCAGAGTACGACCCCTTGCGGCTGGTGTAGAGGCTCTGGAGCGGCACGTTCTCGACGACGCCCTCCAGCCAGAGGTTGAGCCGCTGGAGCATCCCCTCGCTCTGCCGCAGGCGGGTCAGCAGGTTGGCGCTCCGGGCCTTCGGCGGAGCCTTCCTGGCAGCGCGGAGCACGCGGGCGGCGCGGCGGCGGGTGGACTGGCGCAGGTAGCGCTTGAACTCCGGGAACACGCGGATCTCCGGCCAGAGCTGACCGGCGAGGTTGTCGTACATGCAGGCCGACTGCATCATCCGCACGACGTCGAGGTTCACCGAGATCCCGAACTCGCGCGTCGTCGCGAACACCGCCATCCAGATCCCGGTGCTCGTGCGCTCCCACCAGGGTGCGTCCAGGTTCTCCATCCGGAAGATCGCGTCCCAGATCCGGCCCTCCATGCTCTTGGAGAGCTGGTATACGTCGATGTGGGGCAGCGGCAATAACAACTGTAAAATAAGCGCCACCGCGCCTTCCACATCGTGGCGCATCATGCGCTCCATCGCCGTCATGAACAGCCGCCGCTTGCGCCAGCCGATGATGCCGGTGTCCCCGATGGAGGTGAGGCAGAGCTTCCCGCGCTTGTCGACGACGATGGTCTGCGCGTCCGGCACCTCGCAGAAGAAGTCGTTCTCAAAAAAGCTCCACCAGCAGGTGTGCAGCAATTCCCGCCCCAGCCGCCCCGGATCGATCCCCTGCTGCGCCAGCGATGCCAGCACCGCCTGATCCCGGTTCTCCACCGCCGCGATCACCTCGGAGAGCCGGATGCCGCTGATGAACCCGCTGATCAGCACGTCGCTGTCCGTCCAGTCGATGTACACCCGCGCCGCGCTCACCCAGCCGACGCGGGATCGCCGGATCTCGCGCTGGAACCACCGCTGGAGCCGCGCCATGCGCGTGAAGTCCAGCTCCTCCAGCAGGATCGGCGCCAGCTCGTCGCGGATGTGCATGAGGATCTGCGACTGCCTCGGCAGGATCGGCGCCAGCAGCGAGATCAGCACCGAGAGCGCCTGCTGCTCCGTATTCAGCATCAGCGCCGCCTCCGGGTGCAGCACCTTCACCACCACCCGCGCCCCCTCCGGCGGCTCCAGCGATCCCTGCTCCGCCCGCTCCGCCGCCTCCATGTCCGGCCTTAGGCGGGCCTGGTAGAGCGTGGCGCTGCTGTCGCTGTGGATCGGCTCCGGGTCGAAGCGGGCGAACACCTCCTCCAGCGGCTTGCCGGTGGCGGCCTCGACGCGGGCGACGGCATGCGCGAGCGGGACGGGGGTCGGCCGCTCAGCGAGGAGCGAGAGCTCGGCGGCGTATTCGAGCGGCAGGATGTCCATCCGCATCGCGATCTGCCGCCCGGCAGAGATCGCGGCGTTCCCCATGCCCTCCAGCCTGCGGCGGAGCTCGCGCGCGCTCTGCTTGTGGGAGAGCCGCCCGGTGATCTGCTGCCACCGGACCCAGAGGGCGAAGCCGATGGCGTTGCTGAACCAGACGGCGACCCGGCGGATCACCGCCGCCGGAGAGGGGGAGGGCGCCCGGAAGCGGCGGTACTGCGCGGGCTGCTGCTGCGTCTCCCGGATCCGCAGCGGCGGCAGCGGCCCGTTGTCAGCCTGGCGCTGATCCCGCTCCGGAGGCTGAGACAGGCGGCGGCGCACCCCCGGGCGCGCCCCGGACAGATCCTGCGGCGCGCCCCGGCGCGCGTACTCAACGACGTGTATCTTTTTCATTGAGCCGCATCTGGAACCGGTTGAGGAGCAGGAGGAGCGTGATCATGCCCCCGAGCAGATAGAGCGGGTTCTGGAGCACCGAGAAGAAGTGCTCCGCGATCCCGAAGTCGATCCCCCGGAGCTGCGCGCTCAGCAGGCTCAGCGTCCCCGCCGACAGCAGCAGCAGCACGCCCAGCACCGACATCTTCAGCAGCGAGGCGGCGATGTACGATCCCTGACTGGAGGCGGCGATGAACTCCTTCGGCAGCTCCCGGCTGAGGTGCGCGCCGAGGAAGCCGCCCTTCTGCAGCAATTCGGCGGTCCGATCCAGCTCCTCCACCACCGAGGCGCGCCCGGATCGGCGCTCCGCCCACCGCGCCCGCTTCCGGACCCGCCGCTCAGCCCGGCGCATCGCCCCCTTCATCCAGCGCCGGTAGGTGTTGTCCGCGTTCAGCTTCGGGTTCAGCCGGCAGGCCACCGTGTCATACAGCAGCGTCGCCCGCGTCATCCGCAGGACGTCAAGGTTGATCGGGAGCTGGAACTCGCGCGTCGCCTCGATCACCGAGATCCAGAGCGCCGCCGAGGTGCGCTCCCACCACTCCGCGTCCTTCGCGTTCACGACGATCTGGTACTCCCACAGCGTCTGCTCCACCCGGCGCCGCAGCAGCGGGATGTCCGTCTTCGGCAGCGGGGCCAGCACGCTCAGCGACACCGCCGTCCCGCCGCTGACGTCGTTGTTCACCATCCGGCGCGCCAATTCCATCTGGTGCTCCGCCTGCTTCAGCGAGTTCAGCCCGCAGGAGCCGAAGTCCAGCAGAATGATCCGGTTGTCCGGCCGGATCAGGATGTTCCCCGGGTGCGGGTCGCCGTGGAAGAACGGACACTCCATCCGGCCCCACAGCGCCAGCAGCATGATCCGCCGCCCGATCGCCAGCGGATCGATCCCCTGCTCCGCCAGCACCCCCAGCGCCTCAGCGTCCTCCGCCTCCACCGCCTTCAACAGATCCGCGCAGCCGTAGCCCACCATGAACTCAGAGGTCAGCACGTTCGCGTCCGAGAGCGCGTGGAACACCCGGGGCGCGCTGAGCCACCCGATGCGGTCGCGCCGCAGGTAGCGCCGGAACATGCTCTGGTAGTTGGCCTCCCGGTTGAAGTCCAGCTCGCTCATGAACATGTCAAGCAGCTCGATCCGGAAGAACTTGAAGAAGTCCGGCCGCACCAGCGCCAGCGCCTCCAGCACCTGCGTCATGTACGACACGATCGTCAGATCCGCCAGGAACTGATCCGCCACCTCCGGGCGCCGCACCTTCACCGCCACCGTCTCGCCGCTCAGCAGCTTCCCCCGGAACACACAGGCGATCGACGCCGACCCGATGGGCCGCTCCTCAAATTCCTCGAACGTCTCCATAAGCGGCTTCCCCGTCAGCCGCTCGACCTCCTCGATCGCATACGCCGCAGGGAACGGCGGCACCCGATCCATCAGCATCCCCAGCTCGTCGCAGACCTCGAAGGGCAGAAAATCCACCCGGATCGCCATCTGCTGCCCCAGCTTGATCGCCGTCCCCCCCATCGACTCGAAGCACTCCCGCAGCCGCCGCCCCGCCTGCCGCACCGACCACCGCCCCGCCCACCGATCCCCCGCCAGCCGCCACACCGTCCGCGCCGCCGCCCCCGCCCACCGCGCCGCCCGCGCCCCCAGCATCCACACCGACGGCCGCCCGAACACCATCGGGCGCTGCTGCAACGCAGGCCGATCCTGCGCGCGCAGCCGGATCTGCTCCCGGCGCGGCATCGCCCCGATCACCCCCGCCCGCATGGCGCGCGCGACACCCTCTGACACCTCAGAACTCATAGTATGTGTCTATCTTGCGGGGGGTACCCCCGCATCGGCACGGCACTCCGTGCGTGCCTCCCCCCGCGCGCACTGGCGCGCGACGGCTGGCCCATGCCCTTGGTAAATGCAGAGGACGATAGTATCTGTCGCGACGGGCACTTTTCCGGTTTTACGTCCTCTGCATCCACCGGGCCAGCCGGGGCGGGTCAGGGAACATTGTCGGGCAAGAGGGCTGGGAACAGGAGAGGGGGGCAGGTTTTTCAGCGGGGATGGGGCGGGGATGGGGCGAGGATGGGGATGGGGGATGGGGCGGGGATGGGGGATGGGGCGGGGGCGCCCGCCGCTCCCCGGCAGACGGCGCGCGGCCGGCGCAGGGGC
>JBEIQZ010000196.1:0-9598 GCA_040376255.1 Alphaproteobacteria bacterium
TAAAATCTGTGTGATGTCCTCCTCAGGTTCAAGCCTGCCGTCTACGTCGCAGCTTCACCGCCGGGGAGACAGGTCATCCTTGGATCTTCATCGGAGATCGGTAGACTCATGTCTCTGGACGTGTTAGCACACGCGGCCTTTGGCGGGAGTCGGTGTGATGGAGCGCGTAGAGCGTGCAATTCAGGAAGGTCGGTGTGTGCTGGTATTCGGAAGCCGGACGCTGCAGGATGCAGAGGTTCTGGGGGAGCTGCGGCGACGCAGCGGAATTCCAGCGATCACACTGAGCAAAGAACCACGTTCGCCGGCTGTTCTGCCTAATGCAGATGTGCTTTCGGCGGCAACTTCGCGGGATGGCGGTCTGCTGTGCCTGATCGAGGCGGAGAGTGAGGATGGTGTGGGGTTGTCGGCGTTGGCCGCCCTCGTACAGTCCGCTCCCCATAAGCCCCGGCTGGTGGTAGTGGGTCGCTCCTTCAACCCGTTCTCGCTCCCGCCTGCGCTGCGCATGCTGAAGTTCGAGCACGAGAAGAAGAAAGCGAAGGAATTCCTCTTCCCGCTGCCCGCCTCGGCAGCCCCGGCGCCCGTCGTCGCGGCGGCGGCGGTAGCGGGTGAGCCGAAGAAGAAGGTTGAGGATCCGAAGAAGAAGACGCCGGCCGGTGCGCCGCGCAGCAACTTCATCGGTCGCGAGGAGGAGCAGGAGCGGCTCAGCGGTCTGCTCACGGCGGGCGGCCCGGTGCTTCTGCACGGGGTCTCCGGCGTGGGCCGGCGCTGGCTGGTGGAGAAGGTGCTTGCCGCCTCTCCGCTGAAGCGGCTGCCGGACTTCTCCATCGGCTGGGGCAGCGAGGCGGACAGCCTCTATGCGCGCCTCTCGCTGATCGGCGCCGAGATCGGCGATCGGCGGCTGTGGGAGGCGATGCGGACCCCGGAGAGCCGCCCGGCCCCGGCGGATCTCGCGGCGCTCGCAGCGTCGATGCTGGAGAACGCGGCCCTCGACGGCAGCGTGATGGTGATCGATCACCTGGAGCACGTGCTCCGGGGCGACGGCACCTTCCACCGCGAGGGACGGCTGGAGCTGCTGCTGAAGACGCTGCTGCTGTCGAAGTCGCGGCTGCGGCTGCTCTTCCTCTCGACCCTGCGCGTGCGGTTCTACCGCGAGGGCGAGGGCGTGGGCCTGCCGGTGATGGAGCTCGGCGGGCTGAAGGGCAAGGACATGCACCCGCTGTTCGAGTCCTGGCGCGTCGAGGACTTCCCGCGCGATCACTACGGCGACATCATCAACCGCGTCCACGGCCACCCCTTCGCGGCCCGGATGTTCGCCATCAGCGTGCGCGACCTGGAGCACCGGGACGACCTGATGGACAACAAGCGGTACTTCCAGATGGAGTCGCTCAGCACCCTGGAGCCCATCGCCCGCCGCATCGCCAAGGGCATGGAGGGGCTGGCTGAGGAGGAGCGCAAGGCGCTGCTCGCGCTCGCGCACTTCCGCCTCCCCTTCTCGGCCATCGAGATGGAGTCGGTGGGCGTGGATCGCAAGATGCGGCTGGCGCTGCAGGCCAGGGGGCTGCTCGATCAGACGCCCGACGAGGGCCGCGACCGGCTGTTCTCGGTTCACCCGCTCGTCATCGCCCACATCGAGCCGCGCGAGCGCTCGGACTTCGCGCTGGTCGAGGGCCTCGGGAACGCCTACATCGAGCGGGCCGAGAAGCTTGACAAGCCCGATCCCCTGCTGAAGCAGGCGCTGCAGCAGGAGGGCAACCGCTACCTGTTTGAGGCGCACCGCATCCGCAACCGCGCCCGCATCGGCCTGCCTGACAACGATCCGGCGCTGGAGTCCGTCCGGGGCATGATCCGGGGCAAGCGCAAGCTCTTTGACCTCGCCGAGCAGCGGCTTGTCGAGTGCACCCGGCAGGATCCGGCCAACGTCGAGATGCACCTGCTCCTCGCCGAGCTGATGATCGAGCTGCGCGCCCCCGCCGAGAAGATCGCCGCGCTGTTCCACGATGTCCAGCAGCGCACCCCGACCCCCGAGGTCTTCCACGCTGAGGCCACCTGGCAGCAGCAGAAGCCCGCCGGACGGGGGCGCGCCGCCGCCGCCCTGGAGCGCGGCCTCGCCGTGTTCCCCGAGTCAGGCCGGATGCGCCGCCGCCTCGCGGGCATCTACCTGGATCAGGGCCGCATGGACGACGCCATCACGCAGCTCAATGAGGCGATGCTGCTCGAACCGATGATGCCCGACACCTACGGCATCATCGGCGAGCTGTACCTCCACAAGGGCCAGCATGAGCAGGCGGAGCAGGCGCTCTCCGAGGCCCGCCGCCTCGATCCGGACAACGGCCTGCACATGGCCCGCCTCGGCGGGCTGCTCGTCGAGCTCGGCAACCCCGACCGCCAGGTCGAGGCCGCTGAGCTGCTCGAACAGGCCGTCCAGCGCGACCGCCGCAGCTACCTCGCCCACTTCTACCTCGCCCGCGCGCTCATGCAGCGCCCGGACGCGGATCCGGAGCGGGCGGACTGGCTGCTGAAGCAGGCGATCAAGCTCGATGACCGCGCCTCCGCGCCGCTCATCGCCCGCGCGAAGCTCGCCGTCGGCCGCGACAACTGGAAGGAGGCCAACGAGCTCCTCGACCGCGCCACCCAGATCGAGCGCGGCCCCACCCACGACATCCACGCCACCCGCGCCGCCCTCTATGAGGCGCAGGGGCTGATCTTCCACGCCAACAAGGAATATCAGCTCGCGTTCAACCTCTGCCTCGCTGAGAGCAAGTCCCGCCCCGCCTACCAGGCGGCGATGGCCCGGCTCGAAGTCCTGATCGAGAGCGGCGACGCCATCGAGATCCAGAAGAAGGCCGAGGAGGCCGGGATGGCCCCCGCCGCCCCGATCCAGCCGCGCGCCCAGCAGGCCGCCCAGACCACCCGGCGCAGGAAGGGCAGCAACAAGCCCCAGGGCCGGGGCGGGAAGGACAGCACTGGTGGCGCAGGCGAGGCCGGGAGCGCAGGCGAGGCCGGGAGCGCCGAGGTCGCGGACGCCGGGGATGCCGGTGAGTCTGATGCCGGTGAGTCTGAGTCTGCTGAGTCTGAGTCCGCTGAGCCGGATGCAGGCGGAGCCGAAGGCGGCGAGTCCGGCGAGCCCGACAACGGCGGCGAGGACAACGGCGGCGAGGACAACGGCCACGGATCTGCCGGAGAGTACACCGGCGGCTGATCGCTGCGGGTGATCTGCACAGCGGCGGAGGGGCGTAAGCTCCTCCGCCGCTGCTGTCTCAGCCCCGCCACCGCCACAGATCTGATCGGGACGCTCCGGGTGGACAGGCGGCAATCAGGGCGCTACCTGGGTTGGATGGCACCACAGTTCATCTATTTCATGAAGGATCTCCGCAAGACCTGGCCCGGCGGCGGAGAGGTACTGAAGGGGATCTGGCTCTCCTTCTATTACGGCGCGAAGATCGGCGTCCTCGGCGGGAACGGCGCGGGCAAGTCCACGCTGCTGCGGATCATGGCGGGCGTCGACAAGGACTGCTCGGGCGAGTGCTACCTGCAGCCGGGGATGCGGGTGGGCTACCTGGAGCAGGAGCCGAAGCTCGACGAGACGAAGGACGTGCGCGGCAACATCGAGCCTGCGGTCGCGGCGACGCGGGCGATGCTGAACCGGTACGAGGAGATCGGGGCGCGCATGGGCGAGGAGATCTCGGACGACGAGATGGACGCGCTGCTGGCGGAGCAGTCGGATCTGCAGGATCGGATCGACGCGGCGGGCGCCTGGGATCTGGATCGGAAGCTGGAGATCGCGATGGACGCGCTCCGGGTGCCGCCCGGGGACGCAGAGGTGAAGACGCTGTCAGGCGGCGAGCGGCGCCGGGTGGCGCTGTGCCGCCTGCTGCTGGAGCAGCCCGATCTGCTGCTGCTGGACGAGCCGACGAACCACCTCGACGCGGAGAGCGTCGCGTGGCTGGAGCGCACGCTGTCCGAGTACCAGGGGACGGTCGTGGCGATCACGCACGATCGCTACTTCCTGGACGACGTGGCGAAGTGGATCCTGGAATTGGATCAGGGCAAGGGCATCCCCTGGGAGGGGAATTACTCCTCCTGGCTGGAGCAGAAGCAGAAGCGCATGGCGCTCGAAGAGAAGTCGCAGAACGCGCGCCAGAAGACGCTGGAGCGCGAATTGGACTGGATCCGGATGGCCCCGCGCGCGCGGCAGGCCAAGAGCAAGGCCCGCATCGCCGCCTACGAGTCGCTGCTGACCGAGGAGCCGGAGGATCGGCGCAAGAGCGCGGAGCTGATGATCCCGCCCGGCCCCCGGCTGGGCGAGGTGGTGGTGCAGGCGACGAAGCTGAAGAAGGGCTACGGCGACCGGCTGCTGTTCGACGACCTGAATTTCAACCTGCCGCGCGGCGGGATCGTCGGCGTGATCGGGGCGAACGGCGCGGGCAAGACCACGCTGTTCCGCATGGTCGGCGGGCTGGAGCAGCCGGACGGCGGGACGATGAAGATCGGCGACACGGTGAAGATGTCGCACGTCGAGCAGATGCGCCAGGGCATCGACCCGGACAAGACCGTCTATGAGATCCTCTCCGGCGGGCGCGACCTGATCCGGATCGGCAGCCGCGAGATCAACATGCGCGCCTGGTGCGGCGCCTTCGGCTTCCGTGGCACCGACCAGCAGCAGAAGGCCGGCACCCTCTCCGGCGGCGAGCGCAACCGGCTGTTCATGGCGCGCATGCTCCAGAGCGGCGGGAACGTGCTGCTGCTCGACGAGCCCACCAACGATCTCGACGTCGACACGCTCCGCAACCTCGAAGACGCCCTGCTCGGCTTCGCCGGGTGCGCCGTCGTCATCAGCCACGACCGCTGGTTCCTCGACCGCATCGCCACCCACATCCTCGCCTTCGAGGGCGACAGCCGCGCGGTCTGGTTTGAGGGCAACTACCAGGACTACGAGAAGGATCGCAAGCGCCGCCTCGGGGCCGCCGCCGATCAGCCGCAGCGCCTGAAGTACAAGCCGCTGGTGCGCTGAGCCCTGCTGCAGCGGCGGACGCTCAGAGATCCCTGCGGCGGCTCCCCAGGATCCGCAGGTTGTCCACCAGCAGATCCGCCCGCAGATCCAGCAGCAGGTTCTCCAGCCGCCCCTCATCGGCCAGCCCCGAGGGCATCGACGCGCACAGGTCGATGCCCTCGTCGTCGCCCGATGCCGTCAAAAACAGCGGCATCCCCGGCGAGGAGGGCGGGATCCAGAACGCCCGCTTGCAGCGGAAGCCGAGCGACTGCCACTGGCGCATGTCCTGGCGGCCCAGGTTCGACAGCGTGGCAGAGATCGCGTAGCGCCCCGCGCGCAGCCGCTCCAGCGCGGCCTTCTTCCCTGCGTCCGCGATCAGCCGCAGCGGCAGCCAGCGCAGGCGGTCGTGGTGGATCGGCGTCTGGAGCGCGTCGGGCAGGTGCTCCTCCAGCCAGCCCCCGATCTGATCCACCGACTCGCTGCCCCGCGAGAACGCCGCCATGTCGATGTGGACGATCCCGCTCAGGTTCGCCGTCGATCTCAGATCCCGCACCTCCGGCAGCGCCTCCGCGAACCGCCGCAGATCCACCGACACCCCGAACCGCATCGGATCCTGCGGCGGAGACATCCCGCCGATCGAGCGCAGCAGGCGCGGCAGCAATTGTGGGAACCGCCCCAGGATGCGGAGCCGCCGCCAGGTGCCGCCGGGGGTGAAGATGTGCGCCTTGCCCGTGGGTGCAGGCCGGTCGGGCGGCGGCGCGGGGCCGGGGGCCGGGGCGTCGGGGACATCGCGGTTCCGGCGGGCAGGCGACGCCTGCTGTGCCTTCGATGCCTCCAGCGCCTTCAGCGCCAGCCGCGCCAGCCCTGCGTCCGTCAGCGGCCCCGCCGCGCTCCCGATCAGCGCCTCCCCGCGCAGCGCCCGGAAGACGTCCTCGGCGAACAGCGTCGCGCCCCGCCCGTCGGTGACCGCGTGGTGCGTCCGGATCACCAGCCGGGGCTGATCGCCCTTCACCAGCAGCACCTCCGCCACCGGCCCGCTGAACGGATCGAGCAGCTCCTCCAGGAACGGCGCGCCCGCCGGAGAATTGCCGTCCCAGCGCGCCCCGTCCACCTCCCGGAACCCCGGCTCCGGCCCGTCCGCGCTCCACCGTGTCCAGCCCAGCCGCCCCCGCAGCCGCGCCCGCAGACCGGGGTTCGCCTCCCCCGCCGCCGCCACCGCCCGCTGCACCGCCTCAGCCTTCAGCGCGCCGATCCCCTCCAGCACGAGCTGGTTCACGAACGGCGGCTGGATCCGATCCGCCGCCAGCCACACCCGCTCCAGGCCGGAGAGCGCGCGACCCGCCGGGGTCAGGGGGAACCTGCAGGCTGACCGGCGTCCTCCACCCAGCGGTTGTCGTCGGGCGTGAACGCCGTCCAGATGCCGGTCAGATCGTAGCTGTAGGCGCAGGCCGACTGAACCTCCAGGTAGCAGTCCGAGTCCGCGCAGTCGAACGTCGCGTAGTCATTGACCGCCGGGGTCTCCACCCCCGCCCCGTCCGCCCGCACCAGGAAGCCCGACACCGGCAGCGCGCCCGTCGTCCCGACCACCGCCGCCACCTCGTCCGACCAGGTGTCCGACTCCGACCATGCGTAGGCCGCGCCGGTCTCTGTGCTGTGGAGGCCCTGGAACGTCCCCTCAGTGAACGTGCCGGTGATCGAGACCGTCTCCGAGGTCTCCGCCTCAGAGGTGAACAGGTAGCCGGAGGCATGCTCGCTCTCTGCGTAGCTGTGGCTGCTCCGCGTCCAGGCGAAGTTCCAGCTCCCGTCCTCCTCCTCCGGCGCCGTCCCCGGGTAGACCGCGTTGCCGATGATCAGCAGCAGCCCGTTCACGTCCTCCTCCAGCCGCCCGAAGAACACCTCAGGGCTGTCCTCCTCCGTCGAGGCGCTCGTCCACGGATCCTCCACCCCGGTGTCTTCCCCCGGCGCGTAGGCGCCGTCCAGGTTGTGATCGGGCTCGCCGGTCGCGCACTCTTCGCCGGTCGTCGGCGTGATCGTGCGGGTGAACATCCAGGTTCCAAGGATCTCAGGTGCCTGCGCGCAGGCCAGCAGCAGATACAGCATGCTGGCGCGCATATCCTGTCTCTACGCAGCTTGCCTGCGGTTGCCGATCCCTATAACCGGACACATGCCTGCTCTCTCCTACTGGCGCTACCTCCAGCTTCAATCCCTCCTCAACCTGCAGGAAGGCGCCACCGCCCCCGAACCCTCGCCCGACGAGCTGCACTTCATCATCGTCCACCAGACCTATGAGCTCTGGTTCAAGCTCATCCTCACGCAGCTCCGCCTCGCCCGCGACCACCTCGCCAGCCCCCTCGTCCCCGAAGACGCCGTCCCCTTCGTCGTCCACCACCTCAACCGCGTCAACGAGATCCTGAAGCTCGCCGTCGACCAGTTCCGCGTCATGGAGACCCTCCCCCCGCAGGACTTCCTCGCCTTCCGCGACAACCTCTTCCCCTCCTCAGGGTTCCAGAGCTTCCAATTGCGCGAGATGGAGATCGTCCTCGGCCTTGAAGAGGCCACCCGCGTCACGTATGGCGGCACCAACCCGCTCGATCATATCCGCACCTTCGGCGAAAAAGACAGCAGCGACGCCTGGGTCTGGGATCGCATAAAGAACGCCCGCGCCGAGATGACCCTGCGCGCCGCCCTCCACGCCTGGCTCTCCCGCACCCCCATCCACGGCTCCCGCCCCGGCGATCCCGGCGATGAGGAGACCGTCCACGCCTTCATGCAGGACTACTTCGATCGCAGCGAGAAGTACCACCGCGAGAGCATCGAGCGCCTCGTCGCGGGGCTCGGAGAGGAGACGCGGGCGGCGACGACGGCGCGGGTCGAGTCGGCGCTGGAGGGGCTGAAGGGGTTCCTGTTTCCGGCTGATCCGGTGCTTCAGCGCGTCCACGCGGGGCTGCTGTTCATCGAGTCCTTCCGGGATCTGCCCCTGCTGGCCTGGCCCCGGCTGCTGCTGGATACGGTCGTGGAGGCGGAGCAGCAGCTCCTGCTGTTCAGGAACCGGCATGCGCGGATGGTCGAGCGGGTGATCGGGCGGCGGGTCGGGACGGGCGGGTCGTCGGGGGTGGACTATCTGGATCAGACGGCGAAGTACCGTATTTTTCCGGAGCTGTGGCAGGTGCGGTCTACGCTGCTGCCGAGGGAGCGGCTACCGGAGGTGCGGGGGATGGAGGGGTACGGGTTTGCACGGTAGGAGGCGGTGATGGAGCGGAGGATGGACTTTGTGGATCACCGGCGGGAGCTGGAGAGCAACCGCTATGTGTACGCGGTGGTCTCGCGGCGGGCGCGGGGGTTGTCCATCGGGGTGAACCTGAACCCGGACAAGGTCTGTAATTTTGACTGTCCGTATTGTCAGGTGGATCGGACGGCGGGGATGGGCGGGGACGGGCGGGTGGTGGTGGAGGAGGTGGGGCGGGAATTGGGGTGGCTGCTGGGGAAGGCGCGCGGGGAGCTGTGGGCGGGGGCGCCGTTTGACACGGTGGAGCCTGCGCTGCGGCGGGTGGCGGACATCGCGTTCGCCGGGGACGGGGAGCCGACGTCTGCGGCGGGGTTCGCGGCGGCGGCGCGGATCGCGCGGGAGGTGCGGGATCAGCACGGGCTGGCGGTGCCGCTGCGGCTGCTGACGAACGCGACGCTGCTCCACCGGGAGCGGGTGCAGGAGGGGCTCCAGTGGTTCGATGAGCTGTGGTGCAAGCTCGACGCGGGGACAGAGGCGTACTTCCGGCTGGTGGACGGGACGACGCTGCCGTTCGCGCGGGTGCTGAAGAACCTGGAAATGACAGCGCAGCGGC
This sequence comes from Alphaproteobacteria bacterium, assembly GCA_040376255.1. Classification (GTDB taxonomy): domain Bacteria; phylum Myxococcota_A; class UBA796; order UBA796; family SXON01; genus JBEIQZ01. The sequence goes on from JBEIQZ010000196.1 coordinate 8,830, forward strand.
GGGCGATCACCATCCAGAGCATGTTCATGCGGTACGACGGCGCCGGGCCGACGGACGCAGAGATCGCGGCGTGGGGCGGGCGGCTCGCGGCGATCCTCGCGGCGGGCGGGCAGATCACGGAGGTACAGGTCTACTCAGTGGCGCGGAAGCCCTCCGATCCGAGGGTGGAGCCGCTGGATCGGGCGCGGCTGGAGCAGATCGCGGCGGCGGTGCCGGCAGGCGTCCGGGTGAGCGTCCACGGCTGAGCCGCTCCCCTCTCCCCCGCTCCTCAATTGGAATACGGCAGGTTGTGCGCCACCCCGATCCCCAGCAGCACCCCCACCACCACCCGCCGCTCCCCGCCCCCCAGATCCACCCCCACCGGCACCGACAGCACCGGACAGGCCCAGTCGTCCCCGTCCGCGCACAGCCGCACCCCCGGCTCCAACCTCGGGCTCACCAGCGCCCTCCCGTCCTCCCCCCCGAAGTACACCGACCCCCGCACATACCACCCCGCCATCCCCGGCGTCGTCAACGCATACACATTGACCCCCGCCTGCCCCCGCACCACCTCTCTCCCTTCCCCCTCCCCTTCTCCCTCCCCCCACACCCTCCCCGACACCCCTCCCCCCACGCTCACCCCCCGCTCCTCATTCGACGGCAGATGCTTTGAGACCATGTCGCTCTGTAGTTTAGGGTGTAGGCTTGAGGGTGTAGGGTGTAGGGTTTAGGACTTAGGTTCAAGTTTAGGGCTCAGGGCTTAGGGTTCAGAGTGTAGGGTTTAGGCAGA
>JBEIQZ010000145.1:0-11460 GCA_040376255.1 Alphaproteobacteria bacterium
AGGACGCCCGTTTGACGCGCAAGCGCGTCATGAGGGCGCCCTCAACCTGCTCCCGCGACCCTGTATCAGCGGGTGAAGAACCGCGACTTGATCGACCAGGTGCCGCGCACGTCGCGCAGGGAGACGGCGACCGGCGCGCCGTAGTGGCGCTGCTCGATCACCCCGCCCTCGACGACCGGGCGCTGCGGGCTGAGGAAGATCCAACGCTGATCGAGGTGATCCCAGGCGTAGAGCAGGACGTTGCACATGGCGATCGCGCCCGCTGGATCGTCCTCCCGGGTGCCGGTCAGGTACCAGGCGACGTGGGTGCTGGCGGGGAGGGGGCGGACGCCCTGCGGCTCCTGGGTGGGCGGGGACTCGTCCCCGGAGACGGTGCGCACCCGCTCCAGCGGCCCGTGTACAAGATCAGACATCGTCACTCCGGATCGCAGGCGCCGTCACAGTAGTGCTCGACCACGCCGGTGGTGAGGAACGTCCAGAGCTGCTCCTGGGCCTTGACGTTGCGGCGGGTGTCCTCGTGGGTGTCGAAGTCGCCGTCGGGCGGGACGTTCTCGTAGGGGATGGGGGGCGCGCCGAAGTCGTACTCCGCGAGCGCCGATCCCTCGTGCGGGCCGGCGACGGTGTCGATGCCCCAGATCTCCTTGACCGGCGTGCCGACCTGCACCGCCCCGAAGGCGCGGGAGAGCGTGGCGGCGCCGAGGGTGGTCACCTGCGCGTCGCCGATGGCGTCCTGCATCAGGATGCGGTGCGCGGGCAGCCCCGCCAGCGGCTCCTCGTTCATCTGGCGCGCGTAGCCCGCCGTCTCGGCGGAGTCCCAGAGGGTCTGCATGAGGATCATCCAGAACGCGAGATCGCGGGAGTCGTCATAGACCGAGCGGAACACCACAAAGAACGGCGTGAAGTCTGCCGAGCGGTAGAGCAGCAGCGCGTAGGGGCCGCCGCCCACGCCGAGCACCGCCCGCTCGATATTGGACAGCGCGACGTAGGAGCCGCCGAGGATCGCGCCCTGTGAATTGCCATAGTAGTAGAGCGTGTCCGGGTCGATGACCGGCACCATGTTGCCGTCGCTGTCGGGGAATTGCGTAGCGGCGTCCTGCACCATCGCCGTCTGCATGAGCTTCGCGGTGACGAAGAACTCACCGAAGCCCTGCTGGGAGCGCTCGGGGATGATAGCGAAGCGGTCGATCTCGGTGAGGATCATCTGGACGATGGCGTCGGAGTCCTCCGACTTCATGCCGGTCCAGTCAGAGGCGAAGATCACGAACCCCCGCTGGTTCGCCATCTCCCCGAGGTAGCCGCTCTCCACCTCGTCCTGCCCGCCGAGCAGCCCGTGGCCGTACTGCATCAGCGGGAGCGGGCGCGGATCCTCGCAGGCGGTGCGCGGGATCAGGATGGTGAACGCGACCTGGGTGGTGCCGTTCATGTAGGGCATCCCGTCCGCGTCGCGGGTCAGCACCGTGGAGACGGCGTCCTCCTCAGTGTAGAGCGGGGCGGTGAGGTGACCCTCGATGCGGCGGCAGATGTTCTCGTTGTAGTCGTCGGTGACGGCGTCGATCACATACTCCGGCCCGTCCTCCCCGACCTGGGCGAGCGCGTCGTCCCGGATGTGCTCGGCCTTCGCGGTGATGCCCTGGGTGGAGGCGATGATCGTGTCCCAGGCTGAGGTGACCTCGCCCTGCGACCAGCCCGCCTGGGTGAGCGCGGCGAAGATCTCTGTGTAGCGGTCGCGGCGGCCCTCGATGTCCCAATTGTCGGTGGCGGTGCCGTCGCGGAGCGCCTTGAAGCCCTCGGTGGGGGCGATGGGCTGGCCGGAGGTGTCCTTCAGGTTCCGCAGGCCGACGGCGTAGCGGTGGCCGTTCCGCATCGGGACAGCGGGGTAGATGAGGAGGGCGCGGGCCGGGGCGAAGGCGTCGGACATGTCCAGCTCAGCCCAGACAGCCAGCCGCTCGCCGGTGTCGATATCGACGAGGATCAGCGGCGAGGTGTCGAGCAGCGAGTCGCCGATCTGATCGTGGCCGGGGATGCCGTCCAGGGAGAGGTTCGGGATGTCGATGGCGAAGGGCGCCAGCGGCGAGAAGCCGTCGCGCTCGTTCCAGAAGTCCGGGCGGGGCTGGTAGCTGATGTCGCCCTGATCGGTGAACGGGAGGGTGGTGGGGCCGAGGTTGACGCGCCAGCCGGTCGGCGAGGCGCTGTCCTCGCGCAGGTAGTAGGTGGAGGGGAACGGGAAGCTGCAGTAGCTGTAGGAGATCGGGTCGCAGTCCGAGAAGGGGCGCGGCTCCACGGTCTTCCCGTCCGGCTCCCCGGTGCAGCCTGCCAGCCACAGCACACAGGCCAACGCGCTCCGAACCCCGATGTTGTCCCCTGCCCTCATCTGATCCTCCTGACAAGACTGTTCAGCCCGACACACTACTTCCTCTGAAGGCCGCATGCAACCGCGCTGTAACCCAGGCGCGGCTGCCCGCGCCTGCGCGGCGCGACCGGGGCGCGGGATCATGCTATGATCGGCGGGTACGGAGTGATCATGCCTCCTCAGGGACGCCTCGGTGACAACGCATTTATTCCGGCAGATGTGCACGGATGCCCCGCCTGCCCGCACCCCTGCACCGGCCCGGCGATGAGCGGATCGCCCGACGTGATGGTGAACGGGATGATGGCGCTCCGGATCGGCGACCCCGGCATGCATGCTGCCTGCTGCGGGCCGAACCAGTGGAAGGCCGCCGCCGGGTCGGGGACGGTGCGGATCAACAACATCCCGGCGCACCGCCTCGGCGACATGACCGCCCACTGCGGCGGGGTCGGCAACCTGATCGTCGGGAGCCCGAACGTGATCGTCGGTGGCTGAGCCGGGGGCAACCATGCCGCCGCTCGTCTGTGTGCGCTGCCGCCATATGCAGGACGGCAGTCTGGTGTGCAGGCGGCTCACGGAGGACGGGCCGTTCCTGGTCTGCGCCTGCGGGGCGCGCTACCCGGTGGTGGACGGCGTCCCGATCGTCCTGCGCGATCTTGACGCCTTCCTGGCGTCGGAGGGGCCGGTGCTGCTGGCGCGGCAGGATCTCGATCCGGCGCTGCAGGACACGCTGATGCTGGGGAGCGGCGGGGCGCTCGCGCGGAGCCTGCGCCTCTGCCGGGTCTACGCAGGCTCGCCGGAGAGCGCGCTGACGGTGTGGCTGCGCGGGGAGGTCGGGCGGGCGCACGCAGAGGGGCGCGGGCCGGTGCTGGAGATCGGCTGCGGGCGCGGGATCTCGGCCCGGAGCGTCGGGATGGACTGGAACTTCGCGCTGCTCAGGCAGCACCGGGGCGCGCGGATCTGCGCGGACGCCCACGATCCGCCGCTCATCGGCGGGAGCTTCGGGACGGTGGTGCTGGCCAACGTGCTGGACAGCTGCCGCGATCCGCACCTGATCCTCGCGCAGGCGGCGGGGCTGCTGGCGCCGGGGGGGCGGCTCGTCTGCACCTGCGCCTTCGCCTTCGACGACGCGATCACCGCGCCCGCTCACCGGTTCAGCGAGGAGGAGCTGCCGGCCGCGCTCGACGGGGGGCCGTGGCCCTGGCCGCTGGGGCTGCGGCTGGTGGATCGCCAGGAATTTGTGTGGGAGCTCCAGGTGTCGCCGCGCACGCTCCACCGCCACCGGGCGATGGCGCTCGTGGCAGAGCGGGCGGCGGCGCAGGAACCGGCAGATTGACACCGGACTGAAACCAGAAGTCCCGGCTGTCGATCCCGTGGAGGTGGTTCTGCGTTATACTCACCTCCCTACTTGTACAGCGCGACCCGGACAGCGCAGAGGAGCGGCGGAGTGCCCAAGGTCACCGATCGTCATGGACGCCCCACTCAGGGCCAGATGCCCGGCCTCGTCGAGGCCATCGTCATCGACAACGTGGATCCTGAGAAGATGGGCCGCGTCAAGGTGAAATTCCCCTCGCTGCCGGACATGCCCGAGAGCTTCTGGGCGCGGCTCGCGATGCCGATGGCGGGGCAGAAGCGCGGGTGGATGACCATCCCGGAGGTCAGCGACGAGGTGCTTGTCTCCTTCGTCCACGGCGACGTCCAGAACGCTGTCGTCGTCGGGAGCCTCTACAACGGCGTGGACGTCCCGCCCTACGCCAACGAGGACGGCGCCAACAACCTCCGCGTCTTCCAGAGCCGCTCCGGCCACCGCGTCACCTTCGACGACACCGCCGGCGCTGAGCGCATCGAGCTGATCACCCACAACGAGGAGATCCGCATCATCTGGGACTCCACCGCCAAGGTGCTCTCGATCTACTCGGGCAAGGACATCATCGTCGAGGCCAAGAACAAGATCTCGTTCAAGTGCATGGACTTCATCCTCGAAGCATCCAACAACATCAGCATGAAGGCAGGGGCCAACATGACCTTTGAGAGCAGCGCCAACGGCACGGTGAAGGCCGGCGGGCAGCTCGTCCTCAAGGGCTCGATGACGATGATCAACTGAGCCGGGGTGCAGCATGATGAACGGGCTGGTGGTCGGGCTGGTGGTGGACAACAAGGACGCCGACAAGCACGGCAAGATCAAGATCAAGTATCCGGTGGATCACGAGCAGCCGCCGGAGTCGGGCTGGATCCGCCTCTCGACCCCGATGGCGGGCGCGAGCCGGGGGCTGGTGATGCTGCCGGACATCGGGACGGAGGTGCTGATCGGCTTCTCCTACAAGACGATGTCGCCCTACATGGTCGGGGCGCTCTACAACGGTGCGGACGATCCGACGGTGTACGCGAACGAGGACGGCAACGACGATCACCGCCGCTTCTGGTCGCGGAATTCGCACTGGCTGGACTTCGACGACACGGCGGGCGCTGAGCGCATCGAGATCATCTCCACCACCGAGAACAAGGCGATCTACCAGGAGTTGCACTCGGCCAACAAGGTGATCACCACAAAGGTCGAGAAGGACTTTGTGGTGGAGGCGACGGAGACGATCTCCTTCAAGTGCATGGACTTCGAATTGAAGGCCGACGCCAACATCGACGTGAGCGCGGGCGCCAGCGCGGTGTACGAGGCCGGCGCCAACGGGACTGTCAAGAGCGGCGGCATGCAGACCTACAAGGGCGCCACCGTCGACATCAACGGCGGCAGCCCCGGCTCCTCCACCCCGGCGAAGGCGCACCCGCCGCACAAGCATCCGCCGAAGAAGTGAGATAGATGGGCGGCGGCAACCCTGCCTGTCAACGCCTGTCGAGAGGTGCCGTCTTGGATCGCCCGTCCGAACCCCTGCTGGTTTTTCTCCGCGAGTTCATCCGCCGGAAGGGGCTCAACACCGCCGAGGTGGCCCTGCGGCTGGGGATCGACCGCCCCAGCCTGCGGCGGCGGCTGGCGGGCGAGGAGCCGCTGACGGTGGACGACCTGATCCTGCTGTCCCGGATGCTGGAGATCCGGCCCGAGGACATGGCGGGCGTGCCGCTGCCTTCGGTGGAGACGGCGCCTGCCACGCCGGCGCGCCCGCAGCTCCACCTGATCGACCCGCAGCAGCCCCCCGGCGAGGACTGGACGCCCGACCCGACCGGCAACCTGAGCATGCAGGCGCTGAAGCACGGGTTCGCGCTGGGGCTGGACATGTTCCTGATCTTCGACAGCCAGGAGCTCGACGACAGCGGCATCCCCGACTCCATCCTGAGCCAGTTCAAGGAGAAGCTGCCCATCGACCTCCCGGCGCGCTACCACCGGCACAACCGCCCGCGCTTCGAGGAGGACGGGTTCGAGTGCGTGCTGTCCTTCGATCGGCTCTGCACCTGCTTCTTCCCCTGGCATGCCTTCCTGCAGCTCCAATTCAAGCTCCCGCGCGACGTGCCGCGCAAGGCGCCGCCGCCCGCGCCGCCCCCGGCGCCGTCCCCGGTCGGGAAGCCAGGATCGCACCTGCGTATCGTCAAGTGATCGGCCTGCTGCTCCTCATCGGCTCGGCGGGTTGCAGCCGGGCAGAGAAGATCATCGGAGATCCGGTCGCGCTGATCCCGGCGCCGGAGGCCCGCCCGCCCGTCGAGGGCGCGTTCCTGCTCGGCATCAACGAGGCCGTCGCCATCCCGCACCGGAAGTACCCTGAGGAGCCGGAGCCGCAGCGCCAGCTCAACCAGGACGCCCGCCTCGCCGCCGCGCTCGGGGCGCGCGTCGTCCGGGGCCACACGTTCAACTTCCCCTACGTATCCTGGCAGGGATTGAAGGATCAACCTGAGGAGATCCGCCAGATGGATCAGTGGGTGACCGCCGTCCAGGGCGAGGGGCTGATCCCCATCGGGATGGTGAGCCCGTGGCCGGGGAACCGCACCGGCAACTACACCGAGCGCTACGTCCCTGAGGATCTGAAGGGCTACCGCGCCTATGTGCGGGCGCTGGTCGAGCGCTACGACGGCGACGGCAACGACGACATGCCCGGCCTGAAGGCCCCGGTGCGCTACTGGGAGATCGACAACGAGCCCGATCTGAAGAACACGACGCTCCCCATCGATCCCGTCCGCAAGTACGACCCGTCCACCTTCTGCACCCCGCAGCAGTACGCCACCGTCCTGCTCGCCTCCAGCGCCGCCATCCGTGACGCCTACCCCGGGGCCCGCATCCTCAACGGCGGCCTCTACCGGCCCGCCGCCGAGAGCACCTGGGCGTGGATGGACGAATTGCTCGCCATCGACGGGGTGCGCGCCTCCTTCGACATCCTCTCGCTCCACACCTACTCTGACGAGTCCGGCCGCGTCGTCAACGGCATCCACGCCATGCGCCAGCGCATCAACGACCGGCCCGTCTGGATCACCGAGATCAGCGTCCCCTCGCGCGGCCCGGAGGGGCGCGGACAGGCGTACCAGGCCCGCATGGTCGCCGCGCTCATCGCCCGCGCCGCCGCCGCCGGGGCCAGCGCCCTGCTCTGGCACAGCCTCGCCGATCCCGATCCCGCTGAGCGGACCGAGGATCGCGGCTACTCGCTGCTCCAGGTGGCGAAGGAGCCGGAGGGAGAGCAGAAAAAAGAGGAGAAGCCCGCCGGAGCGGTGTTCCGCAACCTGAGCGTGCTGCTCAATGAACACAGTTTGAACGGTGCCGCCGAGGGGGAGCCGGGGCAGGTGCGGCTCGTGGACGGGAGCGTCATCTTGTGGGAAGGTTCTGTCAAAGAGCACCGTGGCGGCCTCAATCTGCTCACCGGCACCCGGATTGACCCCGGAACGACCGCGCATGCGCCCGCCTTCCTGCTCCCTTGAGCTGATTCAGATCCTGTCCATTCTGTAGCGTTGACGACGGGTGACAGAATCTGTCCGCCCATCTGCCGCGCGGGTGGTTATCCTTCCCCCATGCCGACACGCCGCCTCATCCGACTCTCCGCCTCCCCCCTCCTGGTCGCCGTCGCCCTCGGAATGCTCGGTCCGGCGGTTCTGGAAGAGGAGGAGGAGACCCCGTCTGCACACCGCCCGGACGCAGACGGGGATCGGGATCTCGACACAATGGATGTCAGCGGCCTTATGGAGAACCTGCGCGAGGGATAGCGAGGGACAGCGCGGGATCAGAACGCGGCGCGCACCGCATCGAAGACCATCGCCAGATCCAGCCCGGAGGCCAGCGAGCCGCCCATAACGACGATGCTGATGATCATGGCGATCAGCGCGTACTCGATGCTCGTCGCGCCGCGTTGGTTGTTCCGGGATGCAATCCACATGTCCGGCAGTACGGCCCCTGCCTCATGCCGGTTTAGGCTTTTTTCCAACGCGCCATCTTTTTCCAGGTTCACGTGCCGAACCGCCGCGCAAGCTCATCGCAGGCCGCCACCAGCCGGTACTCGATCCCCGCCTCGAAGGCGGAGTGGCCGGCGTCCGGCACGATCTCGATGCCGGCCTCCGGCCAGGCGAGGTGGAGATCCCAGGCTGAGCGCGCCGGGCAGACGACGTCATAGCGCCCCTGGACGATGAAGCCGGGGATGTGCCGGATGCGGTGCGCGTCGAGCAGGAGCTGATCGTCCCGGTAGAAGAAGCCGCGATTCACGAAGTAGTGGCACTCGATCCGCGCGAAGGCAAGCGCCTTCTCCGGCTCGTTGAACTTCTGAACGAGATCGCGGTTCTCGATGAGGCAGGAGGTGCGGGCCTCCCAGATGCTCCACGCCCGCGCCGCCGCCAGCCGGATCTCCAGGTCGGGGCTGGTGAGCCGCCGGTAGTAGGCGCCCACCATGTCGTGCCGCTCCTCGGCGGGGATGGGGGCGAGGTAGCCCTCCCAGGCGTCGGGGAACATCCAGCTCGCGCCCTCCTGGTAGAACCAGCCGATCTCCTTCGCCCGCAGCAGAAAGATCCCGCGCAGCACCAGCCCCAGCACGCAGGCCGGGTGGGTCTCCGCGTAGGCGAGCGCCAGCGTCGATCCCCATGAGCCGCCGAACACCACCCACTGCCGCACGTTGAGGTGCTGGCGGAGGCGCTCCATGTCGGCCACCAGATCCCAGGTGGTGTTCTCGCGCAATTCGGCGTGCGGGGTGCTGCGCCCGCAGCCGCGCTGATCGAAGAGGATGATGCGGTAGCGGCGCGGGTTGAAGAAGCGCCGGTGGACGGGGTCGCAGCCCGCGCCCGGCCCGCCGTGGACGAAGATCACGGGGATGCCGTTGGGGTTGCCGCTCTCCTCAAAAAAGATCGTATGGATCGTGGAGACCGGCAGGAAGGCGGCGCGGTAGGGCTCAATCGGCGGGTACAGGGGCATCAACGCTGCTAACCTGTCGCCGCTGCAGACGCCGCCACAGGCGGGGATGTAAGGCGGGTGTCAAGCCGTGTAAGCCGCCCGGAGCCGGTGCGTTTCGCGGCACCACCGGGTTGCCTGCATGATGATCGAATTCCGCAAGGCCGAAGCGCTGCTGGCGATGGGCCGCCCGCAGGACGCCGCCTCGCTGCTGGATCAGCTCCCCGCGCGGGAGACCCCGACGCCCGAATTCTACCGGCTGCGTGGGCGCACCTTCCGGGCGGCGAACCGGCTCTACGACGCGGAGGCCGCCTTCCGCGACGCCCTCGCCCTCACCCCCGACGACCCCCACCTGCTCGCCGACCTCGCCACCGTGCTGCTCGGCCAGCGCCGCCTGAAGGACGCGATGCCCTACGCCCGCGAGGCGGTGAGCCTGCGGCCCGACGTCACCGCCTGGCACTGCCTGATCGCGGTCATCGCCGAGGGGCTGGAGCGCGACACCGAGGCCCGCGAGGCGCTCGAATTGGCCCACCGGCTCTCGCCCGCCGACCCGGAGCCGCCCGCGCTGCTCGGCTTCCTGCTGCTCCGGATCAACCAGCCGGTGGAGGCGGCGGGGGCGTTCCGCGCCGCGCTCGCCATCGATCCGGGGCGCGCTGAGGCGCTCCGGGGGCTGGCCCGCTGCCACGCCGCCCGCGAGGAGTGGGCGGAGGCCCGGCGGCTCTGGCTGGAGGCGCTGGGCATCAACCCGCTGCTGCGCGACCGGGTGCTGGAGCAGCAGCTCTGGCTCGGCCAGCCGCTCCTCGCGCCCGTCCGCCTGCTCGTCCGCGTCCCTATCGGGGCGAGCGCCGCCCTGTTCATCACCGGCTGCCTGCTGATCGCGACGCTGCGCGAGCCGGCGGCCCTGCTCCTGCTGCTCCTGTCCGCCCTCCCCTCCCTCACCCGATCCTGGATCCGCAATGAACAGCCCTGAAGATCCCGTCGCCGCGCTCCGCGAGGCTCTCGCCGCCTCGCCGGACAACCTGCCGCTCCGCATGCTCATCGCCCGGACGCTGCTCGACCACAACGACGCCGCCGGGGCGCTCGCGGAGTTCCGCGAGGTGCTGCGGCGGGCCGACCGCCCGGACGCGCGGCTGCTGGCGGGGCGGGCGGCGCTCGCGCTCGGGCAGCATGCGGAGGTGCTGGACCTCTGGCTGCCGGTGCAGGATCGGCTCAGCGCTGAGCAGCAGCGGGAGCTGTCGCGCGCCGGGGTGCGGCTCGACCGGATCGAGGAGGTGCGGGCGATCTACGCCGAGGCGATCCGGCGCGACCCGGAATTGCGCGACCTGGAATTGGATCGCGCGCTCCGGCCCTCAGGCCGCGCCCCGATCCGGCTGCTGCCGAACGTCCCCATCCAGCCGATGCCCGACGATCAGGACGGGAGCGGCGCCCCGGCCAAAAAGCCCGCCCGCTCGCGCCCGACGCTCACCTTCAGCGACGTCGGCGGCCTCGACGCGCTCAAGGAGCGGCTCCGCATGGACATCGTCTACCCGCTGAAGCAGCCGGAATTGTTCCGCGCCTACGGCAAGCAGGCGGGCGGCGGGCTGCTGCTCTACGGGCCGCCGGGCTGCGGCAAGACCCACCTCGCCCGCGCCGCCGCCGGGGAGTGCGGGGCGTCGTTCCTGCCGGTGGAGATCCCGCAGGTGCTCGACATGTGGCTCGGGGAGAGCGAGAAGCGGCTCCACGCGCTGTTCGAGCAGGCCCGCGACGAGGCGCCCACCATCCTGTTCTTCGACGAGATCGAGGCCCTCGCCGCCGCCCGCCACCAGATCCGCCACGGCCCCGGCCGCCGCCTCGTCAACCAATTGCTCGCCGAGATGGACGGCGTGCAGTCCGACAACGCCTCGGTGCTGATCCTCGGCGCCACCAACGCCCCCTGGGACGTCGATCCCGCCCTCCGCCGCCCCGGCCGCTTCGACCGCGTGATCTTCGTCCCGCCCCCCGACCCCGTCGCCCGCGAGCAGATCCTCGGCCTCGCCTTCCAGGAGCGCCCCACCGACCGGCTCGACCTCGCCAGCGTCGCCCGCCGCACCCCGCGCTTCTCCGGCGCCGACCTCTCCCACCTCGCCGCCCTCGCCAGCGAGCGCGCCCTGCACGACGCAGTAAAAAATGGCCGCCTCCGCCCCATCCAGCAGAGCGACCTGCTCGCCAGCCTCGACCGCGTAAAGCCTACCACCCTGGAATGGCTCGACACCGCCCGCCGCTACGTCAGCTATGCCAACCAGGCCGGGCTGTACGACGAGGTGAAGCGGTACCTGGAGCGGGAGATCCAGTAGATATCAGCCGGGTTCAATGCTCAATGTTGGCGTTCAGCTCAAAGCCGGTGATCGTGTCGAGGCTGCCGGTGTCAGCGTCATAAAAGCTCACCCGGCCCAGATCGTACACCTGGCTGGCCCAGGCGGTCGCAGTGCCGGGCAGGACGCCGACGTAGAGCGGGATGCTGGGGAGGCTCAATTCGGTGTTGAGCAGGGTGCTGAAGGAGAGGCTCTCCAGGAACGGGAGATCCTTCAGGATGAAGAAGCCGTAGCGACCGTCCTCGCTGACGGTGTAGCCCTGCGGCTCGGCGGGGAGCAGCAGCGGGTTGGAGCGGAGATCGGTGAGGTTCACCTGGGTCACCGCCCACTCGCCACGGAACGGGCTGTCGGTCGGGTCATCGGGGCTGTCTTCGAGGGTGTGGAAGACGAGCATCGCGTTCCCGTCGGCGCTCAGCGAGAGCGTCTGGACGGGCTTGACCAGCGGGCGCTCCTGGACGGCGTCGGTGGCGCGATCCCAGAGGGCG
>JBEIQZ010000479.1:0-4861 GCA_040376255.1 Alphaproteobacteria bacterium
CCCACACCAGCGCGGTCCCGATCATCGGCACATAGGCGAGGATCCCGGTGAGGATGGCGAACAGCAGCGGACGCTCGACCCCGGCGAGCCAGTAGCCGACCCCGGCGATCATCCCCTGAACGACCCCGCAGACGATGCCTGCCAGCACGACGCTCCGGGAAAACTCGGCGAAGACTGCGTAGAGCCGGCGGCTGTACTCTGGACGGAGCGGGCTGGTCGCCACCGCCCACCCGCCCAGCTCCTTGCCCTGATAGAGCAGCGTGGCCCAGGCCAGCACGAAGATCAGCGCCTTCAGCACCAGCCGCGCCGCCCCTGAGACCAGCTCGGAGAGGTTGCCGGTGATCAGGCTCCCGAGGCTCAGCAGCATCGAGCGCGCGCCGTCGGTGATCGTCTGCTGGAGCCAGCGCGGGTCGCCGATCTGGGCGATCCACGGCTGCGCCAGCGGGTTCTCCAGCACTGGAGCCAGCAGCCGCTGCATCGCGTCGCCCTCGAAGCTCTCGGAGGTGGTGAGGATCAGCACCTGCAATTCGCGCACGACCAGCGTGATCAGCGTGACCGCCGGGCTGATGATCCCGACCGCGACCAGCGTCACCGTCAGCGCCGTCGCCAGCCCGTGCCGCCACCCGTCCCCCATGCGACGGGGCAGACGCGCATACAGCCACGCATGCAGCGGCTCGCTCAGGAGCGCGACCACCATCGCGATCACCAGCGCGTCGAGGAACGGGCGGAACAGAAAGAACACCAGTACGATCATCGCCAGCAGCAACCCGCGTAGGGCAGCCTCAGCGTGCATGACAGCCCCGGACAAGTAACCGGGGCCAGTCGGTGAACAGCATCATTTGGGGCATCATGGTATGTCTTATCCTCTCTGCTTAGTATCCCATTGCTCCTGCCGCCGCCGCCGCTGCGGGTTAGCGTGCCGCTCCCAGGAGACCCTATGCCAATTCTGCCGATGTTCCTGAGCCTCCTCACGGGCTGTGACAGCAGCGCCGGGACCACCCCGCCCCCGGCGACCGTCGCGACCCCGGCGACCGTCGCGGCCCCGCCGCCCCGCGAGCTGCGGCAGGAGGTTCCGGCGGCCGGGGAGGTGGCGAGCCTGTTCATGGGATCAGCGCAGTTCATCAAGGACCCGGTGACCGGCAAGTCGAAGCCCGGCCCGGCGCTGATGACGATCTGGCGCAAGGAGGCGGCGGGCTGGAAGAGCTACACCGTCGAGGACGCCGAGTCCAACGTCTTCCACAAGATCCTGCCCTTCCAGGGCGGGCTGCTGACCATCGGCGCGGAGAAGGCCCGGCTGAAGGAGTGGAAGGTGGCGGGCGGGAAGTGGGGCAATGAGACCTGGTGGGCGCCGCAGTGGGAGGGCAAGTTCAACCGCATCCGCGACGTCGAGATCGGCGACGTGAACGGGGACGGCAAGGACGACATCGTGATGGCCACCCACGACTTCGGCGTGATCGGCGTCGGCAGCTTCGGCGCGGACGGCAAGCTCACCGTGACCGAGCTGGACAAGCAGGCCGACACCTTCGTGCATGAGGTCGAGATCGGGGACATCGACGGCGACGGCAAGAACGAGTTCTTCGTCACGCCCTCCGGCCGCAACAACGCCTCCGGCAAGTCCCAGCCCGGCCAGGTCCGGATGTACCGGTGGGACGGCGCCGCCTACAAGCCGACCGTGGTGGACGATCTCGGCGGCTCGCACGCCAAGGAGATCCTCGTCGCGGACATGGACGGCGACAAGAAGGCAGAGCTGTACTCGGTGATCGAGGCCGAGACCGAGGTGGGGCCGGACGGCAAGGCCCGCGTGGTCAAGCCGGTCGAGATCCGCCGCTACACGCTGAAGAAGGACGGCACCTTCACCCACGAGGTGCTGGCGACCATCGACGACAAGCAGTGCCGCTTCCTCATTCCCGGCGACTTCGACGGGGACGGGAAGAAGGATCTGATCGCCGCCGCGATCAAGACCGGCATCTGGTTCCTGACCGCTGACAAGGCCGGGAAGTGGACCTCTGTCAATATCGAAGACAAGTCCTCCGGCTTCGAACACACCAGCTACGCCGCCGATCTGGACAAGGACGGCAAGCTGGAGCTCTACGTCGCCGCTGACGATCAGAAGGAGCTGCGCTCCTACATCTGGGACGCGGCGACGAAGGCGTTTGTACGATCCACCATCGGCCCGCTGCCCCCGGACTCGATCACCTGGAACCTGACGGCAGGCAGTATCTAGTCAGGGATAGAGTCGGGAGACAGGAGCGCCGGTGGCGATAGCGGATCTGGTGATTGTCGGAGGCGGGCCGGTCGGGCTGTCGGTGGCCTGCTACGCAGCTCAGCGCGGGCGCTCGGCAGTGGTGATCGAGCGCTGCACCGGGGCGGTGGACAAGGCCTGCGGCGAGGGGCTGATGCCGCCCTGCGTGCGGCGGCTGGAGCGCATGGGCGTGGAGATCCCCGCCTGGGGCGTCCACCCCTTCCGGGGGATCCGCTATATCGACGGCGACCGCGCAGGAGAGGCGGTCGTGGCCGAGGCCGACTTTATCGAGGGGCCGGGACTGGGCGTGCGGCGCCTCGCGCTCTCTGAGGGGCTGCGGGCGCGGGCGCTGCAGCTCGGCGTCGAGATCCAGGAGGGCGTGGAGGCGCTGGACTTCACCGACGCGGGCGACCATGTAGCGCTGCTCACCAGCCGGGGCGCGGTCAGCGGGCGATTGCTGGTGGCGGCGGACGGGCTGCACAGCCAGATCCGCAAGAAGGCCGGCTTCGCCGTGACGCACGCGCCGAAGCGGCGGCTCGGTATCCGGCGCCACTTCACGGTCAAGCCCTGGAGCCCCTTCGTCGAGGTCTGGTGGCAGGCGGGCGTCGAGGCCTACGTAACGCCGACCGGGCCGGAGCGCGTCGGGCTGGCCTTCCTCTGGGACGGGCCGCGCGGCAACTACGATCTGTTCCTGGAGCGCTTCCCCGATCTCGCCGCGAAGCTCGGCCCGCCGGAGAGCGCGATCCGGGGCGCAGGGCCGTTCGATGTGCGCGTGGATCGACGGGTGAAGGGGCGGGTGCTGCTGGTCGGGGACGCGGCGGGCTACGCGGACGCGATCACCGGCGAGGGGATCTCGCTCGGGATGGCCTGCGCCGAGGCGCTGGTCGATGCGGTCTGTGCCGATCAGATCGCGGGCTATGAAGCGGCGTACCGCGCGCTGACCGGGCGCGCCGAGCGCCTGACGCGGCTGCTCGTGTGGGTCGCCCGCCGCCCCTGGCTGCGGCGCAGGCTCGTCGCAGCGCTGGCGCGCTCGCCATCGGCCTTCCAGTCCTTCCTGGCGCTCAACTCCGGCGCGTACACGCTTACGCAGGGCTTACCGGGCGCCGCCCGCGTCGGGCTGGGGCTGCTGACCGGCTGAGCGCGGCAGGTCGGTGCGGGCTTATTCCTGGTCGCTGCTGTCGCTCTTGATGTCTTCAGTGACGAAATCAAGGAGCGTCGTGGACAACTCGATGATCTGCTGGTGGGAGAAGCCCTCAGTGCGGAGCTGGCGGTAGAGGCTGCGGGCGACGGCCTGGTTGCGGCGCTGGTAGAGGGACTCAGTCTCAGCCGAAACGTTCATCATCGTCTTCCTGGGTTCGCCAGCCATACATGCAAGGCGTGTGCCGCAGAGCGGAGAGGTGGGCTGTCAAGGGATTCGCAGCTTTATTCAGGTTCCATGTGGTGCTGTGACAGATGGAGACATTCTGACTGTATAGAATCTTTCGCACCGGGCGGGATCGCTGCGTAGCCTGATTCGCAGCTCCGGCCTCACCCTACAGCTTGATCCCGATCTTCCCCGCGACGCTCCGCGCCATGATCCCGGCGATGTGGAGCGGATCGACCGCGTCAGGCGGCAGCAGGCGGCCCGCCTCCCAGAGCCGCAGCGTCTCGGCGCGGCGGATCTTGCCGGAGGAGGTGCGCGGCAGGGTGCCGGGGGGCAGCAGCAGCAGGCGGGTCGGGTCGAGGCCGGTGGCGCCGAGGACGGCGCGGCGGCAGGCGTCCTCCAGGCCCGGCAGCGCCTCGCGCACCTCCACGAACACCAGCAATTGCTCGCCCTCGCCGTCGATGCGCGCGACAGCGGCGGCGCAGCCGGTGCGGACGCCCTCCACCGCGTCGAGCGCCTGCTCGATCTCCTGCGGCGGGTGGTTCCGCCCGCGCATGATGATCAGATCGCGGGCGCGGCCGGTGATGTAGAGCTGACCCCCGTGCAGAAAACCGAGGTCGCCGGTGTCCAGCCAACCGTCCCGGATCGGGCTGGGCGGCGCCTTGCCCCCGGCGTCGAAGTAGCCGGTCATCACCGAGGGGCCGGAAGCATAGATGCGCCCGATCCAGCCCTCCGGCAGCGGCTGATCGCCGCGATCGCGGATCTGTACGGCGAAGCGGGGGAGGGGAGGGCCGACGCTCACCAGCTCGACCGCCTGCTCCCCCGCCTGCTCCCCCGCCTGCCCGCCCGCGACAGGCAGCGCGCGCCCCTGCCGCAGCGCCTCCTGCTGGAAGCGCGTGCTGCGGAAGGGCTCGCGGATCGTGCCGAAGCTGACCGCGAGGGCGGCCTCTGACAGCCCGTAGACCGGCGTCATCGCGCTCTCAGACAGCCCCCACCGCGCGAAGCGCGCCGAGAACGCCCGCGCCGCGCTGGCGCTGATCGGCTCCGCCCCGTTCAGCGCCATCTTCCACGACGACAGGTCGCAGCCCTCCAGCTCCTCGTCCCGGATGCGCTCCGTGCAGAGCGCGTAGGCGAACGCCGGGGCCGGACACACATGCGCGCGCTGCCGCGAGATCCCGCGCAGCCAGAGGGCAGGGCGGGCGAGGAAGTTCTCAGGCGGGATCAGCGTCAGCCGCGAGGGGTGGCAGAGCGCCGGG
>JBEIQZ010000549.1:0-4199 GCA_040376255.1 Alphaproteobacteria bacterium
AAAGATGGCGCGACGGCTGGCCCAAGCCCTGGGTGAATGTGGGGGACGATAATATCTGGAACGACGGGGGCTCTTTTGGTTTTACGTCCCCCACATCCACCGGGCCAGCCGGGGCGTATCGGGGAACGGTCTTGGAGAATGGACAGGGGAGGGATCGCCGATATATGGGGCGGGGGGAGGTATATGGGGTGGGGGGAGGTATATGGGGCGGGGGGAGGTATATGGGGCAGGGGGAGGGCAGCAAGAAAAGTCCTTCCGTCCGTCCCCTCCGTCCCCTCGCCCGCCACGCGGGAGGGCCGAAGGAGCGTAAGCCGGGTGGCAGCCGCAGGCTGACGGGTGAGGGCAACAGCAAAAGTCCTTCCTGCAGGACAGCCTCTTCAGGACGCTACTACGCTGGTAAAACGACTGTAGAGACCCTGTGGAGGCGCCGCCACACTGGCAAAACTCCTGTAGAGCCTCTTCAGCACGCCGCTACACAGGCAAACCGACTGTAGAGCCCCTGTGGAGACGCTGCCACACAGGCAAACCGACTGTAGAGCCCCTGTGGAGGCGCCGCCACACAGGCAAACCGACTGTAGAGCCCCTGTGGAACCGCTGCTACAGCCTCCATCCTGCCGGACAGCCTCTGTACGCCTCTGCCACAGCCTCGATCCTGTACAGGATTGCCCTGAGCAGCAACACCTCCAACCCTGATCCACCCGCCCACCTGTAAAAATACAGGAAAACCCCAGATACTCCCGAACCTCTTGCCCGACCGTGTTCCCTGATACGCCCCGGCTGGCCCGGTGGACGTAAGGGGCGTAAAACCCAAAAAGAGTCGTCGCGACAAATACTATCGCCCCTTGCGTTCACCCCCGGCACGGGCCAGCCGTCGCGCCTTAGCGCGGGGGGAGGGACAAGCGCCAGCGCCGTCCCGGTGCGGGGGGTTACCCCCGCAAAAAACAGAGCGCGGGGGGTAATCTCCGTAAAAAGCGGCCCATCACCCAGCAGGCGGCTCCTCTTCCGGTGTCTGCGACCAGAGCAGCCGGAGCGTCATCCCGACCAGCCCGACCGCCAGGATGCCGAGCGCGACGGCGGCGGCGCCCTTGTCGACATCGGTGCTGGCGGCCTCGCCGCTGACAGGCTCCTCGGCGGCGAGGGTGGCGTCTGCGACGGGCATCCGCAACACCTGGGCGCGGAGGATGGAGAGATCGTACCAGGCGGCGTCGGCCTTTTCGGAGCCGTAGAGCAGGCGGGCGCCGCCCTCGGGGACGCACACGAGCAATTCGCTGGCGGGGCGGGTGAGGGTGATCCGCTTGATCTTCAGCGGCGGGTTGCCCTCATTCCGGATGCGGAGGGTGACCTCAGCGCCGAGGTCGGCGTCGAGATCGAGGGCGAGGCGGTGGCCCTGCTGCTCGGAGGCCCAGGTGCGGCTGCGGAGGGTCTGGGTGGCGAGGCCGCGATCCTGGAGCAATTCGACGGAGCGGACGAAGGTGGCGGGCTCGACCTCGATGACCATGCGCCCGACGGCGGAGAGCGGGAGCCGGTTCTGGACGCGGACGAGGGTGGTGCCGTCCTCGGCCTGGGAGAAGGTGGCCTCCTCCGGGGCGGTCTCGGCGCTCCAGGACTGACGGATGAACGGGATCTCGCGCCCGTCCTTGTCGATCACGCGGAGGTCAGCGAGGCTGCGGGCGGCGTGGGCGAGGACCTCGGGGCCGAGCGGGACGCGCACCCAGCCGGGGGAGGCGATGATGCGGCGCTGCCACTTCTGGGGGACGGGGTAGAGGACGGCGCCGGGGCCGTCGACGCCCTCGCGGGTGGGGGGCGGCACCCAGGCCGGGTTCGGGGTGGCGGCGCCGACGCTGCCGCTCCAGGCGGTGCCGCGCAGCAATTCCTGGGCGGCGATCTTGATGTCATAGGCGCCCTCAGGTTCGAGGGTCCCGGCGTAGATTGTGGCGACGTCGCGCTCGGCGAGGACGACGACGCCGGTGGAATAGATCCGGACGCGCGGGATCTTCAGCGGCTCGCCGCGCTCAGTCTCAACGTCGACGATCAGGGAGCGGCCCTGGATGCGGACGCCCCGGACGGCGGTGTCGTCGAGGTTGACGCGCGGGCCGGGGCTGTCAGCGCCGCTGTCGATGCGGACGCGGGTGATGGTGGCCTCGCGCTCCATGCTGGACGGGTCGCCGTAGAGGCGGACGCGCCGGGAGAAGATGTCGTCGTCCTCGACGGTCAGCTCGACGCTGCGGATCTCGCGGGGGCCGGGCAGCGCGATCCGGTAGCGGGCGAACCCCTCCTCATTGATCTCCGGCGCGGGCATGTCGATGTCCTCGACCAGCATCTCCGCGCCCGCCGCGCGCACCCGCAGCCCCTCCACGCCGGTGAGCGACGGGGCCGATCCGCGCAGCGGCTCCAGCCGCACCCGGTAGGGGCCGAAGCCCGACAGCACCGGCAATCTCAGGTTGGAGGTGCCGCCCTCCACCCGCCACACCAGCCCGCGCTCCTGCCAGAGCCAGCTCTCGCCGTTCATCTGCCCGACCCAGGCCCGCGCGACGAACGCCTCCTCGCGCACGCGCAATTCCAGCGCACCGACCGGCATATCGAAGCTCCCGGTCTGCCACTCTCCCGCCCCGACCGGGCGGGCTGTGGCAAAGCGCCGATCCTCCTCCATCCAGCCCTCGTTCCGAAGCACCGTGTAGGGGACCGGCTCGCCCGCGCTGTCCAGCAGCAGCATCGATCGGTCGAGATCGTCGCCCCACGCCCCGACCAATTCCGGCGGCAGCGGCAGCAGCCCCGGCCCCTTCGGGAGCGTGGCCGTCGCCATCGACGGGTATCGTGACAGGTCAGCCGCCAGCAGCAGCAGGATCAGCGCCCTCATGTCCCCTCCCCTCTCCCGCCATTGTTATCCTTCCCGCCCGCGCCCTTCTCCCGCTCGTCCCGCTCCGTCTTCTCGTCCCGCAGCACCATGCGCTGGAAGGCGATGGCCGCCAGCATCAGCGCGATGGCCATGCAGAAGAACGACCCGACCCGGTAGAAGCCGGAGAGCTGCCACATGTCGAACAGGCAGGCCTTCGCCACGCCGAGCAGCGCGAACAGCAGCCCCGCCAGCCGCGTCCACCGCGACTCCCGCCACACCCCGACCAGGATCAGCAGCAGCCCGAAGCAGGCCCAGCCGATGGAGCGGGTCATCTCCTGGGCGAGATCCCCGCTCAGGAAGGAGAGCTGCCCGTCGCGGGCGAAGGCATGCGAGATCTCGATGTTGAGCAGCGCGAACCCCATCCCGATGCCGAGCGTGTAGAACACGCCAGGGATCATCGCCACCGCAGGCGCCTGCCGGAACCGCTGCGCCGCCACGAACAGCGCGACCATCGGCACGCCCCAGGTGTAGAGGCTCCAGTTCAGCACGATCATCCCGTCCGCGCCCTGACCGCCCTCCCCGACCCAGGCGTCCGCCGAGAAGAACAGCCGCCACGCCACGATGAGCGCGAGGATGAACGCGCCGTTCTGGATGAGCGGCTGCCGGATGCGCGGGTGCAGCAGCGACAGCAGCGCCACCTCCACCGCCCAGCCCAGCGTCAGCCAGGTGTGATCAAGCTGAAGCGGCAGCGACACCGACGCCCCCAGCATCACCAGCCCCAGGATCACGCTCATGTCGGGGCTGTCCAGCTTCAGCAGCTTGCGCTGAACCAGCAGCGTCCCGCCCATCAGCAGCGCCCCGCCGAGCAGCAGCGGCAGCAGCCCGATCCCGCCGTCGCCCAATTCCGCCACCCACACCCGGCGCAGCGGCTCGAACAGGAACAGCCCGATCAGCGCCGCCGACATCACCCCGGCGCGCGTCCCCTCATCAAAAGCGGGCGCCCCGTCCTTCCCGTCGCCAGCCCCCTGCGCCTGCTTCATCGACGCCTCCACGAACGGCACCACGAACCAGGTGACGTACAGCGCGAGGCTCGCGATCAGCACGCTCCCGGTCATCTCCGGGATGATCGGCCACGCGGCGAGCAGGATCATCGGCCCGACGAACGCCATCAGCGGCATCATCACGCGCGGCCCGCTGATCCGCAGCAGCACCGCAGGCGGCAGCCCCAGCCCGAGCGCCTGCACCAGCACCCACTGGCCCTCCGGCTTCAGCCCCAGCGTCAGCATCGCCGCCAGCACCGCCGACACCCCCCAGCCCGCCGGGCCGCCCCAGCCCCCCGGCTGCCCCGCGCCCGCCAGCAGCA